>JANNHK010000369.1:0-25056 GCA_031404355.1 Actinomycetes bacterium
CTCGGACAGAATCTACGTCGCTTGTGACGTGAAGGGAATCACAAATGCCGCGCGCGCAGGGATGCGCAGGAGCGGCCAGATGAATGCCACCAGTCGCCCAGCGTGACAGTCCGCGCAGCGCCGGGGTACCGATCGTCAAGGGGAAGTGGTCGACGTCGGCGCCGACCTCGAACAACGTGAACGAGTAGTCGCCCGTCCACGTGTCGTTGGGAACGACGGTGATCGAGAAGCTGCCCGATCGGGGAGCGGTGAACGCGATCTCGGGGTAGTTGAGGGGACGCTCCGCGACGAGGGCGCCGAACCCGTCCCGAACGTAGAAGTTGCCCGATCCGGTCGCGGGCCGCAACAAGAACTGCTGGCCTTCCGAGGCGTCGAACGAGTAGACGTCGCGCTCGCCCATCGTCTCGATGCGTCCGGCACCGGGCGCGGGCGTACCGTCGGTCACGAGCGTCGCGATGGGAACCTCGAACCGTTCGACCGGACCGTGGTTCAGATCGAACAGGACGAACCCGTACTCCCCCGTCCACGTGGTGCTGGGCACGACCGTGACCGTGAAGTCCCCGGACCGGGGCGCGGCGAACGCGAGCCCGGGATAGCTGAGCGGGCGATTGGCGACGAGGTGGCCGAACTCGTCGCGCACCTCGAGATCGCCCGAGCCCGCGGTGGGTCGAAGAAAGAGCCGCTGGCCCGCCGTCGCCGCGAACGAGTACACGGCGCGCGAAGCGGGCACGGAAAACGTCCCCGTAACCGGCTCGTCGTAGGTCAGCGGTCGACGATCGAGTGTGCCGATGCTGAGGTCCTGGAGCGTGAACCCATAGGGCCCGGTCCATCCGCTGTTCGGGTTGACGGTGATCGCGACCGTCTCCGCCCGAGTAGCAACGAATTCCTTGGCACCCCCGTTGAGGCTCCCGGAACTGAATTCTCGACCGGCTGCATCTCGCACCCGCGCGACTGCAAGTCCGCCAGTCGGCTCCCAGCGGTAGCGATGGCCGGCGAGCGCGGCAAACGAGTACACGTCGGATTCGGTGGTCGCGATCCGGCCGGCAACCGGGCCCGGAACGCCGTCCGAAACGGTGGCCGGAAGCGTCAGGGCAATTCTGTCGACCGGTGGGTTCACCGGGCCGGCGACGCCTCGGTCGACGAGGCGGAACGAGTAGCTGCCGGTTCCAGCCAGCGCGTACGCGCGGGCCGCGACTCGGTACTCGCCGGGGGTGTCCAACGTGACGGCGAGATCGTCGCAGGCGCGTCCGCTTCCGACATAGTCCCCGCTCGCGTTCGAGAGGGTCAGTTCGAACGAACAGCTTCCGGAGACGCCGTCGAGGGTGATCGCCCGCGCGCTCGAGACCGAGAAGGCGTACACGTCTTCCGACCCGGACAACTCGATGTTCCCGGCGCCGGGACCCGGTTGGTCGGTGGCGACGAGACCTCCGAGCGCGATGGAGAACGGCTGCGCAGGTTGATCGAATCGCGAGGCAGACAACTTGAACGCATAGGCAGGGGTGGTCTCGGGGCTGGTTGAGCGCACCGTCAACTCGTACTCACCCGAGGCAGCGAGATACACACGGACCGGGCTCGAGCACATGTAGAGCGTGTCGACGAAATCGCCGGCCGGGTTCGTCAGCGTTCCCTGGACCGAACATCCGCCGGAAACCGGTTCGAACACGAGCCACTGCGGCGAAGTGACCGAGAACCGATAGCGGTCCTGGCCACCGCGTGACTCCAATGCGCCTGACGTCTGCGTGCCCAGGGTCAGGGTCGATTCCTGCGCCGGCGCTTCGAGATCGGTCGTCAGGAGCTTGAACGAGTAGTTCGGGGTGTCGTGCTCGTTCGTCGACAGCACGGTGAAGCGATAGGCGCCTGCTTTCGGAAGGCGCACCGTCGTGGACGACGAGCACATCCAGAAGGTGTCGACGAGGTCGCCGTCGGGGTCCAGAAGAAGGCCGTTGACCCCGCAGCCCCCGCTAAGGGGTTGGAACACGAGGCGTTGCGGCGACGCGACCGAGAAGTCGTAGGTGTCGCGTCCGCCCGGCGATTCGAGCGCACCCGCCATCGTCGTGTCGAGCGTCAGCGTCGACTCCTGAGGGGGATCAGCACTTTTGGAGGCCGAGAGTCGGAACGAATACGACGGCGTCGCGAGTTGATCGGTGGCGCGGACCGCGACTCGGTACTGGCCGGCATGGGGAAGGTAGATCCGTGTCGACCCCGAACACATCCACAGCAGGCTGACCAGGTCACCGCTCGGATCCGTCAGTGCGCCGCGTACTCCACAACCACCCGAGATAGGCTCGAACACGACCCAACGGGGGGCAGTCACCGAGAACGAGTACGCGTCCTCGGAACCGGCAGGATCGATGCGTCCCGCACCGGCGGCGGGCTGATCGGGCGCGACCGTGGCCCCGATCGCGGTGTCGTAGGGAGTCGCCGCCGGGTCGCGCTCCGGGCCGGGGAGCAGGTGAAAGCCGTAGGTGCGCGACGTCACGAGATCGTCGGAACGCACGGACAAGCGGTAATCGCCGAGTTGATCGAGGTACAGCGTTGTCGGTACGTACAGGTTCCCCGACCACACGGCCTCGCTCGTCGGCGCCCCGACACCACCGGGGGGCGGAACCAACCTCGTCAAGACCAGATCCACGCGGTAGTTGCTCGGATTCGGCATCAGCGTCACCGAACGCGCGGCGGTGATGTCGAATTTGTAGACATCCTCTGCGCCCGGCGCGTCGAGCCGGCCGGCACCGGCGCCCGGTTGGTCGGCCTCGACCGTGTCGCCGATCTCGATGTCGAACGACTGCCCGACCTTGTCCATCTCGGAAGGAACCAGTGAGAAGCCGTACGTGCGAGCCGTGACCAAGTCGTCCGAACGCACCGACAGCTTGTACTGGCCGGGCTGCGCCAGGTACCAGGTCGACGGTCGGTACAAGTCCCCCGACCACACGGGGTCGCCGTCGGGATCGGTCAACCACACGTGCAGCCGATAGTTGCTCGGATTCGGCATCAGCGTGAGCGAG
This sequence comes from Actinomycetes bacterium, assembly GCA_031404355.1. Taxonomy (GTDB): domain Bacteria; phylum Actinomycetota; class Acidimicrobiia; order IMCC26256; family PALSA-610; genus JANNHK01. The sequence continues at coordinate 3,006 of JANNHK010000369.1, forward strand.
CGCGCCGACGCCACGTTGAACACGTAGCTGTCTTCGGCGCCGGGAACATCGAGGCGTCCCGCGCCCGCTCCCGGCTGATCGGTTCCGACGGTGGCGCCGATCGCGATCGTGAACGACTGTCCGGCCTTGTCGCGCTCGGATGCAAGCAGGGAGAACCCGTAGGTGCGCGCCGTAACGAGGTCGGACGAACGCACTGCCAGCCGGTACTGGCCGGGTCGGTCCAGGTACCACGTTGTCGGTTGGTATAGGTCGCCCGCCCAAACCTGGTCGCCATCGGCGTTGGTGAGCCATGCGCCGACGCGGTAGTCACTCGGCGCGGGCACCAGCGTCACTGAGCGCGGCGACGTCACGGTGAACGTGTAGATGTCTTCCGAACCGGGCGTATCGAGACGGCCGGCGCCCTCGGCGGGCTGGTCGGGCTCGACCGTGTCACCGATCGCGATCGTGAACGTTTGGAACGCGACGACGGGAGGCGTTGTCTGCGCGCCTGCCACCGGCGGGTCGGGCGGTGCGACCACGAGGCCCGCAGCAACGACCGAGATCGCGACTGCGAGCACTGCCATGCGCCGACTCCAAGTTCCCACCCGCGCCTCCCAGAACGTGTTGGCTCCTTGAGAGTGCGGGACGAGCGGATTCGGCGATATTGGTCATCTGGCCAGTTCTCACCCGACCACGTACCTATCGCGCGGCTTTTGTCCGTATTTGCTAGGTCTACGGGACCAGTTCCGAGTCGTGGGGGGCGGCCAGCGCCGCCAGCACTGCACCCGCGAGGACCGCGACGCCCCCGATGGCGACGAGCATGCGGACGGACTCGTCGAGGAAAATGGCGGCGAGCACGACGCCGGAGACGGCTTCGAGGGCCATGACGATCGCGGTGCGGGTCGGGCCGATGCGGCCGAGGACCACGAAGAACAACGTGAACGCGACCGCAGTCGCGAAACCGTTGGCCACCAGCGCCGCGAACGCCTCGCCGCCCGGCGGCTCGAGCTCGCCGCGGACGAGTCCGATCGTCAGCACCCCGGCCGACGCGCCGAGCGCGGTCCAGGTCGCCGCGGTCAGTGAGTCGGTGCGCACGAGGAACCGATCGCTCACCAGCACATACGTCGAGAACAGCACAATCGACGCGCACACGCACAGCACCCCGAACGGCGTGATCGTCACCCGGCCGCCGCCGATCGCGACCGTCACCGCGCCGCCGACGGCGAGCACGAGCGCGAGTGCAACGCGGCGGGTCGGGCGGGCGTTGCCGAGCAGTGCTTCGACCACGGCGATGACCGCGGGGTACGCGTAGAAGATCAGCGCGACCGCGGCCGCGGTGCCGTGTTCGAGACCCATGTAGAAGAACGTCGACTCGGCCGCGTAGAGCACGAACCCGAGTCCGATCGCGATCGCCCGCTCCCCGGGCGGCGGTAGCCGGGGCCGGCGCATCACGGCCAGGACTGCAATCAGCAGGGTGCCGGCGACGGCGAAGCGGATACCGAGCGCGACGCTCGGCGCCAACCCGTCGCGCGCGACGGCCCGGTTGAACAGGATCGTGCACCCGAACGCGAACGCGGCGATCGCCGCGAGCGCGAGATCGCGAAACCCCGTGTGGGGTCTCACCAACCGAGGATTGCGCCTGCAATCAACCCGAGGACGAGTAAACCGCCGGCCCGACGGGTGAGAAGGAACGAGATGGCCGCGAACCACAGCGGCCATACGGGGTTCGGCATCGGCGACACGTCGGGCTTCGGTTCGGAATACGCCTTCCAGACCTTCGCCATCACCGGCAGCGACGCCAGGACGAGCAGCGCGCCGACGGGCATGACTTGCGTCGCGACGAGCGCGATCACACCGAGGTAGAAGACGACGAACATGCCCTTGGTTACGGCCCGGGCCCGCGACTCGCCGAGGATGACGGGCAGGGTGTTGGTGCCGTCGGGCTCGTCCCACGGGATCTTGTCGATGTGCTTGCCCATCAACACCGTCGTGCAGAGCAACGCGTACGGCAGCGACGCGAGCAACACGGCGCCGGGGATCTCGCCGGTCGCCGCGAAGTAGCAGCCACCGACCATCAACGGACCCCAGACGACGAGCACGGTCGGTTCGCCGAGCCCGCGCTTCTTCAGCCGCAGCGGCGGCGCGGTGTACGCCGCGGAGAGCACGAACCCGCCGAGCGCGAACGCGGTAATCGGCCAGCCCTGCGCGGCGGTGAGGATGATCATGATCGCGAGGCAGAGCACGTTGACGATGAGTACGTACCGCTTGAGCTGGCCGCGGGTGACGACGCCCGAGAGCACCGGGTGCGGCGAGTAGAGGTTGCGCGGGTAGTCCTCGCGGTCCGTTCCGACCTGGTGGTCGAACAGGTCGTTCATGAGGTTGTTCGACATGTGCGCGAGCACGATGCCGATCGCGGCGAGAGCGAACCACCCCCATGCAACGTCGGCGTCGCGGTACACCGCGATCAACCCGGCGAGCGCGGCCGACACCAGCGTCATCGGCAGCACGCCGGCGCGGGTCAGGTACAGCCACTTCGAGATGGGGTCCATATGGCCGCGCGGCGGATTCGTGGTCGCGAGCACGTACTTCCAGTTGTGCAGCAACCCGTGGTGCTCGGAACTGTCGCGCGGTGCCGCCGTGTCGGTCATGGCCGGAGCCTAGATCCAACCGGCGAAACCGGGTCGAGCTACGCGACGTATCGGCGGCGGTGGTCGTGCAGGAACTGCTGAAGCGTGGCCTGGAGCGCCCCGGGCAACTCGTCGAACCGGACACCGATCGTGCCCGGCACGCCTTCGCCGCCGCCCGCTCGGATCACCCGGCCGGGCAGCGTGACCCGGACCGGCAGTTCGGCTTCGACCGTGATCGCGACGTGGGCGGAAACGACAACGTCGACGCGTAGCGAGCAGCCGCCCTGCGAGAGGTCGACGATCTTGGCCGGGACCGTGAGCACGCGTCCGTCGTCGCGCTCGACGCGGATCGTCGTGTCCTGGTTGATGCGGACGCGTGTGTAGCGCCTCCGGCGCGGCAACTCGGTCGGCTTGCCGCTCAACGCGATCTGCAGCGTGCTGCCGCTACGCGCGCTCACACGGCCCTCGACCTCGAGTATCGAGCGTTCGAGTTCGAGTGCCAGTTTGAGCTTCTCGCCGAGTTCGAGGTCGGGCGGCAGCCGCTCACCGGGCGCGCACCGCAAATCGACGAGTCCCCGCGCCTCCCCTTCGACGACGACGCGAAAGACCCGTCGGGTGAGGGCCGCACCCCGCGTCAGGGTGCCCTCGGTCCGGGCCGGGCAGCGCAGCGTCGATTCCGACCCGCGGTTCACCCCCAATATGTCGTGCCGACATCGCGTGGCCTGTAGAGGTCCTGGTCAGGGTGCCAAGATCAGTGTCAGCCGCCGTAGTTCATCCTCGTGTCCTCCATCCGGAGGACTTCAGTTTCCTCGGCTTTGAGGAACGCGGCGTTCACGACTTCGCCGAGGAACAGCGTGTGGTTGCCGACCTCGACCGGGTTGCGCACCTCGCACTCGACGTACGCGACACTTTGCGCGAGCACCGGGGCGCCGGTCGCCGGGCCGTCGACGTACGAAAAGCCGTTGAGCGTCCGGGCCGCGAGGTCGACCTCGACCGGCTTGGTGAACTTGCGGACGATGGCGCGGTCTTCGCGGTCGATGATGCACAAGGCGAACACGCCGCTCGCCGCGATCAGTTCGTGGGTGAACGCCGCCTTTTCGACACCGATGCCGAGCAGCTTCGGGTCGAAGGACACCTGCGTCGCCCAGTTGAGCGTCATGCCGTTGCGCCGTTCGCCCTTGTCGGTCGAGCCGACGACGTAGAGCCCCGACGGCATCTTCCACAGCACGCGGCGCCGCAGCCGGTCGTACTCGTCGGGGTCGGTGCCCTCGGGAAACGGTGCAATGGGACCTTCTTTGACCGGCATGCACCGAGGCTATGTCGTCTTCTCCCATACGGAGATGTGGGAGCGGCTTTCGCTGGTGAAGGGTTCTCGGTTCCAGCCGCTCCAGCGTTCGCGCAAGCGCATTCCTGCGATGCGCGCCATCAGGTCGAGTTCGGACGGCCAGACGTAGCGGTACGCGCCGCTGAAGAACTCCAGCTTGTCGCCGGCCATGAAGTAGTGGTGCGAGTACAGGATCTGCTCATCGAGGTAGTACTCGTCGAAGCCGAGATGGTTCGGCTCCAAGAGGAACGGCCGGGCCCGCTCACCGGGCGGTAGTCGCTGGAGGTCGGGGACGCCGACCTCGATGACGAAGCAGCCGCCGGGTTCCAGATGCGCGGTCGCGTTGCAGAAGGTTTCGACCTGCTCGTCCTGCGTAAGAACGTTCGTGATCGTGTTGTAAACGAGATACACGAGCTTGAACCGCCCGTCGACTTTCGCGTTCGTATAGCTGCCAATCGTGACGTCGATATCTGCCGATCCGGGCTTTCTGCCGAGCTGCGCGGCCATCGCGGGCGAAAGTTCTATCCCGGATACCCGCATCCCTCGCTCCCGGAGCGGCACCGCAACCCGGCCGGTACCGATCGCGAACTCGAGCGCGGCACCATCGCCGGCCAGATCCGCGAGAAAGTCGACCGTTGGGCGGAGGACCGCAGGGTCGAACATGTCGGTCGACCCCGCGTCGTACGCCCGCGCCACGCGTTCGTCCCAGAGCGCGGGCTTGTGCTTGGAGCTCGTCACGAGACGCTATGTAAATGCCTCGCTGCGCCTCGGCGCAACGGAATAGCAGGGCTCGTGGCCACACCTGACTCCGTCATTCAGCGACGAAGCGCCACGTTCCGCGGTCGGCGTCAATGCGGCCGACGGGTGCGTTGGCGAAATGCGTGCCCGCGATCGGAACACCGGCGCGGCAGTACTCGTCGAGAAACGCGTTGCGCGTCTCGCGCGCCATTGGTACGTCCCAATCGCCGATCTCGGCGAGATCGGGTCGGGCCGCTTGCACGGGGTGATGCCAGATGTCGCCGCTGATCACCAACCGATCTCCCGCGCGCTCGATCTCCATCGACGCGTGGCCGGGTGTGTGGCCGGGCGTCGAGAAGAGCCGGAGGCCGTCGCCGAGATCGTGGTCCGCGCTCACGATGTCGGCCAGCCCGGCATCGATCACGGGCTCCACCGAGTCGGCGTACACATCTTCGGCGACGCGCTGCTCAGCCGCGCGCCAATAGTCGAGCTCGTCATCGACGTAGACGTGGCGGGCGCTCGTAAACGTGGGCTTCCACTCGCCATCCTCTTGATGCGTGTCCCAACCGACGTGATCCGCGTGCAGGTGCGTGTGCACGACGAGATCGATGTCGGCCGGCGTCACGCCCGCGGCGACCAGCTTCTTGATCGCGTGCAGGTCGAGGTTGTTCCAGAACGGCAGCATGCGCTGCTTACCATCGCCGACACATGGGTCGACCAGCACGGTGCGGCCCGGCAGTTCGACGAGAAACGCCTGAACGGCCAGCGAGATATTCCCCTCGGGTGACGCGTAGCGCTCGTCCAGCCAACCGCAGCCGCGTATGTCGTCGGCTGTCGCGTCGGGGAAGAAGAACTGCGGCGGGATTCCGTCGGTCCGTGCTTCGACGATCGCAGTCACCGTCGAGTCACCGACCTTCCAGGTCAACATGAAGGGGAGCGTACGCTCGGGCCATGACCGACCGCTACGCCGCGTTCCCCAGTTTGACGTTCGAACACCCCGAGCCGGGCATCCTCCGCGTCGTGCTCGACGCCCCGAACCTCAACGCGGTGACCGCCGACATGCACCGCGAGTTGGCCGACGTGTGGCTCGCCGTCGACCGCGATCCCGACGTGCGCGTCGCGATCGTGCAGGGCGCGGGCCGCGCGTTCTCGGCGGGCGGGAGTTTCGACCTCTTGCGCGACATGACCGACGACTACGCCGCCCGCACGCGGGTCATGCGCGAGGCCCGCGACATCGTGATGAACGTCGTCAACTGCTCGAAGCCGATCGTGTCGGCCATCCACGGACCGGCGGTCGGTGCCGGACTCGTCGTCGCGCTCCTCGCCGACATCTCGATCGCCGGGCGGACCGCCCGCATCATCGACGGCCACACGCGGCTCGGTGTCGCGGCGGGCGACCACGCCGCAATCTGCTGGCCGCTGCTCTGCGGCATGGCCAAGGCGAAGTACTACCTGCTCACGTGCGAAACGCTGACCGGCGAAGAAGCCGAGCGCATCGGCCTGGTGTCGCTCGTCGTCGACGACGGTGAAGAGCAGGCGCTCGCACTCGAGGTCGCGCACACACTCGCAGCCGGCGCGCAGAGCGCTATCCGCTGGACGAAGCACACGCTGAACCACTGGTACCGCGCCCAGGGCCCCGCGTTCGACGCGTCGCTGGCATACGAGTTCTACGGGTTCGGCGGCCCGGACGCGGCCGAAGGCCTCGCCGCGCACCTCGAGAAACGACCCCCGGCCTTCAAAGGCCCAACGAGCGAGTAATCCCGACCCGGTTCTCGCCGATGGGGGTGAATGCGAACGACGGCAATCGGGCTTGTGGTGGTCGGGGTCTTCGCGCTCGGCGCGTGCGGAGGCGACGACGACACCGGTGCGACCGACACCGAAACAGACGCCGACGACACGGCGACGACGGTGGACGAGCGCGGCCCCGAGACTACGCCCGTCGCGGACTCCCATGACGATGCCAGCTCGGTCACATGGGGCTTCGACGGCACGGCGTGGACCGCGCTCGGCGGCACTCCCCCCGCGTGTACCGATCCGCTCGAGATCGTCGCGCCGGCCGATCTCGCGCTCGCCACTGCCGCCCTCTATCCGGGGCAAACGCGCGGCGGGAACTACAAGCCGCACGGCGGCCTCATATTCAACGGTGTAGCCAACGACGGCGTCGCGGTCGTCGCACCGTTCGACGCGCAGATCGTGCGGGCGAGTCGCTACATCGAACAGGGCGAAGTGCAATACCTGTTCGACGCGATAGCACCGTGCGGGATGATGTTCCGCGTAGACCATCTGCTCACGCTCGACACCGCGCTCCAAGCGGTGGCCGACACGCTGCCCGAACCCGCCGTCGACGACTCGCGCACGAACGCCGTCGAACCGCCGGTAGCCGTTACGTCCGGCCAGGTGCTCGCGACCGCCGTCGGATTCCCGCAGACGGCCAACACATCCTTCGACCTCGGCGTGTACGACCTGCGCGCGCAGAACGCCGCCGCGCAGGACCCCGCGTTCGCGAGCGAACGTGGCCCCGAACTCGCGCCCTACGCTGTTTGCTGGTTCGACCTGCTGCCCGCCGTCGACGCCGAACGGGTGCGCAGCCTGCCGCCGGGCGATGCGGTGTCAGGCGCAACCAGCGACTACTGCATCTGAGCCGTTCACAACAACCTCACAGCGTGCGCCATCGTTGCTGCCAGGTTCTCCCTCACACTGGGTTCACCCCCCACATCACGGCCCCGGCATCGTCCGGGGCCGCGGCGCGTCCACGCGCCGTCAGGCGGCGAGGAGCGCGGCGTAGTTGTCGCGCGACACTGGTCCGGCCGCGATGGTGCCGTCGGCGCTCGGGACGATGATCGGCTGACCGTCGAGCGTGAACTGCACCTGACCGACACCCGGTTGCGCGGTGAGCGTGAGCACGATTTCTCCGAGGCCGAAGACCTGATCGGCCGGCGGAATCTGTGTGTACGCCGGCGTCAGGTCGACGGTCGCGACACCGCCCGACAGCGAAACGCCGCGCACGACGTCGGCGCCTCCGAGCGCGGACCGGAACCCGACGTTCGCGAGTTCGTCGACCGGCCCGCTCGCCAGGGCCGCCATGATCTCGTTGAGGGAAGCGTTGAGCGGCACTTCGTCGATTGTCGGCACCAGCGAACCCTGCCGCACGTAGAACAGCTGCACGATCTGCGTCGACTCCGGCGCCGGCATCGTCGTCGTGCTTTCGGGCGCGCCGAGGCCTTCGGGCAACTGGTCGGGCGCTATCGAGCGGGCATCACCATCGGATGGCACGCCGCACCCGGCCGCGACGGCCAGCGCGCACGCGACAACCACGAGCACTGTCGAGCGGCGCGTCACAGCGGGGGCTCCGCGATCTCGACAACGAAGCGCGCGCCGGTGGGCTCGCGGGCTTCGACCCACGCCCGCCCGCCGTGCAGCGCCGCGTGTTCGGTCACCAGCGCCAACCCGAGGCCCGTGCCGCGATCCGAGTCGCTGCTCACCGCGGTCGACCGGTGGAATCGCTCGAAGACGGCGTCGACCTCGTCGGGCGGGATCCCGGGTCCTTCGTCGTCGACCACGATCCGCAACAGGCCGTCGACCCCGCTCACCTCGACGCCCGTCGGGCCGCCGGCGTACCGGTCGGCGTTCTCCACGAGGTTCGCGACGACGCGCTCGACGCGACGTTTGTCGAGCCGGAACGTGGCCGGCGCGTCGTCGGAAATTTCGAGCGGCACCGACTCCTTCTGCAGACCGCGCAGCACGGACTCGAAGAACTCGGTCGTCGACACCTGCTCGGCGTTGAGCTCGGCCGCGCCCACGTCGAACCGTGAGATCTCGAGCAGGTCGAGCACGAGCTGCTCGAAGTGGCGGACCTGGGTGCGCAGCACGTCGACCACCGGGCGCGAGCGCTCGTCGGCGCGCCGGTCGAGCACCTCGACGGCGGCTGAGAGTGCAGTGAGCGGCGTACGCAGCTCGTGGGTGACGTCGGACGCGAAGCGGGCCTCTCGTTCGAGCCGCTTCTGCAACGCCTCCGCCATCTCGTTGAACGACGTGGCGATCGGCGCCAGGTCTTTGTCGCCCGGGGCGGTGAGGCGCGTCTCGAAGTTGCCGCGCGCGAGTTCGGCGGCACCGACGGTGAACCCGCGGAGCGGCCGCAAGACCCGCCGGCTCGCGTACGAGCCGACGAGCGCTCCGAGAATCGTTGTGATCGTCGCGGCCGCGAGCAGCGAGTAACCGAGCGTCGCGAGCGTCTTCTCCAACTCGTCGTACGGAAACACCTCGAAGTACGCAGCGTCGGCCGCCGGCAGCGGAATGCCCACGGCGAGCGCGGGGTCGCCGCCGATGACCGCGCGTTGGCGCGCGGCCGCACCGTCGTCGGTCGCCGCGATCAGCGACTCGGGCAGCACCGCGCGTCCCGTACCGACCGAGAGCGCGAACCATTCGCCTTCGGCGCGCAGCACCACGTAACTGCCGCTGCTGCTCGGCAGCGAGGCGAGCAGGTCGGGGACGTCGGGGTCGCTCGCCCGCAAGTATTCGTTCGCGGCGCGGGGCGTTGATGAACGCCTGGCGCAACGCGAGCGACTCGCGCTGGTCGAGAAGGTACGAACGGGCGATCGAGTACGTGAGGACCGCGAGCGACGCCGAGAGTACGAGTGCGAGCAGCGCGAAGGCAACGGTGCCGCGGGCGCGGAGCCCGAGCCCGCCCCGCCCGTCACGCGCCGTCGTCGCCATCGTCACCCGGGCGTGTCATCTTGTATCCAAACCCGCGCACCGTGCGCAGCAACGTCGGGTTCGCGGGATCGTCTTCGATCTTCGTACGGAGGCGCCGCACGTGCGCGTCGACCAAACGGCTGTCGCCCAGGTAGTCGTACCCCCACACCCGCTCGAGCAGTTGCTCACGCGAGAGCACGAGCCCGGCGTGGTCGGCGAACTCGCACAACAGCCGGAACTCGGTCTTGGTGAGGTGCAACACGGTGCCGTCCTTGCGCACCACCCCGGCCTCTTCGCGAATCTCGATGCTGCCGATCAGGTGCACCGCGGGCGAGTCGCCGCCGCCGACGGCCGTCGAGCGCCGGAGCGCGGCGCGGATGCGCGCGGCCAGTTCCTTGGCGACGAACGGCTTCGTCACGTAGTCATCGGCGCCCGCTTCGAGGCCGGCGACGACGTCGTGGCTGTCGACCTGGGCCGTGAGAATGATGATGGGGACATCGCTCGACGCGCGCAGCGCCCGGCACACCTCGAACCCGTGCGTACCCGGCAGGCGCAGGTCGACGAGGACCAGATCGGGCGATTCGCTCGCGAACCGTTCGAGGCCTTCCTCGCCGTCGGCGGCCTCGATCACCTCGAAACCCTCGTCTTCCAGGATCAACCGGACCATGGCCCGGACAGGGGCCTCGTCCTCGATGACAAGCAGGCGGGAAGCCATAAGGGACCATGATGCCCCGCCCGGCGACCCCCGGCGGTCCGGGGGTTCCGCGGGTTTGTCGCGTAACTGCAACAGTCCTGCGGCATGGCTGTCGTTCGGGATGGGCACGCTTCATCCAGTGGTCTCCCCCGCCGCAATCCGGAGCACGGCCAGGCCGGCCCCTCTCGAGCAACTGCATACGTTCGGACGAGAGCTCGAGGGGGGCATCCTGGCGATCGACTCAGATGGGTCTCGGTGGCTCATCGACGTCGATCGGTGCTGTTTCCAGCGCATCGCCCGCGAAATGGACGTTGCGCGCGCGATGACGTTCGGCAGTTGGGAGCCGTTCGAGGAACTTTCGTGGCACGAGCATGAGACGCTGGTTATCGTGCCGAGTGGCCCTCGTGCCCAAATTCGCGTGCACGTGCAAGGAGCCTGATGCGCGGACCCGTCGTGGTCACCGTGGAACGGGGAGTTGCAGTTCCCAGCCCCACCTTGTGGGCTCGTCAAGCCGCGGTCGAGCAGTGGACGACGTGGCACCCCGACGTGTCCTGGGTGGCCCCTGGCGCAAGCGTCGGACCGGCACGCGATTTCGAATGGGTGTGGCGCGGCACGCGTGCCCGCTCGGAGATCACCGCGTTCCGGGTCGGGTCGCAGCTCGCGTGGTCGACCGACACGGCGTCCGGCCCGAGCACGATGCGGTGGACGTTCGTCCCCGACGGTGACAACACCATCGTGACGGTGCGGTGCACGCTGAACGCCGCTCACGTACTCGCCCGCCGCCCTGCCGCGGCACGCGCGGGATTGGAACGGGCGCTGGCGCGCTGGATCGACGCGCTCGCGGCGGTGCCGCGCTACGCGATCACGGCCTGAACAAACGCCAGGTTGTCACGCGTCCGCTCGAGCAACGGTTGCGCGGTCGAGAAGTCTTCGAACGAGACCCAGCCGTCGTAGCCCACCGCGCGCAACGCTCCGAACAACGCGTCCACGTCAACCGCTCCCTCGCGCAGCGGCGCGAACGACGCGCGCCACCGTTCCTTGTGGCGCGTCCACGACGCGTTCTTAAGGTGCACGTGCGCGAGATAAGAGCCGAGGACTTCGAGGCCCATCCGGTACGACTCGAATCCCTCGAAGACGAGGTTTCCGGCGTCGTGGATCACACCGACGTGGGCGGGGTCGAGACCGTCGAGGAACGCGGCGGCCGCGCTGGCGCTCGGGAGCAGCGTCCCGAAGTGCAGTTCGACCAGGGCCCGCACACCGTGCCGCGCGGCCAGCACAGCGATGTCGTCGAACGCGCGCCGGGCTTCGTCGCGCAACGAGAGGTAGGGGCCGAGTCCGTCGTAGCGCGCCACCTGCACGCGGATCGAGGGCGACCCGACGATCGCCGCGCCGCGCATCGCGACCTCGACGGTCGCAAGGTCGGTGCACTGAACGTAGGTGCCGATGTTCGGAATCGCGAGACCGGCGTCCTCGGTGAGCGCGCGGAGCCGCGGCGCGTCGTCGACGAACGAAGCCAGCGGCCACGTGCAGCGATTGCCGATCCAGAAACTCGGCGCACCGTCGTACGGTGGCTCGTCGGTGACACGCCACTCGACGCCGTCGTACCCCGCCTCGGCGAGCGCGTCGACAGCCTCCTTCGGTGCCCATTCCGGAAGGCTGACCGTGAACACGGCGAACTTCATGCCGTGAGTTCTAGCCCGTCGGTGGCGGTGGCTCCACGGGCGGTTCGGGTGGAGGCGGCAGCGTCTTCGAGAACTCCACGATCGTGCTGTAGAGCGCGTACACGCGGATGCCGTAGTCGTACGCGGTCGCCCACGTACCGGTGAGGTCCCACCACGACTGCACGTCGCCACGGAAGCCGAGCCGCAGCGTGCCCGGAAGCAAGAGCGGGTCGGGCAGTGAGTCGACCGTGACGTCGGCGTCCGTGTAGACGCGGAGCAGTTGCATCTGGGCGCGCACGCCGTGACGGGCGTCCTCGAACCGGAAGCCTCGGCTGCACGAGTCGCAGGCTCCGATACCGGCAAAGTTGTTGTCCTCCGGTTCGACCATGCTGCCCGCGAAGCCGAAGTGCCCGGTCTCGAGGATCGACTGCGCGAACGCGACGTCGCCGCCGCGGATGCCGACCTTGGCACTTTCCTCGATGTAGAACTGCGCGAGTTCCTCGATCGACACCGTGATGTTCTGCGTCGTCCCCGACGCCTTCACGAACTCGGCAAGCTGGTACGCCGTGAGGTAATTCGGGCCCTGGATCGGACTACTCGCCCACATCGCGAGCTCGTGGAACTTCGTGAGACCTTCTTCGGCCTCGGCGAGGCTCACCCGTGCCATGTCGAGCGCGAACCGCACGCTGTCGGCATTGGCGACGGCTTCGTTCCACTCGGCTTTCTTGTCGTCGCGCCGGACGGTAACCGTCTCGATGTCGTCCTCGAGGTCGCCCTTCTCGTCGACAAGCGCGTCGTGCACGTCGATCTCGCGGCGACCGTACGTCTCGATGAGGTGAATGTCGCGCTGGAGGTCGAGCGAATCCTGCGCTTCCGCCATCTGCTCGAGCACGTGCGCACCGTTGCTGCCCGCGTGCACGTACGCGTCGGCGGCCGCGGCGGTGAGCCGGGCCTTCGATGCCGTGATCTCGCGCACGGTGCGTGCGTGGTCGGATTGCAGGCCCGTGAGCCGCGTGTTCAACCGGTCGAGTTCGGTGCGGACGACATCGCGCGCGCTCTCGGCCTGCGGGAGTTCGTCCATGCCGTAGAGAATCGCGAGGTTCGCCTGATCGCGTTGTTCGACAAGTTTCTGCCCCGCGTCCATCGGCATGTCGAACGGCGGTGGGGCGGGCACGGTCGGCGGTGGGGCGGGCACCGTGGTCGGCGGGGTCTCCGCGGGGGCCTCCTGGGCTCCTGCGGCCGTCGCGGACAGGCAAACGAGCGCGGCGAGAAAGGCCACGACGCACCGGCCGCGTCGGAAAAGGAGCATCGCAGTGACCTTCGGCACAATGAGGGCCTTACTGCAGGTCAGCTGCGAGGAACCTGGCTCCACGGCACCTCTTTGTCGGGCCGCGGCTCCCCGGGCAGGCCGAGGACCCGCTCTCCGAGGATGTTCTTCATGATGTTCGTCGTGCCGCCCTCGATGGAGTTGGCCTGGACTCGCAAAAAGGCCTTTTGGGGCTTCGTGAGATCCATGGCCGTTGTCGGGCGATCCATCGGATACCCACCCGGGTAGAGCATCGCTTCGGGACCCATGAGCTCCATGACGAAGTTCATCAGCCGTTGGTTCAGCCCCGCCATCGCCATCTTGCCGACCGAACCCTCGGGCCCCGGCGTCCCCTTCGCGCGCTTCTGCGATGCACGCAGGTTCGTGAGGCGGTTCACTTCGGCGTCGACCCACAAGCGGAGAAGTTGGTCGCGCGCAACCGGGTCGCCGTTCTTCGAGCTGCGCTTCCACGCGCCGAGCGCGATGGCGATCATGCCGCTGCCGCGCGGTGACACCTGGCCGCCGATCGACACCCGTTCGTTCATGAGCGTCGTAAGCGATACGCCCCAGCCTTCGCCCACGTCACCGAGGCGCTCGCTGTCGGGAATGCGCACGTCGGTCATGTAGACCTCGTTGAACTCCGCCTCACCCGTCGCCTGCACGAGCGGGCGCACTTCGACGCCCGGCGCCTGCATGTCCATGACGAACATCGTCATGCCCTTGTGCTTCACGGTTTCGGTATCGCTGCGGGCGAGCACGATGCCGTAGCGCGAGACGTGCGCAAGCGTGGTCCACACCTTCTGGCCGTTGAGGATCCACTCGTCGCCGTCGCGCAGCGCACGCGTCGACAGGCTCGCGACGTCGGATCCCGCGCCCGGCTCGGAGAACATCTGGCACCAGATCTCTTCGCCGGTGAACAGCTTCTTGAGGTAGCGGGTCTTCTGCTCGTCGGTCGCGTGCACGACCAGCGTCGGCGCGCACATGCCGTAGCCGATCGGGTTGCGCGCGTACGGGAACGGACCACCCGCGGCCATCAGCTTGGCGTTGATCGTGTTCTGGAGCTTCGGTGACAGGCCGAGTCCGCCTACGCCTTCGGGGAAGTGCACCCATCCGAGGCCGAGGTCGAACTGCGCGCCGAGGAACTCGGCGGGCGGTGTCTGCTTGGGGTCGTGCTCCGCGAGGAGCTGATCGCACAGCTCGACGACGCGCTGCTCGTCCGACTTCACATCTATGTCCACCGATGTCTGCACTTCGACCATGCGAGGGCCTCCCCACGAGTTGACTCGCCCAACATCCCCAACGTCTTGACCGGGCGGTCAAGTGTACGAGCGGGGTTCCGGCCAATGCCAGGGCGATCCCCGTCCATCCGCGATGATCCAAGCGTGCGCCGCTCGCGAATTGTCCTGATGTCGCTCGCGGCCGCCGCCGGCGCGGGCGTCGCCGTGGCCTGGACCCGCCGCCGCGCTGCCACCGGTTCCGCGGTGTCCGGGAGGGGGTTGGCCGCCCGCAACGCTCGCCTCGCCCAGGTCGGCGCCCGCTCCGGGGCGTCGTACGCGCTCCACCGGGCCCGCCGCTCGGTCGCGTCGACCGACGAACGGCGCGCCGAGCTCGATGCCGAGCACCAGATGCGCACCGCCGCCCAGGTGGCCGAGACGCTCGGTCAGATGAAGGGCGCGCTGATGAAGATCGGGCAGATGGCGAGCTATCTCGACGACGGGATGCCCGAGCCGATGCGCGACGCGCTCGCGACCCTGCAGCAAGACGCACCGCCGATGGCGCCCGAGTTGTGCGCCGCGGTGGTGCGCAAGGAGCTCGGCGATGTTCCGGAACGCGTCTTCGCGCAGTGGGACCCCACGCCGATCGCGGCCGCGTCGATCGGTCAGGTGCACCGGGCGCGCACGCACGCGGGCGTCGACGTCGCGGTGAAGGTGCAGTATCCCGGAGTCGACGAGGCCATCCGTTCCGATCTCGTGAACGGCGACCTGTTGTTCCGTGTGCTGGGCCTGATGTTCCCCGGGCTCGAAACCGGGCCGCTCGTCGCCGAGTTGCGCGACCGGTTGACCGAAGAACTCGACTACGTGATCGAGGCCGACAACCAGCGCCTGTTCGCCGACTACTACTCGGGCCATCCGTTCATTCACGTGCCGGCAGTGATCGGCGAACACTCGACCGCGCGCGTGCTCACGACCGAACTCGCGACGGGCGCCCGCTTCGCCGACGTCGAGCAGTGGTCGCAGGCGGAACGCAACGACGCGGCCGAGGCAATCTTTCGGTTCGTGTTCCGCAGCCTCTACCGGCTCCACGCGTTCAACGGCGACCCGCACCCGGGCAACTACATCTTCCGGCCCGGCGGCCAGGTCACGTTCCTCGATTTCGGGCTCGTGAAGCGGTACACGCCGGCCGACGTCGAGCTGTTCCAGGCCCTCATCCAGGCGATGGTGCTCGACCACGACATCGCGAAATTCCGGCGGGCACTCGAGGAGGGGTCGATCCTCCAGCGTGACGCCTCGCTGACCGACGCCGACGTCCTCGGCTACTTCGGCCACTTCTACGAGTTCGTCATCGATGACGAGGAAGTGACGTTCAACCCCGAGTACGCGTCGGAGACCGTCAGGCGGTTCTTCGACGTGTCGAGCCCGTACGCGCACGTGGCCAGAGCGTCGAACGTTCCGCCGTCGATGGTCATCACGCAACGCATCAACCTGGGGTTACACGCGGTTCTCGGCCGCCTGGGCGCGACCGCCAACTTCCGGCGCATCGCCGAAGAACTGTGGCCGATGGTCGACGGCTCGCCGTCCACGCCAATGGGTGAGGCCGAAGCCGAGTGGCTCGAAACCGTCCGGGTTCTCCACAAGCCTGTGGATGGCGGTGGGTAACTCTGCGGGTTATCAACAGGAAACTCACATGGTTATCCCCTTCCTTCCCACAGGCTCGGCGATGAATAGTCAGACGCATGCGCATGCACGTCGAACCAAGCATCCTCGACGAACTCGCAATCGTCGACGAGGAACTGAGCGACGATTGGCGCCAACGCGCGGAATGCGCCCACTACACGGGGCTCGTCGACTTCTTTCCCGCACGGGGTGAGTCGGCGCGCGAAGCGAAGGCGATCTGCGCGGCGTGCCCGGTGCAACGCGAGTGCCTCGACTACGCACTCCAGTCGGAAGCCGCGTACGGCGTGTGGGGCGGGCTGACCGAACGCGAGCGGCACCGCATGAAGCGCGACCGTCGGCGAACCGACCGTCGCGTTCGCCTCTAGCCGACTGACGCGAGTGAACCTGGTCCGCATCGCGACGTGGAGCGAGATTCCCGAACGCGCACCCGTCGGTGCCGTGGTCGAGGGTGTCGATCTCGTGATCATCCGTCGGGGCGAGCAGCACTCGGTGTTGTACGGCAGGTGCCTGCATCGCGGCGCGCTGCTGGCCGACGGCAATCTCGTCGGTGACGACCTCATCTGCGGCCTGCACGGTTGGGACTACCGCATCGACTCCGGCGTGAGCGCGTACAACAACGCCGAGGTGCTCACGAAGTTCCCGTCGGTGCTGCGCGACGACGAGTTGTTCGTCGACCGCGACGACGTGATCGGGTGGCGGCTCAAGCACCCGCAGCCCTACGACCCCGACGTGTACCAAGGGCTCTACTCCGACCCGCACATGGTCCCGGAAGAGCCGTACGTGATGCGCATTCACGAACTCGCGGCGCACGGCCTCGACAAGGTCGGCCACCACGGGCACGTCGCGGCGATGGGTGTTCCCCGTCAGCAGCTTCCGTCGTGGGAGAACATCCAGTTCGTCACCGCTCAGCTCGCGCGCCTTCCGCTCCTCGACGACGAAGCGGTCGGCACCGACGTGTGCATCGGTCCCAACTCCGAACGACCGTTGTTCCTCGACATCCCGATCTTCGTCTCGGACATGTCGTTCGGCGCGCTGTCGCAGGAGGCGAAGACGGCGCTGGCGCGGGGCGCGCAGCTCGCGGGTACCGGTATCTGTTCGGGTGAGGGCGGCATGCTCCCCGAAGAGCAATCAGAGAACTCGCACTACTTCTACGAGCTCGCGTCGGCGCGCTTCGGCTGGAACTGGGACGTACTCGGCAAGGTCCAGGCGTTTCACTTCAAACTGGGCCAGGGCGCGAAGACGGGAACGGGCGGGCACCTGCCCGGCGACAAGGTGAAGGGCAGGATCGCCGAGGTTCGCAACCTGCCCGAAGGGACGCCCGCGATTTCGCCGTCGCGCTTTCCCGACTGGCACTCCGTCGCCGACTTTCGCGAGTTCGGTGTCGAAGTGCGCGCCCGGTCGAACGGCATTCCGCTCGGCGTGAAGATGTCGGCGCAGCACATAGAGGCCGACATCGATGCCGCGCTCGAGATCGGCGTCGACTACATCATCGTCGACGGTCGCGGCGGCGGGACGGGCGCGGCACCGCTGTTGTTCCGCGACAACATCTCGGTCCCGACGATTCCCGCGCTCGCCCGCGCCCGGCGCCACCTCGATCGCGCCGGCCGCAGCGACGTCACGCTCATCGCCACGGGTGGGCTGCGCGACGCGGCCGACTTTGCCAAGGCACTCGCGCTCGGGGCCGACGCGATCGCGATCGCGAACTCGGCGATCCAGGCGATCGGGTGCCTCGGCATGCGCGCGTGCCACACGAACAACTGCCCGGTCGGCATCGCGACCCAGAAGCCACACCTGCGCGCCCGCCTTCCCGTCGACGAGGCCGCGCACCGCCTGAACCGCTACCTGCGGGCGACGGTCGAGCTCATGCAGGTACTGGCCCGCGCGTGCGGCCACGATCACCTGTCGAAGTTCGAACTCGCCGACCTCACCACCTTCGACCGCGCCATGGCCGACCTCGCGGGCATTCCCTACGGCGGTGTGGGTACGTGAGTCAGCCCCAAGGGGTCTGGCACAAGGTCGCCGACCTCGACGAGTTACCCGAAGGCCGAGTGAAGACAGTCACGGCCGGACGCAAGAGCATTGCGCTCACACACCACGAAGGTCGGTACGGCGCGCTCGACAACCATTGCCCCCACCAGGGTGGTCCGCTCGGCGAGGGTTCCATCGAGAACGGTTGGTTGCGCTGCCCATGGCACGGCTACGACTACTCGCCCCACGACGGCGTCCCTCCGCCCGGGTTCACCGACGCGCCCGCGTGCTTTCCGGTCGAGGTGCGCGACGACGGCGTGTACGTCGCGCTCGTGCCCGACTCGGCGCGCGCCCGCACTGTTTCCGACGTCATGGTCGACACGATGTGCGCGTGGGGCGTGACGCACGTCTTCGGCATGGTCGGTCACTCGAACCTCGGGTTCGCTGATGCGATGCGGGTCGCCGAGGTACGCGGCGACCTCACGTTCATCGGGATCCGCCACGAGGGTGCGGCTGCGTTCGCGGCGTCGGCGTACGGCAAGCTCACCGGCCGGCTCGCCGCGTGCTTCGCGATCGCGGGACCCGGGTCCACCAACCTGCTCACCGGTCTGTACGACGCCAAGGTCGACCGCGCGCCGGTGCTCGCACTGTCGGGCCAGGTGCCGTCGAAGGTGCGCGGGCGGGGCGCGTTCCAGGACCTCGACCTCGAAGCCGCGTTCGCCGATGTCGCCGTGTATTCCGAGACGGTGCAGGCCGGATCCGACCACGCCGAGCTGATGAACCTCGCGTGTAAGCATGCGCTCGTCGAGCGCGGCGTTGCCCACTTGGTGCTGCCCGACGAGGTGCAGGTCATCCCCGCGCTCGCGAACGCGCGCGTCGGCTCCCCGGTCGGACGTATCCCGGATATGGAAGTCGCGCCGCCCGAAGCCGCGATCGAAGACGCCGTGCGCCTGATCGCGCGAGCTCGACGTCCTGTGATTGTCGTCGGTCACGGTGCGCGCTTCGACACCGACGCGGTGCTCGCGCTCGCCGAGCGGCTGCACGCCCCGGTGCTGACAACGTTCAAGGCGAAGGGCGTCGTTCCCGACGACCACCCGCTCGGATGCGGGGTGCTGGGCCGCAGTGGCACGCCCGTCGCGTCGTGGTGCATGAACGAATCCGACCTGCTCCTCGTGTTCGGCGCGTCGTTCTCGAACCACACGGGCATTGCCGACTACAAGCCGATCGTGCAGGTTGACTTCGACGCGGCCGCGCTCGGCCGGTTCCACCCGGTGACCGTCCCGGTGCTCGCCCACGTCGGTGTCGCGGCCCGCCGCCTCTTGCGCGAAGTCGACGCGCGCGGCATCGACACCGTCGACCAACGCGCCGAAGTCATGGAGCGCCGGGCGATCTGGCGAGCCGAGAAGGAACGGCGCGCCCAGGACGACCGGGGCCGGGGTGTGAACAGCGCGTCCATCTTCGCCGCAATGAGCGCGCTCGTACCCGCGAACGCCGTCATCGCGGCCGACGTCGGCAACAACACGTACTCGTTCGGCCGCTACTTCGAATGCAAGCAGAACGCCGTGCTGATGTCGGGCTACCTCGGGTCGATCGGGTTCGGTTTCCCCGCCGCGATGGGCGCGTGGGCCGCGGCTCCCGACCGTCCCATCGTTGCCGTTACCGGCGACGGCGGGTTCGGGCAGTACCTCGCCGAGATGACCACGGCCGTGAAGTACGCCATGAACATCACGCACGTGCTGCTCAACAACGCGCAACTCGGCAAGATCAGCAAGGAACAGCGCGCGGCCGAGTGGGACGTGTGGCAGACGTCGCTCCACAACCCCGACTTTGCGGCCTACGCCCAGTTGTGCGGCGCCTTCGGAGTGCGGGTCACGGACGGGTCACAACTCGACGACGCGCTGACGGCCGCGCTTGCCCACGACGGTCCCGCGCTCGTCGAAGTCATGACCGACGCCGACTTGGTGTAGCGACCGGCTTAGGGAACTGTCTTACACGGTTCGCCGACGCACACGTCATTGACGACGCCGTCGGTCGCGAGGAACTCCGACTTCTGGCGGCGGGCGACCGGGTCGGACCGGGGGTCGCCGTGCGGGTCTTCGCCCTCGCGCGGTGCCAGGTTCACGGTCGGCGGGGCGGGCGCGCCGCTGTCCCAGATGACGATCGCGGACCCGTCGTACGCGTCTTCCATGCATTCGAGGCCCCAGTGGGGCTCCACCTCGGGCAGTCGCCCGTCGGTCGTCGCCGGGCAGTGAAGCTGCGCACCGATCGTGCGCGCTTCGACCTCGGCCGCGTGCATCGACACCTGGTGGTCGCCGAACGCGACCTGCATGAGCACCGTGTGCGCGGGTGTGCCCGGGAGCGGATCGTCGGTCATGTGGTGCGCGTAACCGTTCGCCTCGCCCCGGTCCCACAGCATCTGGATGAGCGACAGACCGATACCCCGTTCGATCTCGTCGGGATATGCGGGGTCGTACACGGCGCGGTAGGTGTCCCAGTCGACACTGCGCTGGAGCAGCGTCGAGTAGTTCATCGCGGGCACGCCGAGCACGGCACGCGTGAAGTCGGTCGACACGGCGGTGAGCGCGCCGCCCATGATCCCGCCCTGGCTGTTGCCGTCGTAGAAGATGTCGCTGGTGTCGATCAAGCCCTGGAACGCTTCGTGTGACGCGAACCCGTCCGGGTGCTTCATCACCCGCGCGAGGAACAGTGCGTTGAGGAAGCCCTGCTGGGTGCGGTCGGCAAGCGTCGGGAACTGCGAGATATCCGAGAGAATCGCGATCGCGTTCGCGATGTCGACCTCCGACATGCCGATCCAGTGCGTTGCACAGAAAACGATGTCGTGCTCGTCGGCCATCGCCCGCACGTTGCCCGCGCCGACCTCGTCGGCGCTGCCCAACAAGCCGTGCCCGTACAGCGACAGGCGGGCCGGCGCTTCGAGGGCGGCGTTGGGGATGATGCAGTCGAACCCGGCCTTGAACACCGCGTCGCCGTTGCGCGATGGCAACGCCCCCGTGTCGGCACCGAAGAAACGGCTGCCGGGCTCGCCCGTACCCGTGAGGTACAGCGGAACGTCGACGGTGCCCGTGACCCGGCGGGCCAGATTGTCGTCCGAGTTCTCCTCGACGCTGTCGACGGTGAAGGCCGGGGCCTCCTCGCCCAATGTTGCGAACGCGTCGTCGCGGATACGGAGCATCCGCTCGGTGAGATTGGCCGCGCTCGCGATGGTGAAGTCCCACGCGAGATAGAGGTCGTCGCGCTCGAGTCCCGCATCGGCGAGATCCGCGAACACCTGCTCGTAGCGATCGCGCCGAGCTTCGACCGCGGCAACCTCAATCGCGTTGCGATCGCGGTACGCCTCGAACACGGGCGACTGCGACGCGATGGCGACACCCGAGGCGTCCTTGAGGCCGCGCAGCGCAACCACCACGCGGTGACCTTCGGGGTAGTTGACCGCGGGACGGATATAGAGCACACGCGCGTCGTCGGCCGTGACGCTCGCGTCGAGCTCGGCCCAGTACGGATGGCGCTCGCCCGTGGTCGCGTCGAGAAGCACGATCGGCGCGTCGGCCGCGAGCGACGCTTCGATGTCGGTCAGTTCGGCGACCCCCGACTGTTCGAGGTCGATACCCGGCACGTACAACGAGATCGGTTCGCCGGGACTGAACCCGTCGTTGCGATTCCATTCGGTGGGGTCGACGTGCTCGCCGTCCTGGTTCACCGGCATCGACTCCTCGACGAGCGCTATCCGCTTACCGGTCTCGCTCTCCGGGTCGTCGACCGTGAACGTGTCGCTCGGGAACGGCAGCAGGCAGTGGCGGGTGTCGAGCGGATCGCACCGTTCGGGCGCTTCGAGTTCGCCGACCTCGACTGCGGGACCCAATGCGGCCGGGGCCGGAGTCGGCGGCGCGCTCGCGGCATCGTCGTCGTCATCGTCGCCGCTGCTGCACCCGGTCGCCACCAGCGCGAGCGCACATGCGACGGCCACCCACCGTCCTGACCCCATGCGGGGAACCGTACCGGGCACGTAACCTGCGCGCATGGCAGTCCGGCTCGTTCCCGAACGCATCGCCCGGCTCGTGCTCGACCGCCCCGAACGGCGCAACGCGCTCTCACTCGACGTCATGCGCGAAATGATCGTGTTGCTCGACAAGGTCGGCGCGGACCCGGG
>JANNHK010000370.1:0-28693 GCA_031404355.1 Actinomycetes bacterium
ATGACCAACGCCGAGGCGGCACCGACTCCGAGTGCGATGTCGGCGTCCGTGATGCCGACGATGGTCGCGTACGCCGCGATTCCCGCGACGATCGGAATCGCGTACTGCTTGACGAACGGGATCGCCAGTAGCGCGACCCCGAACGCGGTCGCGGCGACGAGCGACGCGTCGGCTGTCGCCACGCCGACCGCCGTGAGGCCCCATATCGCCGCGAGCGGTGCGAGTTCCCAGCGTTCGTGACGGATAGTTGCAACGAGCCACGCGAGGCCGGTGACGGCGCACGCGATGGCGTTCAGGCCATTCGGGTCGCTGTCGAGGGCCACGACGGCCACGCCGGCGAACAAGGCGATCACTGTCGGGACTGCCGCGAGCGCTTCGGCGACGATGCCGACCACGTTGGCGGGACCGCGCCAGAAGATGTCGCGTTTGGCGAGCAGTGCGGCCACTTCGACCAACAGGAACAGCGACGGCGCGGCGAGCACGACGACCACTTCGGGGACCGTGGTCGCGTTCCACGCGGCGATGCCGTGCGCGACGAGCGCGGCCAGCCCGATGACGGCGAGGGCCGGTTCGTTCCGGCGCTGCGCGCCCCGCGCGATGACGGCGGCGCTCACGATGCCGGCCGCGATCGACAAGTACCACGGGGTGCCTGCGAGCACGCCGATGTCCTCGGCGACGCCTCGACCGGAGACGACGTCGTGCAGCGCGAACGCGAGGATGGGCGCGAGGCCGGCGATCGTCGCCCACGCCCACGCGTGCCGTTCGGTCGGCGCGAACCAGCAGCCCACTGCCGCGGCGAGCGCAAGGATCAGCGGCGCCGGGATGTCGGTCATCGCGCCGAGACCTGCGGCCGCCGCGACGACGCCGCCGGACGCCGCGGCAGCCAGTACCGTCGAACGGCTGCGCGTTGCGAGCAGCGTGAGTGCCCCCGCCGCGAGCAGCCCGTTCGCGAAGAGGAGTGCCGGCCAGTCGAGCCCGATGCGCAATCCGAGCGCGGCACCGTCGACCGGGATGAGCAGTGCGCCGAGGTGGAAAAGCGCGGTGCCGGTCGCGGGGAGCTTCGTCCGCAAGCGGTCACCCATGAGTACCGCAGCGCCGGTCAACCCGACGAGTACGGCGAGCTTGGCGCCCTCGGGAATGTCGTCCCATCGGGTCGCGACGAACACGGCCGCCGCGGCGAGGATCAGAAAGGCGCCGGTCGCGGCGACCCAGAGTGCTCCGGTCCGACGACCGGGAGTCGCTTCTACGTGTGTGGCAGTCATTGCGCGTTTCCTTTGGTGAGTGCGGGCGCCTGGTGTGTCACGGCGACCCGGAGCAGGAGCAGACCCATCGCCGCGGGCACGAAGCTCCGCAGCGGCTCGAGTTCTGCGAGGTTCGAGAGTGCGAGGCCGATGATCCCGACGGCCAGCAACGTCGCCCCGATCGCGGCGACGACCGCTGCGTACGGACCGTTGGCGACGGGTGTCGTCGGGCGGGGCCGCTCGGTCCGGCCGAGCAGCGAGACAACGATGACGAGCGGGATGCTCGCGGCGAGCACCCACAACGGACGCGTCGCCCACCAGAGCGCAGTGCCGCCCGCGGGCTGCGGGAATCCGAGCGGCAGCAACACCGCGACGGCGAGGAGCATCGCGCTGAGGTGCCAGAGGAACACCGTCATGATCACGCCGTTGCCGGCGACGACGGCCGTCCACACCCGCGTGCGCTGCAGCCAGCGTTGCGCGGCGGGGCGCACCAACATTGCGAGCGCGACTTGCAGCACGGCGAGGACTGCGAGGCAGACGGTCGGGGGCGACATGTTCGAGACCTTGCCGACGCCGACCATCGAGCCGGGGTACGGGCCGAACGTGGTGAGCAAGGCGAGGGTCGTAACGGCACCGGCCGCGATGGCGACGAGCCGGCGGGGTGCGATCTGGGTAAGCGAACCGTCGGCGTAGAAGAAGCCGAGCTGCTGCGCGAACAGCCAGATGAAGAGCATGTTGGCGTAGCCGGCCGTGCCGGAGTTCGCACCGAAGCGCAGGACGTCGGCGACGACGGCGGCGCCGACGAGCGCGACCGGCACGTATACGCGGTAACGGGCGTGCAGGTCGCGCATGACCGGAGCCAACGTGGAGACGACGAGGTACACGGCGACGAACCAGAGCGGCTGGCACACGAGACGCGTGGCCTTGGCGAGTACGGCGTGGTCGATGCCACCGCGCTCGAGCGCGAACGCGAGCGGGACCCAGATTGCCATCAGCACGATGACCGGCCGGATGAGGCGCTGCACGCGGCTGGCGACGAACTCGCCGTAGCCCCGGCCCTTGCGGCGGTACGCGTCGATCGTCGTGAAGTTGGAGAAGCCGCCGACGAAGAAGAAGATCGGCATCACCTGGAGCAGCCAGGTCAGGATCCAGAGGCCGGGCACCATGCCGAGCACGTTCTCGGTCTTCAGTTCGCCGTTGTTCAGGGTCACGACGGCCATCAGCCAGTGCCCGAGCACGACGACACCGATCGACGCGACGCGCAGGAAGTCGACGTACCGGTCGCGGGTGTCCGGGGTGAGCCGGGCGAGGTCGGCGGCGGTGGCGCGGGGCTTGGCCGTGGTACTCATGACCGGCCCGCCTCGGGGGTGCGCAGCGCCCGGACGAGCAAGGAGAGGCGGGTGGCCCGGAGGAGCTGCGAGTAGCTCGCCGGCGGGTTCCAGATCGTGTGCTGTGTCATGCACCGAGCATCGGGCCCGGAGGCCCCCGATCCCATCGGGCGAACCCCCCAATGCCGGGTGGGTGCCATCAGGCGGCCCGGGTCAGACGGCGGAAACTGAAGCCGCGGCGGGGGCGGTGGGCCGACATGGGGCGCCGGGGGCCGCCGGGGTACGCGAGCAGCGGGCCGGGCACCGGGATCCAGGAGGTCGGTTCACGTTCCATGGTCTGATCGTCCATGGAGACGCGCCGGCGTCCCATCCGGTTGTGCCCCCACCGCTGCGTGGACGTCCCCAACACGCGAACGGGCGTGCCTCAGGCAGGCGCCGTCTACCTGAGGTACGCCAGTTCGGAGATTGTGGGGTTATTCGATGCCGTGCTCGACGGCGTAGCGGATCAGCTCCTGCTTTCGGTTGAGGTGGAGCTTGGCGAGGATGTTGCGCACGTGGTTCTCGACGGTCTTGGGCGAGATGAACAGGCGCTCGCCGATGTCCTTGTACGAGTAGCCGCGGGCGACGTGCTGGAGGACCTCGCGCTCGCGCTCGGAGAGCGGGTTGGCGCCGGTTGCTTCCTTCGACATGCGGCGGAACTCGCCGAGCACCAACGACGCGAGATGGGGTGAGAACACGGGCTCACCGTTCGCGGCGCGCAGCAACGCCGCGCGCAGGTCGGGCCCGGGCGTGCTCTTGACCAGGTAGCCGCGAGCGCCCGCGGCGACCGCTTCGAGGAGGTCGCGTTCCTGCTCGGAGACGGTGAGGATGACGACGACCGTGTGCTCGCCGCACTCCTTCACGACGCGGATGCCGCCGCCGTTGGGCATGTGGAGGTCGCACACGACGAGGTCGGGCTTCTCGCGTCTGATCACCTCGATCGCCTCGTCGGCGTCGCTCGCCTCGCCGACGACCCAGAAGCCCTCGCCCAGGTCGGTGCGTACGCCGCTGCGCCAGATCGAATGGTCGTCGGCCAGCACCACTCTTACGGCAGCCACAACCGCACCTCCGTTCCCGCTCCCGGTCGGCTCTCGATTTCCATCCGTCCGCCGACCTCTTCCATACGCCCGCGTATCGACCGGGAGAGGCCGATACCTTCGGTCAACGTTTCGGGGTCGAAGCCCCGGCCGTTGTCACGGACGGTGCAGTACACGAACCCGTCGTCGTCCGGCTCGGCGTAGACGGTCACCCGCTCGGCCCCGCCGTGCTTGCCTGCGTTCACGAGCGCTTCGCCCACGGCGCCGGCGAGCGCGTCGGCGCGCGTCGCATCGAGGTGGGGGAGATCGGGGGCGAGCACGACGTCGGCCGTGCCGTGGAACACGTCCTCGAAGCGCGCTGCCGCGGCCCGCAGGCGCGGACCGACGTCGGCGGCGCCACCGCGGTCGGCGGTCGGGCCCGCGCCGAACAGGAACTCGCGCAGTTCCCGATCTTGCTCGCGGGCTAGACGCGCGAGGTCGGGATCGTCGGCGCGGCGCTCGATCACGGCCAGTGTTTGCAGGACACCGTCGTGCAGCGTGCGCGCGACGTCTTCGCGCGCGCGTGCCGCGGCCAGATCGCGCTCGGCCCGTTTGAGCAACGTCGACATGTAGCCGGCGACGGAGCCGACGAGTGCGTAGAGCAACGTCGTCGACATGAGCGAGAACCAGTGCTGGCTCTCGTAGTCGGCGAATGTGATGCCGTTGACGATCGGGGCGAACCAGCGCGGGAGCGCGACCCCGACGCCGGCGAGGGCACCGCCCCAACCGCCCCACACGATGCCGGCGCTGATGATGCCGACGAGCGGCCACGCGAACCCGATCGTGCGCGTGCTCGAAAACGCCTCACCTGCCGTCGTCGCCTGTTCGTAGACGATGCCGCCCGCGATGCCGAGCAGTGCCGCGATCGCGAGTTCGGTCAGCAGTGCGGGCGGGGTCTCCAACACGTCCGGCGCGCGCGAGACGAGCACCGTGGCGGCCACCGTCCAGGCGAACGCGAGCCCGACGACCACGAACGCGAGCTCGGGTCGGAGGAGTTCGTCGCGCTTGAGGAGCATGACGATCGCCAGCCACGCCCAAGCGCCCCACCGGAACGCGGCCATGCCGCGCAGCATTCCCCGCTGCACGAACAAAGGTTAGGCCCGGGACGTATGCGTCCGGGCCATGGGGGTACCCTGCAGGCACCGTGCGGACGCAGCGAAGTCCTGCAAGCCGAAGGCCCCTGGGACGGGAGCGGAGGGAGCCATAGGAATGGCCGACCAGGCCCAATTCTCCGAACTGACGATGGACTACATGCCGGCGCTCTACGCGGCGGCAATGCGTATGACGCGCAATCCGTCGGACGCGGAAGATCTCGTGCAGGAGACATACCTCCGCGCGTACCGCGGGTTCGAAGGGTTTCGCGAGGGCACCAACCTCAAGGCCTGGCTCTACCGGATCCTCACCAACACCTTCATCAACTCGTACCGGGCCAAGAAGCGCCGGCCCGACCAGGTCGACCTCGACGACGTCGAGGACTTCTACCTGTACCGCCGGATGGGCGGGCTGGAGAGCGTCAACGCGGCTCGCACGCCGGAGACCGAGGTGCTCGACGCCCTGCCCGACACCGAGGTGAAGGAAGCCCTCGAAGCGCTCCCCGAACAGTTCCGGATGGCCGTGATCCTGGCCGACATCGAGGGCTTTTCCTACAAGGAGATCGCCGAGATCCTCGATGTCCCGATCGGCACCGTGATGAGCCGCATCCATCGCGGAAGAAAGCAGCTGCAGAAGCGGTTGTGGGAGTACGCCGAACGCAACAACCTGCGGCCTCGCGCCGAGACCACGACGGGGGCCTAAAGGCCGACATGGACTGCGATCACGCTATTTACCGCGTGTACGAGTATCTCGACGGAGAACTCACCGTCTGGAGGCGGCGCGCGATCACCCGCCACCTCGACGACTGTCCCCCGTGCGCCAACGGCTTCACCTTCGAGTTGGAGCTGCGCCGGGTCGTGGTGTCGAAGTGCCACGAAGAGGTCCCGCACGACCTGAAGGCCCGGATCGCAGCGGCGCTCGGACTCGAAGCTCCTCAGTAGGCCCCCGCGGTGTCGGCCCGTTCCTCGGGGCCTGCCGCCACGGCTCTACGATGTTCGGAAGCGTCGAGGAGGAGCGTTGAGGCCGACCACCATCATGTCGTTGATCACCGCCCTCGTGGCGGGGCTCGCTGTCACGGCCATGGCCGTGTGGACCCTCGTTGACCGGACCGGTGGCCGCTTCTGGTTCTTCTGGATCGCGCCGCTCATCGTCGGCGGACTCGGGGCGTGGCTCGTCATGCTCACGGTCCAGTACTGGTTCAAAGTCGGCAAGCTCGAGGTGAAGGGCCGCCCGAAGAGTGAGTAGTGAAGCGCTCGCGGTAGCTGTACCCGAACCGGTCGACTGGGGTACTGCTCGACGCGTCGCCCGCATCGTCGCCGGGCGCGACGCGCTGGCCGACTCGTACCTGGGAGCATCCCTCGACGACGACTTCTCGGAGTTCACCGCCCGTTCCGAAGTGTTGGTCGGCGAGTTCACCGGGTTGCGCGCGCCTGCGCCTGTCACCGCGATCGTCCTCGACCGCAAGGGATGGGTCGATGCCAACGTCGAGTCGATGCGCCAAATGCTCGCGCCGCTACTCGACCGTGTCGGCGCCCGTATGGCGTCCAGTCCGATCGCGCCGATCGGTCGTCAGCTCGCGGGTTCCGAGATCGGTGCCCTGCTCGGGTACATGTCGCAACGCGTCATCGGCCAGTACGACCTGCTCGTCCCCGACCAACCCGGCGGCGACGCCGTCTACTACGTCGGCCCGAATGTCCTGGCGCTCGAAAAGCGATTCGCATTCCGGCCCCGCGACTTCCGCATGTGGATCGCGCTGCACGAGACGACGCACCGGGCGCAGTTCACGGGCGTGCCCTGGCTGCGCGACCACTTCTTCTCGCTCGCGCAGCAAGCAATGTCAGTGGTCGAACCCGATCCCCGGTCGGTCGTGCGGGCGTTGTCGAACGCCGTCGACGAACTGCGCCGCGGTCGCAACCCGCTCGACGAAGGCGGCATCGTCGGCCTGTTCGCGTCGCCGGAGCAGCGTGGCGTGCTGTCGCAGGTGCAGGCGCTGATGTCGCTGCTCGAAGGGCACGGCGACTACGTGATGAGTGACCTCGGCGTGAAGCACGTCGCCGGCGAGGAGCGCATGGCCCGGGTGCTCCAGCAGCGCCGGAACTCCGTCGGCTTCACGGGATTCATGCACAAGCTGCTCGGACTGGAGCAGAAACTGCGCCAGTACGAAGTCGGAGAGAAATTCATACGAGGAGTTGTCGAGTTGGGTGGACCCTCGGCGATCGATCACGCATGGCGCGGCCCGGAGAATCTCCCGACGATCGACGAACTCACGGCGCCGCAGGCCTGGCTGCAACGAGTCGAGCATGCCCCCGCTGCCCACTAGCGCGGTTCGATCGCTCGACTTCACTAGGGTCGCCCGTATGCCGCTCGTCCTCGTCGTCGACGACGAACCCGACATCCGTGACGTCATCCGGGTGAACCTTGAGGCGCAGGGCTATCGCGTGACGACCGCTTCCGACGGCGAGGGAGCACTCCGCGCCGTGACGCAGCAGCGACCCGACGCGATCTTCCTCGACGTGCTGATGCCGGGCACCGACGGGTGGTCGGTGTTGAAGCAACTGAAGGCGAGCGACGCGTCGCTCTCGTCGATTCCCGTCATCATGGTGACCGCGCTCTCTCAGGCCGAGGAACGGCTCCGCGGCGCGATCGAAGGCGCGGTGCGGTACCTCACGAAGCCGTTCCACCCGCGCGATCTCATCGGAGCACTCGATGACGTCCTCGGCCCGGATGCGCCGCCCGAAGACGAGTTGCGCCGCGAGGCGCGCCAGGGCGCGCTCGAGTCGTTGGCGCGTATCGAGGCGGGACGTCACGACGCGGGCCCGACGACAGGGCCGCGGGTGCATCTCACTCGGCTCGAGCGCGCGACCGTGCGCACGCCGCTACCGGCCGAAATCAGCGACGCGCGCCATCGTCTGTCCGACCTGACACCGAAGCAACGCGAACTGTTGACGATGCTGTGCGAAGCCGGCAGTGTGACGGCGGTGGCCGAACAACTCGGCACGAGCCGAAGCAACATTTACGCCAGCTTGCGCCGCATCGTTCACCGTCTCGGCCTGCGCAGCACGACTCAACTCTTGCGCATGTTGACGTCAGGCGACTTGCTCGAAACGTGAGTAATTCTTCCGCGGTCGAGCCGTGGCTTCCGCGGCTCGTCGCTCTCGACGATGTCTCCGGGACAGTCGTTGTCGCCTGTTCGGGCGGGGCTGATTCGCTCGCGCTGCTCGCGCTGGCGGGCGCCGCCGGGTTCGACGTCGTCGCGGCGCATGTCGACCACGGGCTCAGGAGCGGGACCGGCCACGACCACGCGGTCGTGGGCGCGGCAGCTGAGCGATTCGGCGCGCGCATGCGCCTCGTGAAGCTGCACCTCGCCGACGGGCCGAATCTCGAAGCCCGGGCGCGCGACGCGCGGTACGCCGCCCTCGAATCGGTGCGCATTGAGGTGGGTGCGTCGGTGACGCTCGTGGGCCACACGGCGGACGACCAGGCCGAAACCGTACTGCTGGGGTTGCTGCGGGGCAGTGCCGCGGCGGGCATGGCCGGGATGCCCGCCGCGCGCGATCACCTGCGCCGCCCGATGCTGCGGCTCCGCCGCTCCGACACGGTGGAGATGTGCGCGCGGCTCGGCCTCGCGCCGGTCGACGACCCGATGAACAGCGATGTCCGGCACCGGCGCGTCTGGTTGCGCCGCGAAGTCGTACCCCGGCTGGCAAGCGGTGCCCGCCGCGACGTCGTCGAGGTCCTCGCTCGCCAGGCCGACGTGCTCCGAGATGATGACGAGCTGCTCGACGCGATGGCGGTCGCGGCGGTCGACGTCGAAGGTGCGTCCCTTGTCATCGACGCGGTGCTCTCGGTGCCGCGACCGTTGGCGCGCCGGGCGGTGCGCCGGTGGCTGGGCCCGCCGCCGCCGTCACTCGCGCATGTCGACGCGGTCCTCGAAGTGATCTCGGGCGCGCGCCGTGCCGTCGACCTTCCCGGCGGGCGCCGGGTGGAACGGGCTCGCGGCCGCCTGCACCTCGTTGATCCGGGCGCGACGCGGCCCGACTCGGTCGTCCTCTCGCTCCCCGGGCGGGCTGCGTTCGGCGACTGGTCGGTGGAGGCGTGGATCGAAGACGGCGTACCGACCGCGTGGCCCGACGGCCGAACCACGGCCGTGCTCGACGCCGACGCCGTCGGCGACACGGTTGCGATGCGTTCGCCTCGCGCCGGAGACCGGTTCCGGCCCGTCGGCGGCGCGGGGTCGAAGCTCGTGCACGACGCGCTGGCCGAAGTGGGGATTCCGGCGAGTGCCCGCGCCGACCGCCCGGTGCTGATCGACCCGGTCGAAGGAATCGTGTGGGTCGTCGGTTACCGTATCGACCATCGGGTACGGGTGACGTCGCGCACGCGTCGGTTCCTTTGGGTGGCGAGCGAGGTCAGCGGTACATGAATCAGTCACACGATCCCAGCATCGGGCGGATCATCGTCGAGGAAGACGAGCTCCAGCAGCGGATCAGCCAGTTGGGCAAGGAAATCACGAGCGCCTATGGGGCCGACCCGCCGCTGCTCGTGGGCATCCTCAAGGGCGCGTTCATGTTCATGGCCGACCTGTCGCGCGCGATCGACCTGCCGGTGGAGTTCGACTTCATGGCCGTGTCGTCGTACGGGTCGGCGACGCGCACGAGCGGAGTTGTGCGGATCGTGAAGGACCTCGACCTCGACCTCACCGACCGTCACGTCCTCATCGTCGAGGACATCGTCGACTCCGGCCTGACCCTGGCGTACCTACGCAAGAACCTGAAAGCCCGCAATCCGGCATCCCTCGAAGTCTGTGCCCTGCTTGTTAAAGAAGGGCTCCAAAGGACCGATCCAGACCTCAAGTACGTCGGCTTCACGATCCCGCCCGACTTCGTGATCGGGTACGGGCTCGACGTCGCCGAGCGTTACCGGAACCTGCCATTCATTGCCGAATACCGCGGAAATTCCCCCGTCTAGTTGGCGATAGCCTGATCGGGCCCGCCCGGGAGGTTCGTTGCCGAAACGAATTCGTTACGCCGCTCTCGCCGCCATCGCCTTTGGCTTGGTGGCACTGTTCGTCGTCTGGCGTTCCGGCGGCGACGACGAGGGACCAGAGCGCGAGTCGATCGACGTCACGGAGTTCGAGCAGGCGATTGCCGACGGCGATGTCGTCGAGGCGACGATGTACGAGCGGTCGAGCGTCATCAAGGGCGAGTTCGACGACGGCACGCTGTTCATCGCGCGCTTCCCGGCGGCGTACACCGACGAACTGACGGCCAACGTCGTCGAGGCCGGCCTCGAAATGGGCGTCGAACGCCAGCCCATTTCGCCGTGGACGGGGCTGTTCTGGGACTTCGTCCCGCTGTTGTTCGTCTTCGGCATTCTCATCTGGATGATCAGCCGGGTGTACGGCAAGACCGTGTTCGGCTTCGGCGGTTCGCGAGCGCGCGGGATCCAGAAGGATCAGCCCGTCGTGACGTTCGCCGACGTCGCGGGGCTCGACGAAGTCGTCGAGGAACTCGCGGAGATCAAGGACTTCCTCGCCGAGCCCAAGCGGTTCGAGGCGTTGGGTGCCCGGATCCCGAAGGGAGTGCTGTTGTACGGGCCGCCGGGCACGGGCAAGACGCTGCTCGCGCGCGCGATTGCGGGAGAAGCCGGGGCCGAGTTCTTCTCGATCTCGGGCAGCGACTTCGTCGAGATGTTCGCCGGTGTCGGCGCGGCGCGGGTGCGGAACATGTTCAAGGAGGCAAAGGCGGCGGCGCCGGCGATTCTGTTTGTCGACGAGATCGACGCGGTCGGACGGCAGCGGGGCGCCGGCATGGGCGGCGGTCACGACGAGCGCGAACAGACGCTCAACCAGCTCCTCGACGAGATGGACGGCTTCGACGTGTCGACCGGCGTGATCCTGATCGCCGCGACGAACCGGCCCGACATGCTCGACCCCGCGCTGTTGCGCCCGGGCCGCTTCGACCGTCAGGTCGTCGTCGACACGCCTGACCTCGAAGGCCGCAAGGCGATCCTCCAGGTACACGCGCGCGGCAAGCCCGTCGCCGAGGGGGTCGACCTCGACGTGTTCGCCCGCCGGACCGCGGGCTTTACCGGCGCGGATCTCGCGAACCTTGTCAACGAAGCCGCGCTGCTTTCTGCCCGCCAGGGGTTCGCGTCGATCGGTACGGCTCAGCTCGACGCCGCGATCGAGCGTGTGCTCGCCGGCCCGGAGCGCCGCAGCCGCGCCATGTCGGAACACGAGAAGCGCGTCATCGCCTACCACGAGTCCGGCCACGCGATCGTCGGCCACGCGCTCCCGATGCGCGGCCCGGTACACAAGATCTCGATCATCCCGCGCGGAAGAGCGCTCGGATACACGCTCGTGCTCCCGACGGAAGACCGGCTGCTCGCGAGCAGCAGCGAACTCGGGCATGAGATCGCGATGTTGCTCGGCGGGCGTACGGCCGAAGAGTTGAACTTCTCCGATCCGACCACGGGTGCCTACGACGACATCGAGAAGGCCACGGCGATCGCCCGGCGCATGGTCACGGAGTTCGGTATGAGCGCCGAGCTCGGCACGGTGCGCCTCGGCACGTCGCGGTCGGAACCGTTCCTCGGACGTGATCACGGACACACCGCCGACTACTCGGAGGCCGTCGCGGCCCGTGTCGACTCCGAGGTGCGACGAATCATCGACGAGGCGCACAGCACAGCGCGCGACATCCTCACGACGCACCGTGTCGCCCTCGACCGGCTCGCCGAGGCACTGATCGAGCGAGAAACGCTTGACGCGAGCGAGGTCGACGACCTGCTCGACGACGTCAAGAAGTGGGCGAACAGCAGGCGCACGCTGGGGAGCGCATCCTCGGTGGTCGCCAGCAATCCGCCCCCTGCTAGACCGGTCTCGTGACTGACTCGCAACCGCTCCACTCCGTCGCGCCGTCGGAGTCGGGAATCGACCTCCCGCGCGTCGAGCGAGCGGTGCGCGAGATCCTCTTCGCCATCGGTGAGGACCCCGATCGCGACGGGTTGCAGCGCACGCCTCGGCGGGTCGCCGAGATGTACGGGGAGATTTTCGCGGGTCTGCACGACGACCCGGCGAGGCACCTCGTGGTGCAGTTCGAGGCCGATCACGACGAGATGGTCATGGTGCGCGACATACCGCTGTACAGCGTCTGCGAACACCACTTGATCCCGTTCCACGGACGTGCGCACGTCGCGTACATCCCCGGCGACGACGGGCGTATCACGGGTCTTTCGAAGCTCGCCCGCCTCGTCGACGGGTTTGCCCAGCGGCCGCAGGTGCAGGAGCGGTTGACCACCCAGATCGCCGATGCCCTCACCTCGGTACTCGAACCGCGCGGCGCATTCGTCATGGTCGAAGCCGAGCATCTGTGCATGTCGATGCGGGGCGTCCGCAAGCCCGGCTCGTTGACGGTCACGTCCGCCGTTCGTGGCATGTTCAAGGACAATGCGGCCACTCGGGCCGAGGCGATGGCCCTCCTGGGACTCGGAATCCGAACCGGCTGAGCCCGGCCCGGCCCGGCCCCGCCCGGCCCCGGCCCCGGTAGTCTCCGCTCGTGCGGACCAGGTTCACAGTCTCGATGCTTCCGCGCCGGGCCGTCATGGGCGTCGTCAACGTCACGCCCGACTCGTTCTCCGACGGCGGCCGCTACTTCGATTCCGCCGCGGCCGTCGCGCACGGCCGCGCGCTGGTCGCGGCCGGGGCCGCCGTGCTCGACGTGGGCGGCGAGTCGACCCGTCCCGGGGCCGAGCCCGTCGGCGCCGAGGAGGAGATCCGCCGGGTCGTTCCGGTGATCGCGGAACTCGCGTCGCTCTCGGCACCGGTCAGTGTCGACACCACGAAGGCGGTCGTCGCCGACGCCGCGTTGGCCGCCGGAGCGTCGATCGTGAACGACGTGTCGGCAGGCAGCGCCGACTCGGAAATGTTGAGTGTCGTTGCCGCCGCCGACGCGGGGTTCGTCGCCATGCATATGCAGGGGACGCCGCGCACCATGCAGCGCGACCCGGCCTACGACGACGTCGCGCGCGAGGTCGGCGAGTTCCTGCACGGGCGCGTCGCCGCGGCGGTTGCGACCGGAGTACGGCGCGACGCGATCCTGGCCGATCCTGGTGTCGGGTTCGGCAAGACGCTCGAGCACAATCTCGCGTTGTTGGCCTCGCTCCCGGATCTGGCCGTGGCGGTCGGAGCGCCGCTCCTTGTCGGTGCTTCGCGCAAGACGTTCCTCGGGCGGGTGCTCGGCGACCTCCCGGCGGAACAACGTGAGGAAGGAACGTTGGCGGTGAGTGTGTGGTGCTTCGAACGGGGTGCCGCAGTCGTTCGCGTGCACGACGTCGCGTCTTCGGTGCGGGCGGCCCAGTTGCTCGACGTGTGCGATCGGGTCTCGCAGTCGGGAGTCGCGGCGTGACCGGCCAATTGCGAGGGCGTTGGGCGCAGGGGCTCCAGCCGCGCTACTTCACATGGGTCATCAAGGACCGGCTGGCGGCGGGGGAACGGCCGGGAGGATTTGCCCGCAACCACCGCAAGGTGCGCCGGCAGGAAGAGTTGATCTGGCTCCGCGTCAACGAGTACACGCACGTCGTTTCGTTGCTCGACTCACCGCACAACCTGCACGCGTACGAAGAGGCGGGGCTGAAGTACGCGCACACGCCGATCGGCCCGCGCGACGAGATGGGTGTGCGCCTCCGCACGATCTACGAGACCGTCGATGCGTTTCTCGACGACCCGTCGGAGAAGCTGTACCTCCATCACGAGGAGTTCGGCGACCGCACCATCGGCGTGCTCGGCGGCTACTTGCTCTACTGCGGTCTCGTCGAACACGGGCCGCACGCGATTTCTGTGGTCGAGAAACTCACCGAGCGCAGCCTCGGGTCAGAGGGGCGCGAGATCATCGCCGTCACCCTCGACGAGAAGCTCGTCCGCTAACCCGCTGATGGGACGGACCGTCACTTGGCCTGCGGGCTGGGTGACGGTGGCGCAGTGCCTTGCTCCGGCGAACCCACACCCATCACGCGCTCCGCAAGACACTGCGCCACCGCCCTTCAGGGTTAACCACCCCACCTAAGAGAAGAAGTAAAAGAAAGGCACGGCCCACCGTCACCAACCGTGGAGGTCCACTAGCCGCTAGCAGCGGACGATACGCACGACGTCGGTGCTACCGGCCCGCGGGCCCGGCGACGCCGAGACAACGGCGACGAGATCGGACGCGGTCACGATCCCCGCGGCCCGGGCGGCTTCGATCGCGGCTGCGACGTGCGAGTGCTCGTCGGCGATCGTGGGTACACCGAGCGGCCGGACCCCCCACACGAGCGCGAGGCGCCCGAGCGCGTCGGCGTCGGGTGAGATGCCGATGACCGGCATCGTCGGCCGGAACGCGGCGACCCGGCGTGCGGTCGTGCCGCTGCGGGTCGGGCACAACAATGCCGCGACGCCCAGATCCTCGGCGGCGAGCACGGCTGCGTGCGCGACGGCCCAGGCGACACGGTCGTCGTCGATCGCGGCGCCGGCCCCGGCCGGCGTGACGCGGTTGCGCGGCCAGCTCTCCGCGGCGGCGGCGGCCACCTCGGCCATGGTGCGAACCGCCGCGGCCGGATAGGCGCCGACGGCGGTTTCCTCGGAGAGCATCAGCGCGTCGGTGCCGTCGATGACAGCGTTGGCGACGTCGTTCACCTCGGCTCGGGTCGGAAGCGGCGAGCGCGTCATCGACTCGAGCATCTGCGTCGCGGTGATGACCGGCTTGCCCGACATGTTGCAGAACCGGATGATCTCCTTCTGGATCAACGGCACCCGCCGGGCGGGCACCTGAATCCCGAGGTCGCCTCGGGCGACCATCACGGCGTCGGCCGCGGCCACGATTCCCGGGAGGTGGTCGAGCGCGACCGCGGTTTCGATCTTCGCGACGAGTTGCGGACGGATGCCGCGCTTGGGCAGGCGCGCCCGCACGTTCTCGACGTCTTCGGGCCGCCGTACGAACGACAGCCCGACGAAGTCGGCCTTGAACTGCACAGCCATTTCGAGGGCGCGGGCGTCGGCTTCGGTAAAGGGGTCGACGTGACCTTCCGCACGCGGGACGTGCATGCCCTTGCGCGATCGTAGAATGCCGCCGCGCACGACCCGGGTGTGCACATCGCCGCCGTCGACCTTCTCGGCGTGGAGCACGATCTCGCCGTCGGCGAGGAAGATCTCGTCACCGGGCCGGACCCACTGCGCGAGGTCGGGAATTGTCGTGCTGACTCGGGTTGCGTCACCCTCGACCTTGTCGGCGGTCAGCAGGAACTCCTGGCCGACGACGATTTCCGCCTCGGCGCCGGTGATCGGACCCGTTCGCATCTTCGGACCCGGGAGGTCGACGAGCACACCGACGATGCGATCGTGTGCGCGGGCGACCGCGCGCACCAGCGCGGCTCGCTCGGCATGCGCGTCGGGGGTGCCGTGGGCCGCGTTCAAGCGCACGACGTCGACGCCGGCTTCGAGGAGCGAGTGCAGCGCCTCCTCCGTCGACGTCGCCGGCCCGATCGTGGCGACAATCTTGGTGCGGCGCATCTCCTCCAATTATCGGGCCATTCGGGCTCCGAAGCAGGGAACATGGATAGTTTCCCCGCATGGACCGGATCCTGATCAGCGGATTGCGGGAACTGGGCGTCCACGGGGTTCTCCCCGAGGAGCAGCTCCGGCCCCAGCCGTTCCAGGTCGACATCGAGCTGACCATCGACGCCCAGGTCGCGGGCAAGAGCGACGACCTCGACGACACGGTCGACTATTCGGCCGTGTGCGAGGCGGTGAGCCGCGTCGTTTCCTCCGAGAGTTACGCGCTGCTCGAACGTCTCGCCGAGCGGATCGCCGAGGTCTGCGCTTCGGATCCGCGTGTTCTGGGCGTGGCGGTCGAAGTCCGCAAGCTGCATCCGCCGGTCCGCGCCGCGCTCGACTCGGTTGGCGTGCGGATTGAGCGTTGACGCGGGCATACCTCGCGCTCGGGTCGAATCTCGGTGATCGGCTCGCGTATCTCCAGGGTGCTGTCGACGGGCTGGCGCGCGCCGATGGGATCACCATGGTCGGCGTCTCGCGTGTCTACGAAACCGCGCCCGTGGGCGGCCCGGAGCAAGGCGCGTATCTGAACGCCGTTGTCGCCGTCGACACCGAACTCGCACCGCGCGCTCTGCTCGCGGTCGCGCAGACACTCGAATCGGATTCGCGCCGTGTGCGTTCCGAACGCTTCGGTCCGCGCACACTCGACGTCGACATCCTGCTCTACGACGAACTCGAGCTCGACACCCCCGAGTTGACGATTCCGCACCCGCGCATGTGGGAACGCGCCTTCGTCCTCGTGCCGTTGTACGACCTCGCCCCGGGACGCGTACGCGCAATGGTTGCCTCGGAAGACGTGCGCGAAGCTCCGGTAACCTTGACTCTTCCTTCGACGTAGCGGGTGGCTTTGGCTCGAATCCCTCGAACCGTCGCGCTCGTTGGTCCCGGACGTGCGGGCACGACGATCGCATTGGCACTTCTCGACCACGACGTCGAGGTCGTCGCGGTCGCGGGACGCGCGCCCGATGCCGGGTCGACGGCAACTGCCGCGGTTGCGCTTTCGTCGCGGGCCGCGCTCGTTTCCGAAGTCGGTCGGGGTGCGGACTTGGTGATCATCGCGACTCCCGACCGGGCGATCGACCAGGCCGCGCTCACGACCGCGCCCTCACTCGAGAAGCACGCCCTCGTTATTCACCTTGCGGGCTCCCGCGGGCTCGACGCGTTCCAGCGGCTTCGCGAGCAGCGGCCCGACGTGCGCGTCGGCGCACTGCATCCGCTGCAGTCGTTTCCATCGGCGAGTGCCGGGCTCGAGCGGTTGCCCGGAGCGTGGGCGGCAGTCGCCGGCGACCCCATGACGACCGAGATTGCCCAGTTGCTCGGGCTGCGGACGTTCGAACTGCCCGACAGCGAACGCGTGCGGTACCACGCGGCCGCAGTTGTCGCGTCGAACCACCTGGTCGCGCTGCTCGGCCAGGTCGAGCGCCTCGCCCAGTCGTGCGGCGTACCGTTCGAGGCATTCCGATCACTCGTGCAGGCATCGGTCGACAATGCGTTCGTGCTCGGACCGGCCGAGGCGTTGACCGGCCCGATCAGCCGCGGCGACCTGACGACGGTCGAGCAGCACCTCCTTGCCCTCGACCCCGGCGACCGTGACGCCTACCGCGCGCTCGCCCGAGAGGCGGCGCGCCTCACCGGCCGGCGTGACACTGCGATCGACCGCCTGCTCGACGACGTCATGGCCGCGCCGCCACCCGACCAGCTTCCGGACGCCTGAATTCCGCCTTCGGGTACGCTTCCCGAGTCATCCGAACCGCCAGTCCGGACCCACGGGGCCGGAACCGAGCGAGGTTCGCACGTGCTGTTCGTCGAAACGATTGCGGAGCTACGCGAGCACTGTGACCGGACGCGCCGCGACGGGCGCACAGTCGGTGTCGTGCCCACGATGGGTTATCTCCACGAGGGCCATCGCTCACTGATGCGGGCCGCGCGCGAACGCTGCGACTTCGTCGTCGTCACCATCTTCGTCAACCCGTTGCAGTTCGGCGCGGACGAGGATCTCGACCGGTACCCGAGCGATCTGACCGGCGACCTTGCCCTTTGCTCGGCCGAAGGTGTCGACTGCGTCTTCGCACCTCCGCCTACCGAGATGTACACGCGGCCCGTCCTGACGACGGTGCACGTCGAGCACCTCACCGAAGGCCTGTGCGGCGCGGCGCGGCCGACGCATTTCGACGGAGTCACAACCGTCGTTGCCAAATTGTTCTCGATCGTCGGCCCGAGTGCGGCCTTCTTCGGACGCAAGGACGCGCAGCAACTCGCGGTGGTCACGCGCATGGCCGACGACCTCAACCTGCCGGTCGAGGTCGTCGGGTGCCCGCTCGTCCGCGAAGCCGACGGGCTCGCACGCTCGAGTCGCAACGCGTACTTGTCACCCGAACAGCGCGCCGCGGCGCCGGTGTTGTTCGGCGCGTTGCGGGCCGCGGCGAACGCGGTGGTCGAAGGTGAGCGCGATCCGCAGCGGCTACGGGACCTGATCGCACAGACCGTCGGCACCGCGCCCGGCGTCGACCTCGAGTACGTCGAGGTCCGCGACCCGCACGAGCTCGCTCCGCTCGAAGCGGTGAACGGCGACGTACTGGTCGCGCTTGCAGCCCGACTTGGGAGCACGCGACTGATCGACAACATCAGGCTCGGAGTGTGGGGCGACGATGTCGACGTTGATCTCGGAACCGGATACGTACCGGCGTAGCTGGTCTGGATAGCCCAACGTAGGGTTTCGACACGCCCAACGTAGGATTACCCGGGTGCACGACCTTTTGGTAATGGGGAGCGGCATCGCGGGGCTCACGACCGCGCTGCATGCGGCTCGTCGGGGAATGTCGGTCGTCGTGCTCACCAAGGGCGAGTTGTCGCACTCGGCCACGCGTTACGCGCAAGGTGGGGTCGCCGCCGCGTTCGCGCCGCCCGACTCACCCGACCTCCACCTCGCCGACACGCTCGCCGCCGGCTCCGGGCTCTGCGACGCCGACGCGGTCCGAGTGCTCGTCGAAGAAGGCCCCGATCGGGTGCGGGAGCTGGCCGCGATGGGAGCCCGGTTCGACACCGAACCCAGCGACGAGGGCGACCAGCTCCTGCTGGCCCGGGAGGGCGGGCACTCGCTGGCCCGGGTCGTCCACGCGGGCGGCGACGCCACGGGCGCCGAGATCGAACGGGCGCTCGTGGAAGCGGTCGAGCGCAGCGACATCGAGGTGCGGACGGGCTGGTTCGCGATCGAACTGCTGCTCGAACGGGGCCGCAGCGAGGGTGTCCTGGCCCTGAGCCCCACTGGTGGCGTGGAATTCGTCCGGGCCCTCGACACCGTGCTGGCCACCGGTGGAGCTGGTCAGTGCTTCGCGGTCACGACAAATCCGGCTCTTTCGACGGGTGACGGCATAGCCCTTTCACTCAGGGCGGGGGTGGCCTGTGCCGATTTGGAATTCGTGCAATTTCACCCGACGGCCCTTCACCACCCGTCGATGCCCCGACCGCTGCTGTCCGAGGCACTGCGGGGAGAGGGCGCGGTTCTGCGCGACGACGAGGGATCCGCGTTCATGGCGGGCGCCCACCCGCTCGCCGATCTCGCTCCGCGCGACATCGTTTCGCGCGCGATGTACGCGCGCATGATGGACGAGAACGTCGAACACGTCTGGCTCGACGCGACGATGATCGAGGATTTCGAGCACCGGTTCCCGACAATCTGGGCGGCGTGTCAAGGTGTCGGTCTCGACCCGACGAACGACTGGCTGCCCGTGGCGCCCGCCGCGCACTACCTGTCGGGCGGAGTTGTCACTGACCTCGACGGCGCGACAACCCTTCCGCACCTGTGGTCGTGCGGAGAGACGGCATGCAGCGGCGTCCACGGCGCCAATCGGCTCGCGTCGAACTCGTTGCTCGACGGGCTCGTGTTCGGACGACGCGTGGTCGAGGCAATCGCCCGCGGCAAACGGGAGGCCGACTCGACGGGCGCGATGACCGGCGTGCTCGACCTCACCCCGGTGGCGGTCGACGAGGACCCGGTCGTGCTCCCGAGAAACGATCCGACCGCGCCCGACAAGGTGCGGGGCGCGGTCCAGCGCACGATGTCGAGCGACTGCGGAGTCGTGCGCGACGCGGGCAGTCTCAAGCTCGCCGCCGACA
This sequence comes from Actinomycetes bacterium, assembly GCA_031404355.1. Taxonomy (GTDB): domain Bacteria; phylum Actinomycetota; class Acidimicrobiia; order IMCC26256; family PALSA-610; genus JANNHK01. Next base: position 19,478 of record JANNHK010000370.1, read on the forward strand.
CGCTCGGCGACCTGGCTGGTCTCGCCGAGGATCTTCCGGCGCGCGAGATGGCGACCTACGAGGTACTCAACCTCCTGCGCGTCGCGCGGGCGATCGTCGACGCGGCGGCGACGCGCGAGGAGACGCGCGGATCGCACGCGCGTGCCGACTACCCGGAAGCCTCCGACGACATGCTCGGCCGCTTCGTCTTCCGTGGGTCCGCGCGTCCTGAGTTCGTTCCCCTTTCCGCCGGTTCCCGAGGAGGGAACGCATGACGTCGTTCGACCCCCCAGTCCCGATTCTGCGCGATCTCGTGGCGCGTGCCCTGGCCGAAGACCTCGGACTCCTGGGCGACGTGACCTCGATCGCGATCGTGGGTGAAGACCAGACGGCGGTCGCCGCGTTCGTCGCGCGCGAAGAAGGCGTCCTCGCCGGGTCGGCCGCGGTCATCGAGGTGTATCGGCAGATCGACGGCGACCTCGCGCTCGAGTGGCGCGCGCGTGACGGGGAGCCGATCGAGGCGGGAATGGAGCTGGCGCGAGTGATCGGCTCGCTGCACTCGATCCTCGCCGGCGAACGCGTGGCGCTGAACCTCGTGTCGCATTGTTCCGGCGTTGCGTCGCTCACCCGGCGCTATGTGCGAGCCGCCCGCGGCCGGGTGCGGATTCGGGACACGCGCAAGACCCTGCCCGGGCTCCGTGCGTTGCAACGCGCCGCCGTGCGAGCGGGTGGCGGCTTCAACCACCGCGACTCGCTGTCGGACGCGATCCTCATCAAGGACAACCACCTGGCCGTACTCGGAGTGGCCCGCGCGGTCGAGCGATCGCGCGCCCGTTGGCCGGGGCGAATCATCGAAGTCGAATGCGACACGCTCGAGCAGGTGAAGGAAGCCGCGAGCGTAGGCGTTGATATCGTGTTGCTCGACAACATGAGTCCCGAGAACGTCACCCAGGCCGTGCAGTTGCTCGACGGGGCGGCGAAGGTCGAGGTGTCCGGCCGCGTGTCGATCGACGAGGTCGCCGCCTACGCGGAGACGGGTGCCGACTTCATTTCGGTGGGCGCGCTCACGCACTCGGTCCGGGTACTGGACATCGGGCTCGACATTCTCTGAGTGTCCGAGGCAAACCCGCCTACGATGGCGGGCCGATGCTCCTCGCGATCGACGTCGGCAACACGAACACGGTGGTCGGGCTCTTCAACGGCCACGAGCTGGCCGATCACTGGCGTATCGCGACCGACGCGCACCGTACCTCTGACGAACTCGCGTTGATGATCCAGCAGTTCCTGGGGTTCCACGGGTTCTCGTTCGACAACTCGATCACCGGCGTCGCGATCTCGTCCGGTGTCCCGCGCGTTACCGGAGAGTTGCGACAGATGACGGAGCGTTACTTCGGGCTCCCGGCTCTCGTGGTCGAACCGGGTGTGCGTACCGGAATGCCGATCCTCTACAACGACCCGAAGGAGGTCGGGGCCGACCGCATCGCGAATGCCGTCGGCGCGTTCGACCTCTACGGCGGGCCGTCGATCTGCGTCGACTTCGGGACCGCGACGACCATCGAAGCGATCAGTGACCGCGGCGAGTATCTGGGCGGCGCCATCTGCCCCGGGGTCGAGATTTCGCTCGACGCGTTGTTCGAGAAGGCGGCCGGCCTCAAGCGCGTCGAACTCGGACCGCCGAAGCATGTGATCGGGAAGTCGACGGTCGAGTCGATCCAGTCGGGCGCGATGCACGGCTTCAGCGCCCAGGTCGACGGGCTCGTCGAACGGTTCGTCGGCGAGATCGGTGAAGCCACGGTTGTCGCTACCGGCGGACTCGCCGAGTTGCTGATGCCGTTCATCCGCACGATCCAGCACTACGAACCGTGGCTCACGCTCTACGGTCTCCGCATCATCTTCGAACGGAACCAGTGACGGCGTGAGTTCGACCGACGAGGCGGATGCACGGCGGGCGAAGGTCGACGCGATCCGGGCGCGGGGCGACGATCCGTACCCGGTGCATTTCGCGCGCACGCACAGTCTCCGCGAACTGCGCGAGGTGTGGGACGAGAAACTCGCCGACGGCGACTCGACCGAAGACGTCGTCAGCGTCGCGGGGCGCGTCATGCTCTCGCGCGATCAGGGAAAGTTGATCTTCGCGACGCTGCGCGACGGTACGGACTCGGCCCAGCTCTTTGTCAGTTCCGGCGATCTGGGTGAGGAAGCGTTCGGGCGCTTCCGTGACGAGATCGACCGCGGCGACTGGGTCGGCGCGACGGGCACCGTGATGAAGACCAGGCGCGGCGAGCTCTCCGTACGCGTGCAGTCGTGCCAGTTGTTGTCGAAGGCGCTGCGGCCGCTGCCCGAGAAGTACCACGGCCTCAGCGACACGGACACGCGCTACCGGCAGCGGTACGTCGACCTTCTGGTCAACGACGACGCCCGCCGGGTCATCGAGATCCGTCACAAGGCGATCGCCGCGATGCGCGAGATGCTGATCGGCGAGGGCTTCGTCGAGGTCGAGACGCCCGTGCTGCACCCCATTTCCGGCGGCGCCACGGCGCGGCCCTTCGAGACGCACCACAACGCCCTCGACATGGAGCTCTACCTGCGGATCGCGCCGGAGCTGTACCTCAAGCGGCTCATCGTCGCCGGCTTCGATCGCGTCTTCGAGATCGCCCGGGTGTTCCGCAACGAAGGGCTCTCGACGCGTCACAACCCCGAGTTCTCGATGCTCGAGCTCTACCAAACCCTCGCCGACTACTACGACATGATGCGCCTCACCGAGGAGCTGATCACGTACACGGCGCGCGCTGCGATCGGAACGACGGTCGTCGAGTGGGATGGGCACGAGTACGACCTCACGCCTCCGTTCCAACGGCGCACGATGATCGACCTGATCAAGGAACATGCCGGGCTCGACGTGCATCCCTCCCAGCCGGTCGAGGGATTGCGCGCGAAGTGCAAGGACCTCGACATCAAGATCGAGAAGGCGTGGGGCTCGGGCAAGCTCATGCTCGAGATCTACGAGAAGACGACCGAGCACAAGATCATCGAACCGACATTCGTCTGCGACTATCCGCGTGAGGTGTCGCCGTTGGCTCGTGAACATCGCGATGACCCGACCCTGACGGAACGCTTCGAGTTGATCGTCGGCGGGCGCGAGCTGGCCAATGCGTTCAGCGAGCTCAACGACCCGGTCGACCAGCTCCGCCGGTTCGAAGCGCAGGCAACGTTGCAGCAACTCGGTGACGTCGAGGCGCACGGTATTGACGCCGACTACGTGCGGGCGCTCGAGTACGGCTTGCCCCCGACCGGCGGCATGGGCCTCGGCGTCGATCGGTTCGTCATGCTCCTCGCCGGAGTATCGTCGATCCGAGAAGTGATCCTGTTCCCGCACTTACGACCGGAGCAGACGCAATAGGGATGGAGCCGTGAAGATCCTCGTCACAGGGATGGGTGGGGAACTCGGGACGCGGGTAGCGCAACTGCTCGAACAGCGTGCCTGGGCCACCGAGATCGTGGGTGTCGACTTCGTGCCGCCGCGCCGCCGGTTACGGCGGGCGGAGTTCCGCCGGATCGACCCGCGCGATCGCGACAAGCTCGTGCAGTTCGTCACCGACGTCGCCCCGCACGTCGTCGCCCACTTCGGCGTGTACGAACCGTCGTCGCGCATGACCCCCGAGTCGGCGGTGGAACGCACCGAACTGGCGACGGTCGCGGCGTTGAGCGCCGCGGCCCGCGCCGGAAACCTCGAATACGTCGTCGTACGGAGCGGGCTCGAGGTCTACGGACCGCGCTCCGCGTCTGTTTCGGTGCCCGACGAGGACGCGTTGCCTGCGCCCCGCACGCCGTACGGCGAGTCGCTGCTCGAAGTCGAGGCGATCGCGGCCGGGTTGCGGGTGCAGCACGGTGTCGGCGTGTGCGCGCTGCGGTACGCGCCGGTGCTCGGGTCGCATGTCCCGAGTCCCCTCGGTCGGCTGTTGCGGCTCCCGGTCGTGCCCGTGCCGGCGTTCGCCGACCCGCCGTTCTCAGTGCTGCATCCCGACGACGCGGCTGACGCGATGGTGGCAGCCATCGAACGGCGGTTCGACGGCCCACTCAACATCGTCGGGCCCGGCGCGGCGACGCCCTGGCAGGCCGTGCGCCTCGGTGGCCGGATTCCGATTCCGGTCCCGCCGTACATGTGGGGTCCCGCCGCGCAGGCGGTCGAACTGGCCGGCGCCGCGATCGCCGAACACGTGGTCGAACTCCTGCGCCACGGGCGCACGGGAGCAGGCAGCCGAGCCGTCGACGCGCTCGGGCTCACGAACCTGCGTCCGACCCAAGACGTACTGCGCGAGTTGTTCGACTGGGCCGACGTGGTCCCGATCCAGATGGTGCGCGAGGACGTCGCGTGAGCCCCCTCACGTCGCGCGACTTCGGCCTCGACACGGACTACGCGTCGGCGCCCGAACCGATTGCGCCCGCGCTGCGCCGCCGCATCGGTGGGCGGTACCCGGTCGACCCGTTCGGTTTCGATCCGCACCTCTGCGATCTCCTGTTCCCCGTGGTGTCGGGGATCGTGCGGGTCGACGTATCGGGGAGCGAACACGTACCGACCGACGGCGGTGCGGTCATCGTCGCCAACCGCGGGTTCGGCATCGCCGAGCCGGCCGTACTCGCGGTCGCGGTTCGGCGCGCGACCGGTCGCCGCCTGCGCGTCGTCGGCGCGCCCGCGGTGCCGATGGCCGGCGGCGCGTTGCGTCGCCTCGGTGCGATCGCATCGAGCTACGAAGACGTGTCGGCCGCGCTGCGCGTCGGGCATCTCGTCGCGATGCCGCTCGCGCCGACCTGGCTGCGCACCGGTGCGGGTACGCCACCGCTCGCGCTCATGCAGGCGACGACGCACACCCCCGTCGTTCCGGCCGCGGTCATTCCCGGCGGACCGTTCGGCACCGCGTTCCGGCCGTGGCGCGTGCGCTTCGGCGACCTCGTGCGGCTCGACGAGCCCTACGCGCCCGACGACCCCTTGACCGCGGCCCGCTTCGCGGAAGCGGTCCGCGAAGCGGTCAGCGGGTTGCTCGCGTAGCTATGCCCGAGATCCGCGCGAGTGACGGGGTTCGCATCGCGTTCCACACGTGGGGAAAGCGCGACGGCACGCCCATCCTCATGATTCAGGGTTTGGGCATCGACAACCGCGGGTGGGCGTTGCAGCGCGGTGCGTTCGGCCGCCACCATCGCTGCATCGGTCCCGACAACCGCGGCACCGGCTTCTCGGAGGCGCCCCCCGGTCCGTACGACCTCGGGCGGATGGCGCAAGACGCGATCGAAGTCCTCGATGCGGCCGGCATCGAACGCGCGCACATCGTCGGCGCGTCGATGGGCGGCGTGATCGCGCAGATCATCGCGGTGCTCCACCCGGAGCGGGTGCGGTCGCTGACGCTGGCATGCACGGCGTGCCAGCACCACGAGTGGCGGCGCGAACTGTTGCGGGAGTGGGCCGACAACGTCGCCGCGCGCGGTATGGGCGCGCTCACCGACGACGGCATGCGCTGGATGATCGGCCCGCGTCTGCAACGCCGGTTCGGCGTGTGGCTGAACGTGCTGGCCCGTGTGATCATGCAGACCCGCCCGGAGCCGTTCGTCGCTCAGATCGAAGCGATCCTCAACGCGTCGGACAACTTTCGTTTCGAGTTGGCGAAGGTCACCGCGCCGACGCTCGTCATCACCGGCTCCCAGGACACGCTCACCCCGCTCGGCGACGCGGAAGAACTCGCCGAACTGATTCCCGACTCGCGCCTCTACGTCGTCCGCGGAGTCGCCCACGGCCTCATGGCCGAAGCCCCCAACGGCTTCAACGACGCAGTCCTCGGCTTCATCAAGGAAGTCGACGCGTCCGCGGACGCGTCCACGAAGTCCGCCTGATGTCGTCCGTCTCGGGCACCAACCCGCGTGTGGACGCCGACGTCATGACCCACGCACCTCCGCGAGTCTGAGCCCGCCCGATCGGCGAGGCCGCCGGCTTGAGCCGAGACCGCCGCTCGAACTGGCTCATCCCGACTCAATCGCGCGCGCCTGCGTGACGAAGACGACGGTGTGACCATGCTCTATAGGCCGTCCCGAGGTTGGCTGCGCCTCCGCCTTCTGGCTCTCTGTGGCGCTGTTCCACTGACGTTGTTCATGGGCGTGGGGTCCATCGTCACAGCCGCCAACGGCGACGGGGCAATGTGGCCGCCCGGCGCCGCGTTCCTCGTCGTCACCCTCGGCTTGATCGCAATCGCGAGCCGCTCCGCTCGGGCCGCGTTGTTGGCGACCGACGCCGCGCTGGTGGTGCGCGACCTCTGGTGCACGACAGTGATCCCGTGGAACACGATTGTTGATGTGCGCGTCGAAGCCGACGGCACTGCCAACCAACTCGTAGTCATGACGGCGGGAGGACCTGTCGGTGCAGTGTTCATGAAGCACGTTTTCGCCGACAACGAACTCCGCGCCGTCGCAGACGGAATCGACGCATACATACGACAGCACGTCGATCAACGTGCAACTGCCGCCGAATAGCCGCGGGTGCGTTCAAGAACCCGGCGTGCGTCACTGCTTTGGTCACGTCGTCTGCCGTATGGGGCAGGTCAGGCGGAGTGAGCGGGGGCGGGCGGGGCGAGGTGGTGTTCGCGCCACCAAATGATCTTCCCGTCGCGCAGCTCGCACACCGACAGGCCCTGCCACTCGATAAACACGCCGTCTTCGCGTCGCCGGGCGCGGATGGACCAGTCGGCCAGCACCACCGAACCGTCCACCCCGAGTGCGTGCACGTCGAACGACACTGGCGCGGCCCAGGCGAAACTCCCGACGACCAGGCGGCGGTACTTCTCGATGCCGCGCACGACGCCGGTCGGCATCGTGAGTTCCATGTCGTCGTGCCAGCACGCGAGATACCCATCGACGTCTTCAGCGAGCCACGCGGCGACGCGGCGGTCGAAAACCGCGCGGGCTTCGGAAGCGGTCACGCCTCCGGCAGACCGGCGATCAGCGTGGAGGGGATGATCTCGACGGGGAACGGTGTGTCGACGACGAAGAGTTGGTCGCCGGCTGCGTGTGTGCCCTCGACGTAGTCGTCGCCCTCGAGGCGCCACTCGGTGATGCTCGGTGCCCGCGGATCGCAGATCCAGTACGACGGCACACCCGCCCGCGCGAACGCGTAGCGCTTCAGCGCGAGGTCTCGCGCCCGACTGCTCGGCGACAGCACCTCGACGCAGAGCAGCGGTGGGCCTTCGAGGCGCTTCTTCGTGAGGTCCTGCTGGAGGCACACGACGACGTCGGGCTCGAACACCGTGTCGTCCGAAACCTTCCAATCGAGCGGCGCGCAGAAGACGAGGAGGTCGCCGGTTCGGCCCGACTCGAGCGCGACGCCGATACGCAGTACGCAGGCTTGATGGGCCGGGATCGGGGATGGTGACACCAGGAGCATTCCCTCGACGAGCTCGTAACGGTTGCCGTCGTCGAGAGGGAAGTGGTCGAGGTCGTCGACTGTCAGTGCGCGGCCGCGCGGGATCCGGATCGTCGAGGCGGGCTCGGTGGACGCGGGATCCGGAACGGCGACGCTCACGGGTAGAAGTGTACGACCGACGTGAGACGCCGAAAAGCAGCGCCGCTCACGAAGAGCGGAAGACGAGGCCGTCGACGAGGCCGGTGAGTTTCTCGCGTACTTCGGCGTCGAGTTCGGGCGCACCGGTCAAGGCTTCGTTCGCCTTGACCGCGTGTTCCCGGGCGACGGCCATCGAGGCGTCGACCTCGTCCGCTGTCACGAGCGCGACGACCTTCGAGACCTCGGGCCAGTCGAGCTGGCGGCCGAGCAACGAGCGCAACTCATCCGACGCGCGCAGCGCGTAGATGACGGGCAGCGTGTAGACGCCTTCGTGGACGTCGTTGCCCGTCGGTTTGCCCAGCTCGGCTTCGCTGGCCGTCACGTCGAGGACGTCGTCGACGACCTGGAAGCACATGCCGAGGTGATGGCCGAACTGCGTGAGCGCGTCGAGCGTCTCCGGCGAGACGTCGGACACCATGCCGCCGATGCGGCACGCGGTCGCGAACAACGCGGCGGTCTTGCCTTCGATTGCGGAAAGGTATGCCTCGACACTGCGGTCCGCGTCGAACAAGTACTGCAGCTCGAGTACCTGGCCGCGACACAGTTCGCCGATCGTGTCGGCGAGGAGCCCGGCGACATCGGCACCCAACGATGCCGCCAACGACGATGCCTGTGCCAACAGGTAGTCACCCGAGAGAATGGCCACGATGTTCGACCACCGCGCGTTCACGCTCGGTACGCCCCGGCGGGTCTCGGCTTCGTCGATGACGTCGTCGTGGTACAGCGATCCGAGGTGGACCAACTCGACCGCGGCGGCGCCGGTGATCGCTCGGTCCGATGCCGGGTGCTCGGCCCCGTTGGCGGCATAGGTGGCACAGAGCGTGAGGACGGGCCGGAGTCGCTTGCCGCCCGCCCCGAGCAGATGTCCGGCGACTTCGGCGAGAAATCGGTCGCCGGCGTCTACGGCGCCTGAGAGCCGGTTCTCGACACGGACCAGGTCTCCGGGCAGGGGAGCCAGGCCGACTTCGGGGAGTAGTCCCACGTCGTGAGGCTAGAGCAGGGTCCGGAACGGGCGCTGATCGGGAACATCTGAGGGCCCCGAGGCGTCGTAAACCTGTCCGGGGCACTCGTCGGGCAATACCTTCGGGTCCCCGGAAACGAAGAGGAACAAAAGATTCACCCGCTCGGGCGCCAAAGGAGCGACCGAACCGGCCGATAACATCAGTACCGGAAACCGGAGCGAGAGGCGGTTCACATTGTTCGAGCGCTTCACGGATCGTGCCCGCAGGGTCGTGGTCCTCGCCCAGGAAGAAGCGCGGCTTCTCAACCACAACTACATCGGGACCGAGCACATCCTGCTCGGCTTGATTCACGAGGGCGAAGGCGTTGCGGCCAAAGCCCTCGAGTCGCTCGGCATCTCACTCGAAGCCGTGCGCGCGCAGGTTGAGGAGATCATTGGTCACGGCGGGCAGGCCCCTTCGGGTCACATCCCGTTCACGCCAAGAGCGAAGAAGGTGCTCGAGCTGTCGTTGCGCGAAGCGCTCCAGCTCGGCCACAACTACATCGGCACCGAGCACATCCTGCTCGGCCTGATTCGCGAGGGCGAAGGTGTCGCCGCCCAAGTGCTCGTGAAGTTGGGTGCCGACCTGTCGCGCGTGCGCCAGCAGGTCATCCAATTGCTCTCGGGTTACGCCGGC
>JANNHK010000371.1:0-3638 GCA_031404355.1 Actinomycetes bacterium
GCCGTTGAACCCGCCCGCCGAACCCGACGGCGAACCCCCCACATTCACCTGCAACAACTGGCCCGGCACGACCGCCACCGTGGCCTGCACCCGGCCACCCAGGCCACCGAACGAACCGCCACCACCCTGCGCACCAAACACATCCACCGCAACAGACGTGACCCCGTCCGGCACGGTGAAGGTCTGGGCCGCGCCCGTGAACTCGAACGTGACCGTGCCCGGATCCGCGGCGCCGGCGGGGCCGGCAAGTGCCGACGTGAACGCGACCTGCGTCGTCAGGGCGACGGCGAGCGCCAGCGCCAGACGGTTCGGCTTGGTTTGGCGGCGCCCAACGCGCATGGTTCTCCCCCGCAGATGAGTTATCTGCCCCGGAGTGTGCGCGGTCGGCTCAGCGGTTTCTATTGGTCAGATGACCAAATTCGAACCATCGCCTGACAAATCCGAGCGACCCCAGGGCTCACAGCCGCCCCATCACCGGCCACGAGCAGCCACGGGTCTCGATCCAGATCCTGGCAATGTCGCGCCGCGCACGAATCGCGCCAGACGATGACAGCACATCGGGTGAACGAAGTGTCGTTTGCCTCAGGTGGGCGCCGCCGAAGGGACTGTAGGTATAGAGGCGCAACCAGGGGGTCACTGTGGGGACATCGACCGGCGCCGGGCGCCGCGCACTTTCACTCGTCGTCATCGCAGTCGGGTTCGCTGCCGCAGCGGTCGGAACCGGCCTGCCGGCCGATGGCGGCACCGCACCCCCGACCGCAATCGACACGCCGGTGCTGACCGCGCGCGTCGGGCAAGAGCCGGCGACCGTACGCGGCGGCTGGAAGTTCCAAACCGAGTCGCGCCAGCGGCAACGCACCCTCGTCGTCGTGCGCTCGGACGGCACCGAGGTCCTGCGCCGCGAGAAGGCATCGCGCCTGGGCTCGTGGAAGGACACGGCAGCCCTCCCGGGATCCGCCGACTACCGCGCCCAGGTCTACATCGACGGGGTCGCGCAGGGTTGGGGACCGTGGGTGCCGGTCGGCGGCCCTTCGGCGACGACGACGTCGAGCACAACGACGCCCGGCTCACACCCGACCCCGTGCTCGAACCAGGTCGAGGAGCAGGTTCTCACGCTGATGAACGCGGAACGGCGTGACGCCGGTCTGGCCGAGCTCCCGCGCGACGAACGCCTCGTGACCGCGGCGCACAACGACGCTGTCTACAACGACGCGCGCATGCGGGCAGGGCAGGGGCTCAGCCACGACCGCGAGGACGAGTTCGTCGCGGCGGCGGGCTATCCGCGGTGGGCAGGTGCGAATCTCGGCTGGGGCTACTCGACACCCGGCAGCGTCTTCACCGCCTGGATGAACTCGGGTGGGCATCGCGCGCACATCCTCAACCCCAGACACCGCAACGCCGGCGTCGGTTGCGTCATCTCGGCCAGTGGGACGCTTACCTGGGCGCTGATGGCCGGGTACTGACGCCGCCGCGCCCATCGGACGCGACGTTGCGTGCATCGACGCGGCGCCCCCGGCAGGACTCGAACCTGCGACCTAGTCATTAGAAGTGACTTGCTCTATCCAAGCTGAGCTACGGAGGCATTCCGAGTCATTTTAGATCGGCGTGTGCTGCGCAGCGGTTCGATTCGCCGGGCACGCTGCGGCTAGACACGCGTTTCCCGCCACCAACCTTCGGGAAGCACACTGCGATGGCCGACTACGTGATACCGGAACCGGAACCGAAGCCGATCGACGAGAAGCTCGCGATCGAGCTCCGGCACCTCGCGGAGAACGCGGTGCTCAAAGCCGTACCTCAGGGTGAGGAGAAGTGCGCCAACTGCCGCTACTACCTCGAGGACACCGCCGACATCTCGTACTGCTGGCACCCGAAGCTGCGGGTCCTCGTCGGTGCCGAGTGGTGGTGTCAGTGGTGGGAGGCAATTCCCCCCGCGTGAACGGCGGCCCCGAAGGACCCCACCGCCCCTACGAGAGCGCGGCCTGCGCCTGGTCCACGAACCAGCGGTGATCGGCACGCATCGTCTCGGGCGTGACGTCGGGTCGGCCGAGCGCGGGCCACTGCGACGCCCACGACGAGATGTTCCCCGCCGGCCGCAACGCGGCGACGAGGTCCCAGAGCGGCAGGTTCGTCATGTCGACGTCGGTCACAGACGCGTACGCCGCGGTGAACGCCGCCATCACGTCCGGACCGAACACCCACAACAGGTCGAGACGCGCGCTGCCGATGTCGGCGATCGGGTCGCCGACCGCCGGCTCCTCCCAGTCGATCACCGCGACGATCACGTCGTCGCACCACAGCACGTTGCCGGGCCAGAAGTCGCCGTGCAGCAAACACGTCGCGTTCGTCGCCGGCGGTGGCCACCGTTCCGAGAGCGTGGCGCGCACGAATTCCTCGCTCGTCGTCGGGTCGAGGACGGCCGGCGGATTCGCGAGGTGCTGCGCGACCGCGTCGACGGCGCGCGGCAATGCGTCGAACGCGGGGCGCGCGCCGTCGACTCGGTGAATCATCGCCAGCATCTCGGCGAACGCCTGCGCCGTGTCCGGCCCGTCGCCCTCGGCGTAGCGTCCGTCGCCGTCGACATAGTCGAGCACGAGGGCGGCGGTCGCATTGTCGAACCCGCGGGGTCGCGGAACCGGGATCCCAAGAGACGCGAGATGGGGCAACAGGTCGAACTCCCGGGCGGCCGTGTCGTTGCGGCGCACGACCACGCGCCCGGAGGAACCATCGGGCCACACCACTTCGACCGCAGTCATCTCGGCGGCAATGCCGCCCGCGAGATTCCAGCGCCGCACCACCCGAACCCCGGGGTCCACACGGCGCAGAATCTCGCTCACCTCGTCCGCGCGGCCCACGGCCCAACCCTCTCACGGCGCGAGTCGGGCACCGCTCGCACGCCGAACTGGCGCCGGCAACGCGTTCGAAACGCGCGTCGCCGACGCCAGTCTGGGTGTGCGTTGTGATCAGACGGCGGCTGCCACCGAGACCACCGGGCTCGGCGGCGGGTTGGCACCGAGCGAACCGAAGAACGGGAGGCTCGAGAAGCTGAAGATGCCTCCGTCCTCACCGACCATGAGGTAGCCGTCGCCGAACGGCACCATGCCGGTCACCGGCCGGTTCAGACGGGTCGCACCCATCGAACCGCGGAACCCGGCCTGGAAGGCGAACACGCCGCCGTCGGAAGCGACGAGCCAGTAGCCGACACCGTCGGGGTCGGGCACGAGGCTCATGACCGGCGCGTTCAACCGCACGCCGCCCATCGAACCGAAGAACTGCGCGTCACCGAACGCGAAGACACCGCCGTCGGAGGCGACCATGTAGTAGCCCCGGCCCGACGGCGTTGCGATCGAGTCGAGCACGGGACCATTGAGCCGCACCCGCGACATGTCACCGAAGAACGCGGCGTCACCGAACGCGATGGCCCGGCCGAGGTTGGTGAAGATCCAGTAGCCGTCGCCCGACGGTGTGCCCGAGATGGCCGTGGCCCGCTCACCGTGCGTGTAGTCGACGGTCGCGTCGCCCCACCACTCGGCGTCACCGAACTCACTGACACTGCCCCGGTCGTCGAGCGTGTTGTAGCCCCGACCGGCCGGCGACGGCTCGATGTCGACAATGCTCGACCCGAGCGACGGAACCGGGTC
>JANNHK010000372.1:0-15367 GCA_031404355.1 Actinomycetes bacterium
GGCGCCATTGCGGAGGATTCGGCGGCGGTCGACGGTTCCTCGGTCGAGCGGCTGGGCGCCGGTTCGTTGGTGTCGTCGGACCCACCGGTGAGCACCAGCACACCGAGCACCGCAATCACGGCGGGCACGAGCGCGAGCAGCCACAACGACCCAAAGCGACTTCGCATAACCAGACTTCGACGCGGCTTCGGGAGGGCTTGAGAGCGCAGATCGGCCCGCCACCTAGGATTGGCGCCCATGCCGCTCCGTACCGCCGAAAAGGCCCTGCTCGAAGAGCGCCGCCACCTCACCCGCGAGGAAGCGCTGGCCGTGGCCGCGCTCCCGCTTGACGACCTGCCGTCGGTCATTGCGCTCGCCCACCAGGTGCGCCTGGCGTGGTGCGGCCCCGAGGTCGAGCTCGAGAGCCTGATCAACGCGAAGTCGGGCGCGTGCCCCGAGGACTGCGCGTTCTGTTCGCAGTCCGTCCGGTTCGACACGGGCGTCGACGTGTTCGCGTTCCTCGACATCGACGAGATCGTGGCCGCCGCGCACGCCACCAAGGCCGCGGGCGCGACCCAGTTCTGCATCGTCGTCGCGGTGCGCGGCCCCGAGGAACGGCTGCTGCGCCGGGTCATCGACGCCGTCGGCGCCGTGCAACGCGAGACCGGCCTCGAGGTCGCGGTGTCGCTCGGTCTCCTCAAGCAGGAGCAGGCCGACCGGCTCGCCGCCGCCGGCGTGCGCCGCTACAACCACAACCTCGAAGCGTGCCGCGAACTGTTCCCGACCATCTGCACCACGCACACCTACGACGACCGCGTCGCCACCGCGACGATGGCACGCGACGCGGGGATGGAACTCTGCTGCGGCGGCATCCTCGGCATGGGTGAAACACTGGAGCAGCGCGTCGACTTCGCGTTCGAACTACGCGCACTCGACCCCTGCGAAGTGCCCATCAACCTGCTCGATCCCCGCCCCGGTACGCCGATGGGCGACCACGAGATCCTCAGCCCGCGCGAGGCGCTGCAGGCCATCGCGCTGTTCCGCCTGATCCTGCCCGGCGCGTGGCTGCGGCTCGCGGGCGGACGAGAGCGCGTGCTGGGCGAGCTGCAGGCGATGGGCTTGCTCGCGGGTGCCAACGCGCTGATCGTCGGCAACTACCTCACGACGATCGGCCGCGAACCCGAAGCCGACCACGCGCTCCTCGAAGCGCTCGGCATGCCGATCGCCGAGGGCCCCGGCGAAGGTCGCTTCATCGTCGACGCCACCGGCGCGCACCCGATGCCGGCCCGGCGCTCGATCCCCCTCACCGTCCAGCCGTAGTTAGAGAGAAAGGTGGCTCGTCTCGTTGTACGAGGCGAGGAACGCGGGGCCATCCCCAGCCCGCCGGTCGACGCGCGTGATCGACGCGATGTCGAGGTGCATGCGGAACGACGCCCGCTCATCGACACCCAACGCGAGGCACACCGCCGCCTTGATCGGCGACACATGGCTGACGGCGACGACGAGTTCAGGACCGAGATGCTCGTCACAGAACGACGCGACGCGCCCGGTCACGTCGACGAGTGACTCGCCTCCCGGCGGCGTGAACTTCGGGTCGGCTCGCCACGCGTCCCAGTCGGACGCGGCGATCTCGGCGAACGGGCGCTGGTCCCAGTCGCCGTAGTCGAGTTCGACGAGCCGGTCGTCGACCTCGACCGCGAGACCGAGCCCGTCGGCGATGGCGCGGGCGGTGTCGGCCGCGCGCCGCAAGGGGCTCGTCACGACCCGCTTCACGGGCCACACGCGCAGGCTCCGGGCAAGGCGATCGGCCTGGTCCAGGCCGACGTCGGTGAGTTCGCGGTCGACGCGGCCTTGGAGCTGCCCGGCCGCGTTCACCGCGGTTTGGCCGTGGCGCACGAACACGATCACGCCGCGACCAGCTTGCCCGACTTCGTGAACGTCCGCCGCCGGTCCGCGTCGCGCAGTCCGAACCGCTTCCACACCCACACCATGGCCACGGCCCCGACGGCTTCCAGCGCGATCACGACCGGCAACGCCGGGAGCAGCGGCGCCTCGGGTCGCTCGGTACCGAACGCGGGCCACCAGAACACTTCCTCGTGCAACCACGCCCCGCCCAACACCAGGCCGCAGAACCACCCGATCGCGAAGCTGAGCGCGCGCCGGCGCCGCAGGCGGCGCCCGCGCCCCGCGAACGCGAGCATCGAGACGACCAGCACGCAGACCGCCGCGAGCAGCGTGTGGCCGTACGACTGCGCGCCGAACGGCGCGTCGACGACGAGCGGGGCCAGCGCACCGATGGCGACGAGCCGGAAGTCGAGCCCGCCGCTTTGGAACACGTTCCACACGCCGAAGATCGACCCGAACGCGCGCCACAGGATCATGCGGAGTCCAGCGCCTCGTTCACCAGCGCGTCCGCCTCGGTGTTCTCGGCACGGGGTACGTGCCCGAGGTCGACTTCTTGGTACCCGCGTAGGAGTTCGCGAGCCTGTTCGTAGAGCGGCTTGAGATGGGGTTGGCGCACGCGATACTCGCCGAGGAGCTGCTTGATCATCAGCAGCGAGTCGGCGCGCACGCGCACGGTCCGCGCCCGAAACGGTGCGGCGGCGCGGAGCCCGCCGATGAGCGCCTCGTACTCGGCGACGTTGTTGGTCGTGATGCCGATGCATTCGCTGACCGTCGCCAGCACTTTGGGGGGGTCGACCGACGGGTCCAACACGACCGCGCCGATCGCCGACGGTCCCGGGTTTCCGCGCGAGCCGCCGTCGCTGAACACCACGACGGTGTCGACCTGATCAGGCCCGGTCGCGTCGGTTTCGAACGGAAGGTGCGGCTGGTTCACGGGACGAGGATCGCGCCGCAGTTGTCGCAGTACGCGACTTCGGCTCCCGCCATCTTGCGAATCTGCTCGGCCTCGGTCGACGGGATCGACAGGTGGCACGCCTGGCACGTCACGCCGACGAGGCGGGCTGCACCCGCGCCGCGGTTCTTGGCCCGGCGGCGTTCGTAGTCGGCGAGCAGGGTTGCGGCAATCCCCGCGGCGAGGTCGCCGCGGGCGGAGGTTTCCGCCACCGCTTCGGCGTCGATAGCGGCCTCGGCGGCGGCGATTGCGGCCGCGAGGCGATCGACGTCAGCCAACACGTCGGCGACCCGGGCATCGAGTCCGGCCAGCTGGGTGTCGAGGGTCTCGCGCGCTTCCATCACTTCGAGTTCGCGGTCTTCGATGTCGGAGCGGTGCTTCTTGAGCATCTCGACGTCGGCCTGCAGCGCCTGCAACTCGCGTGGCGATGTCACCGAGCCGCCGTACAGGGTCTTTTCGACATCGGCGGCCTTGGCGCCGACCGTGCGCGACTCGTCGTCGAGGCGCTTCTCGTCGGCCAAGACCGCGTCGCGTTCTTTGCGCACCGTCGTGGCATCGCGTTCGAGCGTCACCCGTTCGCGCAGCTGCGCGTCGAGTTCGGACCGTTCGGGCAATGCCTCGCGGCGGTGCCGGAGCCGGTCGAGTGCGACATCGTGCTCCTGGACGAGGAGCAGTGCTTCGAGTTCCTCGGCGGTCATGGGACGCTCTGCGGAGGCGCGGTGATGGGAACGGTCGGGGGCGTCGTCGTCGGAGGCGGCGGCGGAGGCGTCGTCGTCGGCGGCGGCGGCGCGACGGTCGTCACGTCGGGCGGGACGCTCGTTTCGTCGGGCGGGACCTCACTCGTCGTCGTCGGCGGCACCGTGTCGTCGGAGATGAAGTCGCGGGTGAATTCGCGCCCATGCTCCGTGACGCGCTGGCCGGTAGGCCACAACTTCTCGTCCGGCGCCGCGAACTCGACCACCGGGAGGTCCCGGTGGAGCGGGGTCATGATGGCGTTCCAGATGAGCGCGGGTTGGCGGCCGCCCTGCACGTTGTTGATCCCGAACTCGTTCATCGACCGACTCGCGTGCGGGTAACCCATCCACACCGCCACGGTGTACTGCGGCGTGTACCCGACGAACCACGCGTCACTGTTCTTGTCGGTCGTCCCCGTCTTACCCGCCTGCGGCCGGCCGATGTCGGCCCGGGTGCCGGTACCGCTCTTGACAACCTCGGAGAGCATCGACGTGAGCGTACGCGCGTCCTGCGGTTGGAGGACGCGCTCACCGTCCTGGTCGGCTTCGTAGATCACGTCGCCGTCGGGCCCCTCGATCTTCGTGACGAACATCGGCGGCAGGTGCACGCCTTCGTTCGCAAACGTCGCAAACGCCTCGGCCATGTCCAGCATGTTGGTGTCGGAGGTTCCGAGGGTCATCGCCGGTACCGCGTCGAGCTTCGAGGTGTCGATGCCGAGCTTGCCCGCCATCTCCTTGACCCGCTCGGCGCCGTCGTCGCCGAAGTGGCCCGGCCCGAGCGACGTGATGGTGCGGATGAACGCGCAGTTGTTCGACTTCGCGATGGCATTCGTGAGCGTGAGCGTTCCGGAACTGCAGTCCGCCGTGTAATCCTCACCCGGGCGCTCGATCGTGACGCTGTTCCCGCCGACCCTGTCCCTCGGTGAATATCCGGCGTCGAGAGCAGTCGCGAGGGTGATCGCCTTGAACGACGAGCCCGTCTGGCGGCCGGTCGTGGTAATCGGGTTGTACTCCAGCTCGGAGAAGTCGAAGCCCGGGTACATCGCCCGCACCGAGAGATCCTTGTTGTCGATGACGACGACGGATGCGACGACCTCGCCCTCGGGCAAGATCTCCTTCACCGACGAGAGCGCGATGAAGTCGATGAGCTGGTCGTACGTCGTATGGATCGTGAGGCCGCCGCGGAACACCGCGTTGTACCGCGCCGCCTGGGTTGCGCCCAGATACTCGGCCACGTCGCCTTCGACATCGGGGTCGTCGTTCAGCAGAACCTCGATCACCTCGGTCGTGAAGAAGTCGCGCTTCTTGTCGGGGTTCCGAGCCTGCGTCGGCAGGGGTTCGAGGTTCGCGAAGTCGGCTTCTACTTGGGTGATGACGTTCGTCTCGACCATCGCATCGAGCACGAGCGCCCGGCGGCGCGCGGCCCGGTCGGGATGCGTCACCGGATTCAGGTTCTCGGGCGCCTGGATGAGCGCCGCGAGCAACGCCGCCTCGCCCAGGGTCAGGTCTTTCGGGTCCTTGTCCCAGTAGCGCGTCGCCGCCGACTGCACGCCGTACGCGCCGTTGCCGAGATAGATCACGTTCAGGTAGCGCTCGAGGATCTCGTCCTTGGTGATCGCGTCTTCGAGCCGGATCGCGACCGCGGCTTCCTGCACCTTCGTCTGCAGGTCGCGGTCCTGCTTCGGGTCGGTCATGGTGACCTTCACGAGTTGCTGCGTGATCGTCGACCCGCCCTGTTGCACCTCGCCGGCGTCGAGGTTCTGGAACAGGGCTCGCGCGACACCGTTCCAGTCGACGCCCTCGTGCTCGTAGAACTTGCGGTCCTCGATCGCGATCACCGCGTCGATCAGGTTCTGCGGAACCTCTTCGAGCGTGATCGGCGTCCGGTCCTCTTCCGCGAACAGTTCGGTCATGAGGTTGCCGCTGCGGTCGAACATGAACGACGTCTCGTCCGACGTGATGGTCGCCGGGTCGATGGGGCTGAAGTCGGTGACGTCCTTGAACTCGGCGCCGGCAGGGGCCAGGAGCGCGAGCGAGCCACCGAGCGCGGCGGCGCCCACGGCGACGGTAATGGCGAACAGGACGACGAAACGGAGGAACTTCACGAGCCGCACCAGAATGGCATACGCGAACCGTGGTTCAGGGTTCGGCGAACGCCATCGGGACAATCGGTGCGGGGTCCTCGCGTTCTGCGGCCGCCAGGGTCCCTACCAGGGCAATCGCCGCCTCCAGCTCGGCGCCGGTCACGACCACTTCCCGGGGGCCGTCGGGGTGCAGGAACACGAACACGCACCGCGCGACGGCGATGCCGGTGGTGGCGGCGACCGCATACGCGTACGCCGCGCCCTGGACGCGGTAGTGCTCGAGGCGCGCATCGAGCTCGGCCGCGGAGCCGATCGCGTCGGTCTTGTAGTCGACGACGGTGAGGAGGCCGTCGTCGTCGCGGTAGATGAGGTCGACGTATCCCTCGACCGTGATGTCGGCCAGCGGCACCGCGACGTAGGTCTCGCGCCAGTGGGGACGCGCGGCCGCGGCGCGCACCGTGGGCGCGTCGACCGCGGCCCGGGCGAGCGCGGCGATCATCGCCGCGTGGGCGAGGACACCTTCGGCCGCCGACTGGGCGGCGGCCGCGTCGTCGATGCCGGCGCCGGTCGCGAGGTCGACGGTCTGGAGCACGGCGTGCACCGCCCGCCCGATCGCCGTCCCGTAGCGCCCCTTGTTCCACGGTGGCAGTTCGAGATCGCGCGGTTCCTTCGCGAGTCCCGGGTCGGGCGTGTACTCCGCACCGACTCGTTGCGCCAGCGTGGTCGCGGCGACGAAGCGGCGCCGCCGGCCGCGCCGGAAGGCTTCCGCCCGTTCGACGTCCCAACCCGCCCGATCCGGCGGCGGCAGCACGACCGGTGGCGCGCCCCGCTGCACCGCACCAGGCGCGCGTGTGAACTCGTCGAACACGGTCCCTCGCGACGCGGTCCAGAGGAGTTCGGCGTGGGTCCAGGTCGGCCGGTCGTCACCAAGGTCGCGCGCCTTGCGGTGGACGGAGACCACAAGGTGGTCGCGCGCCCGCGTGCACGCGACGTAGAGGAGCCGGAGTTTCTCGTGGAAGCCCATCTGTTCGTCGATGGGTTTGTGCAGCTCGAACTCGTCGGTCTGTACACCGGGCCCGAGGCGAATCTCGCACCCGCCGCCGGGCGGGAACAACACGTCGACGCCGCCCCGCGTGGTCTGCGCCTTCGTCGTCATGCCCGAACAGATCACGATCGGGAACTCGAGACCCTTGGCGCCGTGCACGGTGAGGATGCGGACCGCGTCGTCGTCGGTTTCGGGGAGCACCGTTTCGACCACGCGCGCGCCCTCGACACCCTGGCGTGTCGCCCACGCGAGGTAGTCGCGCAACGACCCGCCCGTCGACTCGGCGAACGCCCGGGCTTGGTCGACGACGAACCGCACTCGGCGGGCAATGTCGCGGAACCGGCCGCTCCGCGCGCCCACTTCGAGTACGCCGCGGTCGCGCACGAGCCGTTCGAGGAGCTCGCTCGGCGAGAGCCACCGCCGTTCGTCGTGGAGTGCGCCGAGGTAACGCATCGCCTCCGCAACCGGGTGTTCGGGTGCGATCGAGTCGGGCGCGGGTGCAGTGATGTCCCACCGGCCGCGATGCTCGACGTGGTATTCGAACAGGTCGTCGTCGCCACACCCGAACAACGAGGATCGCAGTGTCGTGACCAACGCGAGTTCGTCGGTCGCGTCGTCGACGGCGCGGACCGCGGAGAGCAGGTCGCGTACCTGGCGCGTCGCGTACACCAACGAGCTGGTCTCGGCGCGGTACGGGATGCCCGCGTCGTCGAGTGCCCGTTCGAGGAAGCCGAGCGACGTGCGCGCGGGCAAGAGGATACAGATGTCGCCGAGCCGGGCGTCCCGCCACTCGTCGTCGTCCTGCACGGCCCAACGGTCGTTGATCGCGGCCCGGACCGCACCGACGACGTCGGCCGCCTCGCGTACCCGCAGCGTTGCGGCGTCGGGCTTGTCGTCGTGCGCTTGGGTGCCCAACAACGACATGGCCGGGCCGGCCGGTGCCGCGTCCCGTGTCGGTTCGAGCGCGTGGTATTCGGGCTGCGAACCGGGATGCGCGGTGATGAGGTCGGCAAAGACGCGGTTGACCCAGTCGAGCACGGGCCGGACCGTCCGGAAGTTGCGGGTGAGGAGCAGCGACTCGACCGCGAGCGAGTCGCGCGCCGACAGGAACGTCGCGATGTCGGCCCGCCGGAACCGGTAGATCGACTGTTTGGGGTCGCCCACGAAGAACAAGGCGCCCGGTGCGATGGCGACGTCGGTCCACGCGCGGTCGGCCGCGCCGGCGTCGTCCGACGCCAGCAACACGGCGAGCTCGATCTGGATCGGGTCGGTGTCCTGGAACTCGTCGATCAAGAGCCGGCGGTAGCGGGCCCGCAGCCGGGCCCGGGCCCGCACCCCGTGCTCCGGATCGCGCAACAACGCGCGGGCGAGGACGAGCAGGTCATGGAATTCGAGCTCGCCCGCGGCGCGCCGTTCGGCGACATCGGCCGCGGTGAACTCGGCGATCACGGTCGCGAGCCGCCGCACCGCCGCGTCGGCGACGGCGCCGAGCAAGGTGTCGCGCCGGTCGTCGAGATGAATGATGCGCGCCCGGACGGTATCGATGTCGCAGCGCCAATTGCCCTTGCGGCCCGTGCGGCTGACGCGGAACGACGGCCCCGCCCGAAGCAGCCGCAGGCGCTCGATGTCGTCGGGCGCGGCGCGCAGCTTCGCCGCGTACGCCGCGCACTCGTCGAGGCGTACGACCATCTTGTCGTCGGCGTCGATACATTCGCCGCGCAGCCCGCAGGTCGCTTCGAGTTCGTCGATCCACGGGCCAACCGCGATCAGCGGCAGCGGCGGCGGGGCGTCGAGGCGGTCGAGAAGGTCCCAGTTGTCGCCGAACTTCTCGGCCAGGGTCCGCAACTTCGCCAGCGTCACCCCGGTCGCGAGCGCGACGAGGATCGTTTCCTCGTATTCGGGATGCTCGAGCAGCTGGTCGACGAACCGCCGCCACCGCTCGTCGAACGCAACACCCGACGCGATCTCGTCGCGCACTTCGATACGCGGCGGGAGTCCCGCCTCGATCGGGAGTTCGGTGAGCAGCGCCTGCGCGAACGCGTGCAGAGTCGAGATCGCGGCGTGGTCGAGGTCGTCGAGCGCGACCCGGCACGTGTCGTCGGCGGGCGCGTGCTGTTCGAGCGCACGCCGCACGCGGTCGCGTAGCTCGGCCGCCGCCTTCTCGGTGAACGTGATCGCGGCGACGTGGCGCATCGGGACGCCCTCGTCGCGTACGAGCGCAACGATCCGCTCGACGAGCGCGTGTGTCTTGCCCGTTCCCGCTCCGGCCTCTACGAAGAGCGTCTCCCCCAAGCGCGTCGTAATCGCCTGGCGGACGGCGTCGTCGCCTACGGGCGCGAACAGCGCGAGCTGGTCGTCACTCACCTTGGCTCACTCATTTGGCTCGAACAAGCTCGTGAACGGCTCCATCGCCGGGGCCGCGGCCTTGCGCTCCCACTCGCGCCAGCGGTCGCCGGTACCGAGCCCGTCGGGGTCGCAGTAGTGACAGCCCACCCACACGCGCGGCCCGGGTGGCTCGGGAACACTCGGGAAGCACCCGGCGTCGATCCCGTCGACGATCGCGCGCACCGCCTCGTCGAACGCGGCGTCGACCGCGGCGTCGACCGCGTAGCCGATGTGCTCGTCGCCGCCTCGGCCGACGAACCAGTACTGCGCTTCGACCGGCGCGTCGGGCGCGCCGAACGCGGCGCGCGCCGCGTACGCGTACAGCGGCAGCTGTAGCCGCTTTCCACCGAGGACGGGGTCGTCGGGTCCGAGGGCCCGGTAGCTGTCGGGTTTGCCGTTCTTGTAGTCGATGACGACGAGATGCCCGTCGGTGGCGCGGTCGACCCGGTCGGCCGCGCCGCGGAAGCGCAGCACCCGCCCGTCGGAGAGCGCCACTTCCAAGCGGTCGAACGCGAGCTCGGTCGCGAGCGTTTCGACATCGCGCTCGGCTCGGTATTCGGTGTCGGCGTCGAGCCACGCGTCGAGTTCGGCCCACAGCACGCGCCGGTCGCGGTCCCAGAGGAGACGCCGGCCCGCGAGGCCGCGCGCCTCGACCCGCGCGCACTCCTCGTCGAAGATGGTGCGGAGGTCGGCCCGGTCGGCGGCTCGTCCCCCGCCCTTCACGAAACGGTCGAGCACCGCGTGCACGAGCGAACCACGGTCGAGTGGTGACAGCTGGATCACGTCCTCGGGACGTTCGACCGGGTAGACGTGCAGCAGGTGCTTCACGAAGTACGCGTGAGGGCACGCGACGAACGTTTCGAGACGAGTCGCGGACACCACGACGCGTTCGGACGCGGGCCCGACGACGGCGAGCCGGTCGCGGAGGTGCGAGAGATTGCCGTCGAACCGGGTGAACTCACGGCTCCGGCGGGCGTCGACCAGGTCGGCGGCGCGCTGCACCGCCGGCGTACCGGGCGGGGCCCCGGCTAGCACGCTCCGCACGTCGTACTCGTGCGCCGTGGCCGGGAATGCAACGCTCGCCAACCCGTGCGCGAACGACGCGACCTCGAACGTGTCGATGCCGGGTGGCACGTACCGCGACGCCACGTGCTCGGTGCTGCGGCGCAGGTCGCCGCGCGGCACGCACAACACACGCTCGCCTGTCGCCGCGGCGAGCGCGGCGAGCAGCGCGCGGTGGTCGTCGGTGATGCGGTCGGCGCGCAACTTGAGCTCGCCGCTCAGCGCAGCCCGTTCGCCGTCCGAGAGCAACGGGTCGTCGCGCGGCACCGCCGGAAAGGTCCCTTCGGCCAGGCCGCACACGAACACGCGGTCGAGCTCGACACCGAGCGCGAATGCGACGGGCCCGACGAGCACACCTTCACCGAGGCGCCCGACCCGTTCGTACACGTTCGTGAGTTCGAGGTCGAGTGTCCGCCGGAACACGGCCGGCGACGGCGCCGCTTCGACGGTGTCGAGGCCGGCGAGACGGTCGAGCGCGGCATCGACGCGGTGCGCAGCTTCCTGTTCGAACGCGGGCCACGACTCACGTCGGCGTTCGTCGCCCAGCCAGCGCCGCACGAGCCGCCGGCACCACGTCGCCTGAGCCGACCACGACTCTCCGACCGAGGCCGGATCGACGTCGGTCGCGAGCGCGTCGACGAAGGCGCGCAGCCGCTCGACCCGCGCCCGTTCGCGGTCGTCCCACGCTTCGGTTCCGAGTGACGCGGCGTAGTCGGCGAGGCGCGCCCGCCACTGCGGAAGGCCCCGGACGACACCTGCGACGCGCGAGATGCGCTCCCACGCGTCGTCGGCTCCGACGACAGGCGCACCGGCGAGGAGCCCGAGGAGGTCGTCGCGCCGGAAGCCACCGTCGGCCAGCGCAAGCAGGCGAGTCAGAGCCTGGCCCGGCACCGACTCCCGCAGCGTGCGGACCGCGGCACCGTTGTGCACGATGCCCGCGAGCTCGAGGTGTTCGTGCAGCAAACGCGCGTACGGCTCGGACGCGGCGAACAGCACCGCCATACGCTCGAGCGGAACTCCGGCGCGCATCGCGTCGACGAGCTCGCGCACGACCGCGCGTGCTTCGTCGTCGGGGTCGGAGACGCTGATCGCGCGCGTTGTCCCGGGCATCGGTGCGAGCGCGAACGCGGCGTCGTCGACCTTTGCGTCGAGCGCGGCGACGGTGACCACGACCTGTTCGTCGGCGCGCGCGTCGCCGGTGAGCCCCGCGACCACGGTGACATCCAACCGTTCGGCGAGCCCCCGCACCAAACGCGTCGCCGGCCCCGTGAGTCGTTGCGGGAGGTAGACCACGACCGTGCCCAGCTGGTCGACGAGTGGCGAACCGACACCGACGACGTCGATCGCCGAAACCATGAGGTCGTGTTCCGAGTACCAGTCGGCCGCGAGCCGTTCCGTGACGGCGCGGTGGATACGGACGACTTCGCGCGCGCGCGGGCTCTGCCGGGCGAGGACCTGCAACCCGGCGTCGGCGATGTCGGACAACTCGCGGTGCGCAGCGACGATCGCTTCCTCAGTCGCGGGGTGCTCGGCGACCGGGCGGAACACGCCCGGATGCTGCGCGAGCACGGCCCGCACCGCCGCCGCAACCACGGGTGTGGACACCGGCCGGCGCCCGCTCGCCGCGAGCCGCGCCGAGCCGAGCAGCTCGGCCAGGCGCAACACGGTGAGGAACTGCGCGCCGACGATGCCGAGCCCGGCCCGCGAGCACGGCCCGAGTTCGCCCGAAGCGAGCAGCCGCCGGGCGGCAACCGACACCGAGTTCGTCGGCACGATGACGGTGACCGGCGCGAGCGGATCTTCGCGCTTCACTCGGGCAATTTCGGCGTGCAACGCCACGGCCGCGGCGCGTCCGTACGCCGTCGTCACCACCGAGCAAGCCACGCCGGGATCGTACGACCCCGGTGAGACACTCAGTTGACGAGCTTGTCGCGGCCTTCCCAGTAGGGGGCGCGGAGCTTGAACTTCTGGAGTTTGCCGGTGGCGGTGCGAGCGAGGGCGTCGCGGAACTCGATCGACGTGGGGCACTTGTAGTGGGCCAGCCGGTCGCGGCAGTGGTCGATGATTTCCTGCTCCGACACGTTCTGGCCGGGCGCGCACACGACGAGGGCCTTGACTGTCTCGCCCCACTTGTCGTGGGGCACGCCGATCACGCACACCTCGGCCACGCCCGGGAGCGAGAAGATCGCGTCTTCGACTTCGATCGAGGAGACGTTCTCGCCGCCGCTGATGATCACGTCTTTCTTGCGGTCGGAGATCGTCAGGTAGCTTTCGCCGTCGATGGTGCCGCCGTCGCCGGTGTGGAAGAACCCGTCGCGGATCGCTTCCGCGGTGGCCTCCGGTTGTTCCCAGTAGCCCTCCATGACGTGGTTGCTCCGCGCGAGCACTTCGCCTTCGGCGTCGACCGCGAGCTCGACTCCCAGGGCCGGCGCGCCCGCGCGGCTCAACTTCGCCGCGCGCTCCCCCGGCGTCAGCGCGTCGTACTCCTCGCGGCCGCGGTTCATCGTCAGCAGCGGCGCGGTCTCGGTGAGGCCGTAGATCTGGATGAACTCCCAGCCGAGTTCGGTCTCGAAGCGCTCGATCGTGCGCGTCGGCGGCGGCGCACCGGCCACGACCATGCGCGTCGTGCCCCGCCCCGGAATGTCGGCACCCCACTCGGGCGCGGCGTCGAGGATCGCGTTGACGACGGCGGGCGCGCCGCACATGAGCGTCACACCCTGGTCGTGCACGCGTCGCAAGATTTCAGGCCCGTCGACCTTGCGCAACACGACGTGGCGCACACCCATACCCGTCGTCGCGAACGTCATGCCCCAGCCGTTGCAGTGGAACATCGGCAACGTATGCAGGTAGACGTCGCGGTCGCTCACAGTCGTCTGCCAGCCGAATACCGTCGCGTTGAGCCAGAGGGTGCGGTGCGTGCATTGCACACCCTTGGGGCGCGCCGTCGTGCCGCTCGTGTAGTTGATCGTCGCGATCGCTTCTTCGTCGCGCGTCGACCACGCTTCGGGCTCGACATCGGCCCGGTACAACTCGGCGTCGGATTCCGATCCGATGACGTAGCGCAGCTTGGCGTCGACCCCACTGAGCGATTCGTCGAGCTCGGGGTCGACGAGCAGCATCGTCGCACCGGAGTGTTCGACGATGTACGCGACTTCGTCGGCGTTCAACCGGAAGTTGATCGGCACGAACACCCGGCCCGAACCGCTGACGCCGAAGAACCCGGTCAGCAGCCGCGCCGCGTTCTGCGACACCACCGCGATGCGCTCACCTCGGCCGATGCCGAGCGCGTCGAGCCCGGCCGCCTGAGCCCGGGCCCGGGCCGCGACGTCGGTCCATGTAAGCGAGCCCCACGACTCGGCCGGCTGGTCGGGTTCGTCGACGATCGCGACGCGGTCGCCGTACACCTTCTCCGCGCGGTCGAGGAAGTCGTTCACTGTCAGCGGAACACGCATGGCGAGAGCGTAGGACGCCGACGGGTTACGCGTACAGGGCCGTGACCGCCCGAGCGTTCTCGGCGATTCGGACCCGCAATTCCTCGGGCTCCAGCACTTCGACGTCGCCACCGAGGCGCAGCAGGTCGACGTACGCCTCGTCGAGGCTGTCGAACGCGATCACGCAGCGGGTCCACCCGTTCTCGATCAGTTGGTGATCGCGCAGCGCCCGTCCGCCCTTGCTCGCCAGCCACGTGATCCGGTCGAACCCGCGGGGCGACGCGCATACGACGATGTCGACGTCGGGCACGATCGCCTCGTAGTGCGAAACGGATGCTTCCCAGTAGCGCGCGAGGTCGAAGTCGGCCGGGCGTTCGAAGTGCTCGTCGATGGGCGTGACGTCCTGGATACGGGACACGCGGTAGGTGCGCAGTTCGACGCCCCGCACGGGATCATCGCGCCGGGCGACCAGGTACCACATGCCGGCTTTGCACACGAGCCCGAACGGGTCGAGGCGCCGGTCCGCGGCTTCGGGCGAGTCCGGGTGCCGGTAGGTGACGTCGATGCGGCGGTCGTCCCATACCGCGGCCGCGATATCGGTGAGGTGCGGTTCGTTACGACCCGTCTTGAACCAGCCGGGCGCGTCGAGGTGGTACCGGCCGGCCGCGCGAGACGCACGGTCGGCGAGTTCTTTCGGCAGCGCCGCGAGCAGCTTCAGCTGCGCCGCGCCCAACACCGTGCCGAGCCCGAGCTCACCCGCGGGGCCGGGCACACCCGCGACGAACAAGGCCTCGGCCTCCTTGGCCGTGAGCCCCGTGAGCCGGGTGCGGTACCCGTCGATCAGCTGACAGCCGCCGTTGCGCCCGGCCTCCGTGTACACGGGTACGCCCGCGCTGCTCAGCGCTTCGAGGTCGCGGTACACGGTGCGGACCGACACCTCGAGCTCGGCCGCGAGTTCGGTGGCAGTCATGCGCCCGCGGTGCTGCAACAGCAGCAACAGCGATACAAGGCGGCTCGCTCTCATGCACGTGCCTTCATGCGTGTGCCTTCATGCGTGTGCCTTCATGCGTGGTGAAGGTATCTCGCATCCCTGACAGGGTGTGTCAGGGATCCACACATCTAGGCGGTGAACGGCTCCAGCCCGAGCCGGGCCCGCACCTCGGGCCGGCGCAGCGGCGGCAGCGTCGGCGGTGGTTGCCGCCGGTTCGGCACGTTGGCCAGGAGGCGTTCGGTGATGTCGGCGATCTCGAGCGCGGCCTCCTCCATACGCGGCGCCACGAGCGGGTTCGGCTTGGCGATCCCCGACACCTTGCGCACGTACTGACGGGCCGCGGCCTCGATCTCTTCGCGGGTGGCGGGCGGCTCGAGTCCCCGCAGTTCGGTGATGTTTCGGCACATGGGCCAAGCGTACGGCGCGCCTGGGCCGTCCTGCCCATTTCCTGACACACCGCAACCGCGCCGCGCCCGGCGGCTTCAGACGGGCAACACCAACGGACAAGGGGCGGGGCAATGAGGCAACTTCGGGCGGGAATCATGGCGGCGGTCATCGCGATCGGCAGCTTCGGAATCGTGACGGCGGACGAGGCGGGTGCGGCAACGGACTCGAACCTCAAGGTGACCGTCACGCCGCAGCACAAGCGGGTGAAGGTCGGGACCCCGGTGCGCGTGACCCTCAAGGTCCGCAACACGGGCACCACGACCCTGCAGTACGTGTACGACACGGACGGCTGCGATCCCGCGCTGGACCCCAACGCGCGCCAGTTCTGCATCTCTGCGATCCGGCAGCTGAC
>JANNHK010000373.1:0-3880 GCA_031404355.1 Actinomycetes bacterium
CGCGGTCAGGTCGAGACGGTCACCGGCCCACCGGTTGCTGCCGGCGAAGGCGCACCGAACACGCGCCAACAGGTGTCGTACACCTACGACGCGAACGGGAACCAGATCGACGCGACGACAAGCGATCTCGTTTCCGGCGCCACCCGCGCGGTGACCGGCACGTTCGACGACGCCGACCGTCAGGTCACGAGCAGGAACGCCGAGAACGACACCGTCACGGTCACGTTCGATGCCAACGGCAACGTCGTCGAGACGACTGACGAAGAGGGCCGGGTGTTCGCGACTGAGTACGACGAACGCAACCTCGCGACCCGCCAGGTGCAGAAGAACTTCGTCGACGACCCGATCGCCGGCGGCCCGGCACGAGAGGTCGAACTCAAGCGCACCGAGTACGACGCGGGCGGTCGCATCGTCAAGGAGTTCACGCCGGGCGCCGGAACCGGAAAGCGGCTCGGACAACTCGCCCCGTCACCCGCCAACCAGCGCCTGGTCGAGTACGCCTACGACAGCGCGGATCGCTTGCGTACCGCGACGCTGCGCGGGTTCCGGACCCTGTCCGGCGGCACCCGCGACATCGTGCTCGAGGAGTACACCTACGACGCGATCGGCAGCCGTCTGACCGAGCGGAAGTCGCAGAACGCGACGGGTCCGGATCAGTTCGTGATCATCACCAACACCTACGACGAGATGAAGCGGGTCCAGACATCGACGCTTCCGCTCGGATCGGGCCGCCCGAGCCGGCTCACCGAGTTCGACTACCTGGTCACGGGAGAACTGACCCGTACCCGCGTGTCCGAGGGATCGACATTCGTCGAGAAGCGCACCGAATACCTGCCGAACGTGCCGCTCGCCGAAATGGACATCAGCGAGAACGGCGATGCCGACATCGTCACTCGGTACCAATACGACGCGCGGAACTTGAAGACCGCGGTGCTCGACCCGAGAAGTTCCGGACCGAGTGACGCGACATACCGCACCGATATCACCTACGACGTGTTGGGTCGCAACATCGGCCAGCAGCTTCCGGCGGCGTCGGTGGAGCGCGTCGGCGGCTCCGTGACGGTCGAGCGGCCGACGACCTCGACCGGGTACGACGCCTTCGGCAACGTGACCCACTCCGTCGACGGCAACGGCAACACAACCGTCTCGCACTACGACGCCCTCGACCGGATCGAACGCGTCGTGCACCCTCGGTACACCCCGCCCGGCGGTGCCGCGGTGACGCCCGAGGAGACGTGGACGTACGACAAGGTCGGCAATGTCCGGGAGACGACCGACCGGCGGGGCGAGGTGTCGACATTCGAGTACGACGCGCGCAACCGCCTGATCCGACAGACTGACCCGCAGGTCCTGGGTCAGCCGGCGGGCCGCACGCTGTTCGTCTACGACGACGCGGGCAACACGATGCAGACGACCGACCCGTCCGGTGCTGTCGTGCAGATGACGTACGACGACCTCGATCGGGTGCAGACATCGACCGATGTCGTCCGTAAGCCGTCCGGGGCACCCGATCGATTCACGAACACCTTCAACTACGACGACGTTGGCAACACGGTGAAGTCGACCGACCCGACCGGTGTTACTGAGACCTCCGAGTACGACTTGGCGTCGCAGCTGCGAACCAAGACCGACGCGCGCGGTCACAAGACGACGTTCGAATACGACGCCGGCGGCCAGGTGACCAAGTCGATCGACGCGCTCGGGCGCGCCGCGATAACGATCTACGACATTGCCGGCCATCCGGTCGAGACGCAGACACACGCGGCGGACGGGACCGTCGTCTCGCGGACGTTCGCGTCGTTCGACGCCGTCGGCAACCAAACAGCGAGTCGCTCGCCCCGGTCCGACAGCGCGACCGACCGACGACACGTACCGAACGAGTTACGAGTACGACCAGCTCAGCCGCCTGGTCCGCGTGAGCGTTCCGGACGAAGCCGGACCGATCGTGACCACGGTGGGCTACGACGTCGCCGGGAACGCGACACGCGTTACCGACGGTCGTGGCGTGACGACGACGTACACCTTCACGCCGTGGAACACTCCGCAATCGACGATCGAGCCGGTCGCCGGTACCCACACGGCCGGTGCTGATCGTACGTTCACCGTCTCGTACGACCCCGGCGGTCTCCCCGTGAAGGAGACGCAGCCGGGTGTGACCATCACCCGCGAGTTCGACGACCTCGGCCGGCTCAAAGTCGAATCGGGCGCCGGCTCCGGCATCCCGAGTGCGAGCCGGTCATTTACCTACGACGCGAGCGGCCGCACTCGCACGGTCAACCACCCTGACGGCGACATCACGTTCGCGTACGACGATCGCGGCCTGCTGCTCACGTCGAGCCAACCGGGCCGGGTGACGGCGGACGCGACGTTCACGTACGACGCGGCCGGTCGTATGAAGTCGCGCAAAGACGGCGCGGGAACCACCAACTACACCTACGACAACCGCGGCGCTCTCGCCACGATCGACGACCCGCTCACCAACAAGCTGGCGACGATCACGCACGACGCGGTCGGCCAGGTCGAACGGATCAACTACGGCACGGCCAACGTGCGAACCTACGGCTACGACCCAATGGGCCGGCTCGAGTCGGACGTGCTCAAGCAGGGCACCACGGAGGTCGCGTCGTACCACTACGAGTACGACCCCGAAGGCAACGTCACGACCCAAACGGTCAACGCGCCCGGGAATGCACTCACCGGTGAGCACGACTACACCTACGACGACGCCGGAAAGCTCGCCTCCTGGGAGAAGCCGTCCGGCTCCACGATCACCTACGACTACGACAAGGCGGGCAACCGGACGCGTGAGGGCGCATCCGTGTTCACCTACGACAACCGCAACCGGCTCCTCGCCGGCGCGGGCGTGAGCTACGAATGGACGGCCCGCGGCACGATGTCGACGCAGCGCCAAGGTGCCGCCACGACCGGCTACGAGTTCGATGCCCTCGGCCGCCAGACCGGATTCGGCACCGCGGCGTACACGTACGACGGCCTCGATCGGCTCGCGCGCCGGGGCACGGTCAAGGCCGAGTACGCCGGGTTCGAGATCGACCCGGCGTTGTACGGCACCGAGAAGTTCAGCCGTTCACCCGCTGGCGAAGTCGTGGCCGCCAAGAACGGCGCGACACCGTCGGCGTTCGTCGGTCAGAACCGGCACGGTGACATCGGTTGGTACCTGTCGGCCGCCGGCGCCGTCACCGGGAACGCGGTCTACGACCCGTGGGGCAAGCCCACCAAGGGTGGCACGCAGACGACCTCGCTCGGATTCCAGAGCGACGTGACTGACCCGACATCGGGTCAGGTCTGGATGGGTGCGCGTTGGTACGACCCGGGCACCGCGAACTTCACTGCACGCGACTCCGTGTTCGGCATGCTCAAGACACCGGTGTCGCTGAACCGGTACACGTACGCGCAGGGCGACCCGATGGAGTTCTTCGACCCCGACGGTCGTTGGGCGATTTCACGGATGATCGGGAAGATCACGGGTCGCGCCAAGGGCGTCGCGACCGGTATGGGTGCAGCGATCGCCGGCGGGGCGGTGAGCACCGGCAAACCGCGGAAGGTGACGTCGGTGTTCTCGCTCATGAAGGACGCGCTTGCAAAAGCGGGGCTGCACGCAGTCGCGCGCGAACCCGACATCGCCCTTTCCGAGGGTTACGACTGCCTCGTGAACTGTGCCAACGCGCAGCTCAAGACCAATGCAGATGTACTCGACTTCCTCCAGAACGACGAGGTCGGACAGTTCATCTTCGCCATGATGGACGTGTCGAAGCAGGGCAAGCTCAACAAGGCCGACGGCAACTTGTCGAAGGACGACGTCGACTTCGCCGCCCGCGGTGACAACATCGAGTCGCTGCTCCGGGCTGTGTTCGACGACCAG
>JANNHK010000374.1:0-5046 GCA_031404355.1 Actinomycetes bacterium
CCCGCGGGGGGGGCCGCGGGGGTACGGGGTGGGGTCCATCCGGGCGCGGGAGCGGGCGACCACGCTGTGGGAGCCGCAACCGCGTCGCCTCCGCGCGGCGGGCGCCCGACGTCGCCGGTCGCGACCACGTACGTCTTGGCCACCATGTCACCGACCCGTTGGTGCCCACCCGAGGCGAGCGCGGTGATGAGACCGATGAGCACACAGAACGAGTAGTCGAGCAGCAGGAACAGGCTGCGGAGGAACACCCGGCCGAACGGCGCGCGCCGGCCGTTGGCGTCGACGACGCGCACGCCGGTCATGAGCTTGCCGACCGTGCCGCCGGTCAGGCTCTGGAGAATCACGGAGTTGGCGAACCAGATGCCAAGCCCGACGAGCCCGGCCGTCGTCAGATCGGCGATCTTGAACAAGACCACGTCGCCGTCTTCGCCCTCCGCGCAGAGGTAGTCGTCGTCACTGATGAACTCGCACGGATCGTCGATGAACGGCGAGCCCTCGTAGGCCTCGGCCGACGCGAAGACGATGATCACGCTGATCACCGTTCCGATGACGATGTCGATAATGAACGCGCCGATACGCCGCCCCATGACCGCGGTCGGGTCCACCCGGTACGGCTGGTATGGCTGTCCGTACTGGGGCGGAGGCTGCTGGGGGTACTGCCCGGGATACTGCGGCGGGTTCTGCATCGAGGGGAATGGTCCCTCATTTGTCCCGGCCGTGCATGCACATCGGGCTGATACCCTCGCAGGCCGTTCCGCGGGTGTAGTTCAGCGGCAGAACATCAGCTTCCCAAGCTGAGAACGCGGGTTCGATTCCCGTCACCCGCTCTCTTCACAAGCCCAGGTCAGGCGTCGGGTCGTCGATCTGAGCGTCGTTCGCTTCCGGTTCCATCGCGCGTCCATCGCGCGGACGGGTGAAGAGCGCATCCAGCCGCGTCGCCAGCTCGCGATCGCGCTCGGGCGAGGCGTGCTGGTAGCGCAAGGCCGCGCGCGGTGAGGCGTGCCCGAGCCGACTCCCGGCGCGCTCGGGCGACTGCAAGAATGATGCGGGCGCCCGCGATGATGGTGGCCATGGGACCCAAGAGCGACGGAGAACGCCTGGTCGCCGCTTGGGCACGCCAGCGTGGTTTCACCCACGAGTACGAGCCTGAGGTGGGTGGCCGTTGCCCCGACTTCCTGGTTCATGCGCCGTTCGGTGACTTCGCTGTCGAGGTCTACGAGCCCGAGCTCCGCCTCCCCAGCCCCGCCGGGTCGTTCAGCTCCTACCCGGCGATACGCGGGGCGTTCAAGAACAGGAAGAAGAAGCAGGCGAAGGCGGTGCGCCTGGCGGGCTTGCCGTACGTCGCCGCGCTCGCACGCACGAACAGCGACATTTCGTTTGGCCCGTCGCTCGCCGCCGGCGCGATGTTCGGCGACGTCGCCATGACCTTCCCGCTCGGCGTCGAGAACCCCGGGGACCATGCAAAGACCGTCTTCGGCGCCAACAGCCAGGCTCAACCCGAGAAGAACCGCGGCATCAGCGCTCTCGCGATCGTGCGCAGATTCAACCCCACGCTGTGGCGTCTGGATGCTCGTTTGGTTGAACGAGTGCGCGTCTGGGGCAAGCCGCGGAACAACAACGAGATCGGACTCTTGCTCGAGCAGCGCTGGCGCGATGACGCGGAGCTGACGCGCGCCGGAGTCCTCGACGCCGACGCGCGGGTGGCGAGGATGATCTTCCTTCACAACCCGTTCGCCGAACACCCGCTCGATCTACGGGTCGGCGGTCCGCACGATCAGCAGTGGAGCATCGTCGATCACGGCGATCACACGACCTACGAGGTGATCGCTGAGGGGCGCGACTGCCACGAGCTGCCCGACCCGCTACAGCTGAGCCAGTAAACGCCGGCATTCCGGCCGAGGCAAGCTCCGAGGGTCGCCGGCGACGAGCGGCCGACGACCCGTTCCGCGGCGTCAGGATGGCGGGGGGATATCGAGTCGCCCGACGCCCGCGTCGACCAACAACTCATGAGCGCGCTCGCCGATCTTCTCCGCCTGTTCAGCGGGAACGTGCCGGACACTGAGCGCCTCGAAGACCCCGAGTGCCTCATGGAGCGCTGGAGAGTCCTGCCCCGGCTCGGGCGGGACATAGGCGACCGCGACGTCTATGTCCCGATTCACATCCCATCGGCGACCGTCAGAAGCTACCGCGATGCCCCCTTCATCGCGCGCGGCTCGAACCGTCCACCCCCAGGCCTTCACCTGCTCGGCGAGCTCTTCCTGGTTCGGAACCTGGAAGGACCACGTCTGCGTGAGCTGGAGCGCGCGGCCATTCACCACCGCAAAATCGAAGCGGTTACGGAAGTCTTTCGCCTCCAATGCGATGCCCTCCCGCAAGCTGACGCCCTTGGGGATGTTGAATGTCCGGTAGGCAGCTCGTACTGCGGCGAGCGCCGCGTACTTCTTCTTGAAACCGAACCTCCGCTGAGCGGGATCGATGATCATGATGTCGAAGATGCGCTCGAGCGCTTCATCGGCGCTCTCGGCGACCATCGGTGCCGGCGGACTGAGCTGAACGACGTTTCGCATATCGCGGTAGAGGGCCGCCAACCACTCCTCGGTGAGTTCAGGCTGCGCGGGTAGTAACGACTCGAGCGACCGTTGGTGCTCGTCGATTTCACGGCCGACGCGGTCAAGGAACACCCAGACGGCGTCCAGAGCACGTCGGTCATCGAGCGCCCGCGCGCGGACGGAGTTGGCGACTTGGCGCACGTCCCACTCAGACGATTCCTCGCTGCCGACGATCGCGGCAACGTTCACGAACTCACCCCGGGCGGGATCGGGGATGAAACGAACCACTGAGTAGACGAACCTCATGGCGCTCCTCCAGTGATGCCCCTCAGTCTTGCAGCTACTGCCGGCGCCCGGCGCAGCAGAAAGAAGCCAAGTGCTTCGAGGTCCTCATCGTCGACGGGCCACGAACTCGGCACGCCCTTGAGCACCCCGACCAGATCCTCCGTGACCAACGCTTCCAGTCGACGCGCAAGTTCGATGAGTTCACCGGCATCGAGACCGCCGGTCGGGTACGCCGGAAGGTGCGACTCGTCGATCCGGGCGAGCAGCGTCTGTTCATCCCACGTCGGGCCTTCCGCGGGCAGATACCAGCCGTGGTCATGCGAGTAGACCTTGCGCTCGTCACCCTCGTCGTAGAGCCACTGGTCGTCGGCGCCCCAACACCAGTCGTAGAGAGCGAACACGCCCGCGTGCCTGCGCGCGTTATCGTCGCGATCTCGGAACGTGAGGGCGTGTTCCTCGACCGCCGGGTCAACGGCGAGCGAGCCATGGGCAAGGCCCGGCTCGAGCGTCGCGCCGGGCCGGAATTCCCAGCCGGCGAGTTCGGGCGGGATGCGAATGATCTCGGCCTCGCAGACCGGGGCGCCGACGAGTGCGCCGGCACGCGCGACAAGGTGCTCGGTCACGGTCACGAGCGGATGCTGGAGGTTGTTGAGGGGCTTGATCCA
The DNA here is from genome assembly GCA_031404355.1 of Actinomycetes bacterium. Lineage (GTDB taxonomy): Bacteria > Actinomycetota > Acidimicrobiia > IMCC26256 > PALSA-610 > JANNHK01. The sequence continues at coordinate 3,500 of JANNHK010000374.1, forward strand.
CCACCGTCGCGAATCGACATCGACGCCGAGGAAGGTGCCCGAACCTCCAGCCGGGCTCGACTGCAGGGGCATGACGAGCGTGATCGGATCCTCTGGGTCATGTCGCAAGCCGGCCAGCAGACCAGACCAGTCGGCGCGGGCGGCGCCCGAGGCGTCACTCATGTCCCACCGCCCTCGCCGGGGCGTGAGGGAGCACAGCCATCCAGCAGACCACGCCGACATCCTCGTCCGTGATCTCCGGGAGTGGCGGCGCAGGTTCGACGGCGCGAAGCCCGAACGACTCGACGACATCCACAATGCGACGAGCCGCTTCCTCACGCGAGAACTCCTCCGCAGCCACTGCCGCTCGAACCTCGCCGAGCGCCTTGCGAACTGTCGAGCTCCGCTCGACGCTCAGCGCCGCTTCTGCGTCCCCGGCGCCGGAGGGCAACGGGACCGCGGGGTCCCTCAGAAGATCCAGCGCGAAGCGTTGAATCGGGCCGATGCGCTCTTCCTCGGCCCGCGGATTGGCGCGACGGTTGTGCTCGTCCACGATCGATTCGACCGCGCTTGTCCATGCCCGGTCGAGTTCGATCTCGCCGGCGTCGGGTACGGCCGACACGCTCGAACCAGGGTTTAGCCGACGCAGCATCTCAGCGGTCTCCGTCACGACTATCGCGTCGTCACCTTCCTCGACGAACCGCCAGTAGCGGCTGCCGTCGCGCGTCCGGCAAGCGAAAAAGAGTCCCCGTGCACCCGTTGATGGCGCGTTGTCGCCCTGGCGAAAGGCCGCGCCGATCCCCCACGGTAGGCGACGTAACCGATCGACCTCCCCCTCGGAAAGCGCACGAAGCAGCTCGGCGCGCAGCTCCTCCCCGCTGAAAGATCCACCGGCGGCGACCTCGTCGTCGTCGTCCAGCAATGATGTGTCTTCGCCTTCCAGGCGACTGGCGAAGTTGACCAGCTCCGATTGGATGCCCTCGATGACGTCGGTCTCCATCCCGTAGACGCTCGCGGCGACGATCTTGCGGCGGATGGTCACCTCGAGTCGCAGGAAGTCCTCGAGGTCGCCTGGCTGCGGGAGCATCGTCGTGAGGAAGGCCTCGTCGTGCGGGCTCTTGAGGCGGATCACGCGGCCGTTGCGCTGGATGACGCGCTGCGGGTTCCACGGCATGTCGTAGCTGATTACCGCGGCCGCTTGCTGCAAGTTCTGACCCTCGGAGAGGACGTCGGTGGAGATGAGCAGGTCGACTTCCCCGTCGGGCGGTACGTAGTCGGGCCGGACGACCGTCTGTGGGCAGAAGCGGGCGATGGCCCGGGTGCGAGTGTCGGGGTCGGTCTCGGGCCCGATCACGACGACGCGGTCGCGGCCTGCGAGCCCATCGGGAAGATGCGCATCGAGGTAGCGCACGGTGTCGCCGAACGTCGCAAACACTGCAATCTTCTGGGCAGGCGACGACTCCAACAACTCGAACATCAGCCGCAGCTTCGGATCGGTTTCCGGATCCAGCTCGTCAAGACGCGCGCGGATGCGTTCGAGCAGGTCCCGATCCACAGCCACGTGCTCG
>JANNHK010000375.1:0-12283 GCA_031404355.1 Actinomycetes bacterium
GCCCGACGCGGCATGGAGATGCTCGACTCGCTCCGCCACGACGGCCTCGCGCGGGTGTACATCCTTGACGACGAGCTGCCCCAGATCGCCGAGGTCGACGCCAAGCTGATCGCGCTCGCCAAGCGCCTGGAGCTGCGATTGCTGAGCAACGACGGCCCGCTCGTTCGCAATGCGGAGATGCAAGGCGTCGCGACGTGCAACTTGCGCAAGCTGGCGCTCGATCTCGCCCCAGGTGTCGCCGCGGGTGACTTCGTACGCGTCGCGTTGACCCGCAACGGCAAGGAAGTCGGTCAAGGGGTCGGGCACCTCGACGACGGGTCGATGGTCGTCGTCAACGGCGGATCCGAGCTCGTGGGCGGGCCCGAGGTGATGCTCCAGGTCACGTCGGTCGTACCGACGAGCGCGGGCCGCTTGCTCTTTGCGCAGCTCGACCATTCGTCGTAGGCCAGACTCGCGGCCGTGAGCATCTGGGCCATCGTCGTCGCAGCCGGCAGCGGCACGCGCTACGGCGGCCCGAAGCAACTCGTTCGCGTCGGTGGGGTGACGATCCTGGACCGGGCCGTCGGAACCGCGCGCGCTGCGTGCGACGGGGTCGTGGTCGTCGTCGCACCCGACGCCAAGTGGGATCCGCCGGCGGGTGTCACGACCGTGAACGGCAGTGACACGCGGTCCGGTTCGGTCCGGGCCGGCCTCGCCGCGGTGCCCGCCGACGCCGACATCATCGTGGTGCACGACTCGGCCCGCCCGTTGGCTTCGCGCTCGCTGTTCGCGGCGGTGATCGGCGCCGTGCGCGCCGGCGCCGACGGCGCCATCCCGGCGCTCGGTGTCGTCGACACCGTGAAGCGGGTTGTCGACGGTCACGTGGTCGAGACCGTTCCGCGCGACGATCTTGTCGTGGTGCAGACCCCCCAAGCATTCCGCGCCGCGACCCTGCGTGCCGCCCACGAAGGCGGCGGCTCGGGTACCGACGACGCCGCGCTCGTCGAGGCCGCCGGCGGCCGGGTCGTGGTCGTCGAGGGCGAACCGAGGAACGTGAAGGTGACGGTCGCCTCCGACCTCGAACTGCTCCAAGCTCTGCTCGATTCGGGAGCGGGCTGATGCGTCACCGCGTCGGTTTGGGGTTCGACGTGCATCCGTTCGGCGACGAACCGCCGCTGGTGCTCGGCGGGGTAACGATCGCCGACGGCCGTCGCCTCGCCGGTCACTCCGACGGCGACGCGGTTGCCCATGCGGTGGCCGACGCGCTGCTCGGTGCTGCGGGAATGCCCGACATCGGCACGCTCTTTCCTGCGTCCGACGATCAGTACCGCGACGCCGATTCGTTCACGCTGTTACGCGACGTCGCCGACCGGGTTGCAACGGCGGGCTGGTGGGTCGACAACGTCGACGTCGCGATCGCGGCCGAGGAACCCCGGCTCGCGCCGCACATCGACGCGATGGCCGCGAACCTCGTGGCTGCGCTGGCGGTGGCGCGGGAGCCGATGGGCACGGGCATCGGAATGTCGGTGAAACCGAAGCGGGCCGAAGGCCTCGGCGCGATCGGCCGGGCGGAGGGCATTGCGGTGTGGGCAGTAGTGCTCTTGGCCCATGGCTAAGGGGTCGCGTCCGCCGGAACCGTTGAATTTCACACCTATTTGGAGCTGTACGACCCTCGCTATCGAGCAGTCCGAGTTGTACCATCACACACATAAATGGGGCAGCGATGAGCGTCTGAACGCAAGTTCGGCCGCACTCGCAATAGGGATGGGACTGGCGACAGGATGTTGCCCGGCGCGACGACGACCATTGAGTTCGAGGCGTTCTACCGAACGCATTGGCACTCGGCCGTTCGCCTTGCCAACGCGCTCACAGGCAGCGCCGCCGCGGCCGAAGACGTCGCGCAGGACGTGTTCCAGCGCATGTACTCGACGTGGGGCAACGCCGACGAGCCCGCCGCATATCTTCGGGTCGCGGTCGTGAACCGATGTCGCTCGTATCACCGCCACCGCAAGGTCGAGCGCTTGCGGCTGCCGCTGTTGGCTCCGATGGACGAGACGGTGGTCGGACACTCCGAACTCGACGACGTCGTGAAGGCGTTGCCCATTCGCCAGCGCACGGTGCTCGTGCTCCGGTACTGGGACGACCTCTCCGAAGCGGAGATCGCCGAGAAGCTGGGCTGCGCGCCGGGCACGGTGAAGTCGCTCGCATCGCGGGGTCGCGAGCGTCTCGCGGCCGCCCTCGCCGGCTGAGTTCCGACGGCCGAATTCCGGCTGTCGGCCGGGCTGCCCTCGGTAGCCTCTCCGGCGTGCTCCGCATCCACGACTCGGCTGCTCGGGAAAAGGTCGAGTTCGTTCCTCGCCACGACGGTGCGGTGTCCATCTACGTGTGCGGTGTCACGCCGTACGACTCGCCGCACCTCGGCCACGGGCGCACGGCGGTCGCGTTCGACGCGATCCGTCGCTACCTCGAGTGGAGCGGGTTCCGGGTCACGTTCGTCAGCAATGTCACCGACGTCGAGGACCGCATCATCGCCCGGGCCGCGGAACGGGGAACGACCGAATCCGAACTCTCCCGAGAGTTCGAAGCCGAGTACTGGAACCAACTCCGGCGCCTCAATGTGCGCGCGCCCGACGAGATCCCGCGCGCGACCGAGTACATCGATCAGATGCAGCGCTTGATCGCCGAGTTGGTCGCGGTCGGGCGCGCGTATGTCATCGAGGGTCAGGGCGTCTACTTCGAGGTGGCGACGTTCCCCGCGTACGGCTCGCTCTCGCATCGCACGCTGACCGACCTGCTCGAAGGTGCGGGCCGGAGCGAGCGCGTCGCAGTCGACGAACGCAAGCGCAGCCCGGTCGACTTCGCGCTGTGGAAGGCCGCGAAACCGGGCGAGCCGCAGTGGGATTCGCCGTGGGGTGGCGGACGGCCCGGGTGGCACATCGAGTGCTCGGCCATGTCGCTCGAGATCCTCGGCGAGAGCTTCGACATACACGGCGGCGGTGACGACCTGCTGTTCCCACACCACGAGAACGAGTTGGCCCAGGCCCCAGGGCGCGGGTCATGCGTTCGCGCGTCACTGGTTGCACGCGGGCATGGTCAACGTCGACGGCGAGAAGATGTCGAAGTCGCTCGGCAATTTCACGACGCTCGCAGAGCTGTTGGACGGTTGGGATCCGCGCGCGTTCCGGCTCCTCGTGCTGCAAACGCATTACCGGCGGCAGATGGAGTTCACTGCGAAGGAGTTGGACGACGCCGACAAGGCGCTCGGCCGGATCGACCAACTCGTACGCCGTGCCCGGATCGCGGGTATCGAAACAGCCGACAGTGGCGACACGACGCCGTTTCGTGACGCGATGGACGACGACTTCGACACGCCCGCGGCGCTGGCGTTCGTCTTCGACACCGTGCGCGAGGCGAACACCGCGATCGACCAGGAGCGAGCGGACGCGGGTCAATTGGTCGCGACCGTCGTGGAAATGACGCGCGCCCTCGGCATCGAACTCCGCGACGAGACGGACGAACCCGACGCCGACATCCAGGCGCTCGTCGGGCAACGCGACGCCGCCCGCGCCGCCAAGGACTTCGCCGAGTCCGATCGCATCCGCGACGAACTGCGCGAACGAGGTGTCGTGCTCGAGGACACCTCGGGCGGGACGGTCTGGCGCCGAGACCCGTGAGCGACACCTCGCTCGGTGGCGGGCAGGTCGAAGGCGTCCATGCCGTTCTCGAACTCCTCCGGGCCGGTCGGCGCGCGGTGCGATCGGTCCACGTGTCGCGGTCGGCGGACGGCGACGACGCCCTGGCCGAGATCGAAGCGCGGGCCGGGCCGCGCCTGAAACGCGTTCCGCCGGAGCGCCTGCAGGAACTGGCCAAGTCCGAGACCCATCAGGGGGTCGTCGCGACGGCCGAACCCCTGCGGGCGGCTGACCTCGACGAGCTCCTCGCCGCGCCGCAGGCGTTCCTCGTTGCCCTCGACGGTGTCACGGACCCGCAGAACCTCGGCGCAGTCGCCCGCTCGGCCGAAACGGCCGGTGCGACCGGCCTGCTCTTACCTCGACACCGCAGTGCGCAGATCACGCCGGCGGTCGCGAAGGCCGCGGCCGGCGCCATCGAGTACCTGCCGATCGCGCCGGTCAGCGGCATACCGGCGGCGCTCGAACGAGCTGCGCGCGCGGGCGTGTGGAGCGTCGGGCTCGACGAGCGGGGTGAGCAGAGCCTGTTCGACCTCTCGCTGGCCGACCAGCCGATCGTGATCGTCCTCGGCGCCGAAGGCCGCGGGCTCGCGCGCCTCACACGCGAGCGGTGCGATGTGCTCGTCGGCATCCCGATGCGCGGGCATGTTGCGTCGTTGAACGTGGCCGCGGCGGCGGCCCTCGCCTGTCACGAGGTCGCGCGCCGTCGGCCTACGATGGATGCTTCCTCGCCGGGTTAGCTCAGCTGGTAGAGCAGCTGATTTGTAATCAGCAGGTCATCGGTTCGAATCCGATACCCGGCTCTCGTCTCGTCGTTGTCGCGCTCTGACACGCTGACAACATCAGCAACACACGCCACATACAACCGGCCCGAAGAATTCCCCGGGCGAAATGTTGATTACGACTCGCGTTACCTTGGTCGTGCGGACTATAAAGAGGCTCTCACATCAGGTGTCAGGACAACGCGGTCGCGGCGTTCCCCATGGATGGGCCCGTAGTGGGAGGAACGGGTTAGTGCGACGCTTTATCGCAATTCTCTGTGGGGTCGCGATCGCTGCCGGTACGGCAGTCATCGCAGCTCCGGCTGAAGCGGTAGGACCACCGCTCAGCGATTACGTCATCTTCGGCAACAACGGCGTCGACATCGGTATCGACTCGACAATCGTCGGCCTCGTTGGTGTCCGGAACAACAAGCCCAGTACGGGCGTCGCGCTCCGCATGAACGGCGGCGCGTCGATCATCAGCGATCCTGCCAACGCCATCGTCGGCAATGTGCGCAGTGGTGGCAACGTCCGCATGGACACCAGCACGCTCATCCAGGGCACGCTCTTGCGCGCCGTCGGAACAACACTGCAAAAGGCGGCGAACGCCGTCGTGGGAGCCGACGTCATCGGTGACCCCGAACTGCCGACGCTTCCTGCACCGACACCCATCCCGGGTGGTTGCCCCACTGTCGGACCAAATGACAACGGTGCCAACAACCAGTCGCGTACCGCGGTCCCCAATGTCGTCAACGGCAGCTGGCAGTTCGGTTCGAACTTCCAGCTCACGTTCCCCGTCGCGGGCAACTACTACTTCAACTCCATCAAGACCGCGAACGGCGCCAAGATCAATGCCGTTCCGGGTGTGAAGATCTTCGTCTGTGACTTCGCCCAGTTCGGCACCGTCGACGTGTTGCCGACCACGCTGGTCTCGTCCGACCTCTACCTCGAGGTGCAGGGCACCGACCAGGTCAACGCCTTCCGCGGTGGCGGAAACACCGACTGGATCGGCGACATCTTTGCGCCGAACGGCGGCATCCACATCGGGAGCGGTGGTTCGGTTGCTTCGTTCGTCGGTCACCTCCACGCCGGCGGCGTCGTCGACATCGAACACGGTGTCAACGGAGTCGGCCCGGGTGGCGGGGTCGTGGTCCAGCCCGGCGGCAGCAAGGACGCGACGCTGTCGCACGGTGCGAAGAACGAGAACAACGGCGCCAACTTGTCGTTGTGGGTGAAGGCCCAGATCGCAAGCGTCGTCGGATTCGACGCGAAGCTGATCAACCCGCAGGCCGTTCAGAGCGCGACCCTGCGCCTGCACATCTGCTACACGCCGGCCGACCCGACGTGGTGCCCGACAGCCTCGAGCAACTGGCCGGCGGCCGGCGGACGCGATCACGTGTCGCGCCTCCTCGACGGCTGGGAGCGGTGGGGCAGCGGGTTCCCGAACCCGACCAACACCCCGCCCGAGGGCAACGGGAACAACTTCCCGATCAAGAACAACCCTCGCGGCGACGGTGCGGGTGTGACCTGGAACTGCGCGATCGACACGAATATCGCCAACGAAGGGCGCGACTGCCCGGGTTCCGACTTCTGGAACGCGGGTCTCCTCGTCGAGAGTCAGCCGTACATCGCTTCGACGACACTGCTGACGAACAACATGGCCAACGGCACGATCGTCGACTTCGACGTCACGGCGTTGGTCCAGCAGGGCCTCGGGCCGCTCGACACGACGTTCATGTCGTTCTTCATCCGCAAGGCACCCAACACGGGTGCGGGTGAAGCCTTCTACTACTCGAACGAAGGCGCGGCGCTGGCCGGAAATCCGGCATTCAGACCGCAGTTGATCATCACGCCGTAACGGCGTGGTCGTTGTCACGGTGCCGAGCGGGCGTACCGCTCGGCACCGGACGACGAATGGTTCGCCGTCTCGCCGTCGTCTCGCCGCCTCGGACTTGCGACGCGCTCGCAGATGCGAACGACAGTCGAATCGACGGTAGCACCGCCGCGCGCACACTTCGTGGCTCTTGCGCACGAATCGGAAATGCTTGTAATCGGGGCGCGCGCCAGCCAACATCGTCGCCTGATGGGCCTCACGAAGCGCGAACGGCAGATGATCGATTTCGAGCGCGAGTGGTGGCAGGCGGAGGGTCGCAAAGACGACGGCATCCGTGCCCGCTTCGGTCGCGCTCCGAGCAGCTACTACCGCGCCCTCCAAGCGGTCCTCGATCGTGACGACGTGGCGGCGTACGACCCGCTGACCGTCAAGCGACTTCGCCGCCAGCGCGACGAGCGCCGCCGGAACCGCATCGAGGGTCGCCGCGCCGACCCGGGCACCCGCTAATCACGCGAGTCCGGCACCGCGTCGCCCGACCGGGCAGAATGTCGCCATGAGCCGGCAGATGGGTGGCCGTGGAAACGGCGGCAATGTGGCGCGGGGCGCGGGATTCGCCGCGGCCAAAGGGGCAGGCCTCATCGGTCTGGCCGTTGTCATCGGCTTCGTGTTGCTACAAGTCGTCGACGACGGATCGGAACCGTCGGTCGAGGCCGAAGCGAATTCGGATACCACGACGACCGTTCCGGCAGCCGAAGGCGACGACGACGACACGACCGACACGACCGCGAGCGCCGTCGAGTTGACGCCAGACCAGCTGAACGTGCTCGTGCTCAACGGCGGCGCGGCACCGGGCTCGGCCGGTTCGATGTCGGACGCGCTGCTCCAGGCCGGGTACACGAACCAGGGCGTGCCCTCGGACTGGGTCGACCACGAGCAGACCGGCAACGTCGTGCTGTGCAAGGAGGGGCTCGACCGCGAGGCCTCGTCGCTGGCCGTCGCGGTCGGCGCGGGCACGCTGGTGGAGGCGTTCCCCGATCCGGCCCCACCGGGCTCCGACGAGTCGAACTGCGTCGTCGTCGTCGGCGCCGCGGCGACCTAAAACCGACTGCCGTGACCGCGGGTCCGTAAAGGTATGGACCGCGAACTCCTGGCGACAACGGTCCGGGCCGCCCAGGGCGGCGACACCGATGCCTTCGCGGTCCTGGTCGGCGAATTCCAACCGGTCGCCGCCGCAACCGCGTTCGGATGGCTCCGAGACAGCGAGGCCGCCCGCGACGTCTGCCAGGACACGTTCACCGACGCGTGGCGGCTCCTGAGTCAGCTCGACGAGCCGCACGCCTTCCCCGGTTGGTTCAGGCGCATCGTGGTGAAGCATTGCGATCGGCGCACCCGAACGTCGGCGCCGACGATGGTTGTACTCGACGACATCGAGCTGGCCGCGCCGGATGCCGATCCGGCGATCGTCGCAGAGCGGGCCGACGAATCGCGCCGCCTCCGCCTCGCCGTCGAAGCGCTGCCGCGCGACGAGCGAGTCGTCGTCGCGCTCACGTACCTCGCCGGACGGACCGAGTCGGACGTCGCCGCGTGGCTGGAACTACCGGTCGGGACCGTCAAGACGCGCTTGCACCGCGCCCGCGCCCGCCTCCGAAGGGAGATGCACGAAATGGCCGAAGACACGATGCGCCGGCTGCACCCGGAGATCTTCGACGAAGACCTCACCGATGTCGTCCTCTTCTTCATCGCGCTGCGCGCGGGTGACCACGAGATGGTTGGCGCGCTCGCGCGTCGCAATCCGGCGTTGCTCGATGCGGAAGAAGCGTGGGACACCGATCTCAGCTCCCGCGGTCTGTTGCCCGTCGCGAACCGAGCGACGCCGTTGATTCGAGCCGTAGAGCGGGGCGACGCCGGCATGGTCGACACCTTGCTTTCGCTCGGCGCCGACCCGAACCATCGCTGTGGGTGCGCGGTTGTGGAACCGCCGCTGTGGACGGCAGTGCTCACCGGTCGCTTCGAAATAGCATGTGCACTGCTCGATGCGGGTGCCGACGTGAACGCGGCCGCCTTCTCCGGGCAGACGCCGGTGCAGGTCGCGATGAACCGCGGCGACGAGGCGTTGGTGGCGCTGCTGCTGTCGCGCACCGGCGACCTGCTCGAAACCGGAATAAAGGCGATCGACCTCTTCGCACCCATCGCCGCGGGAGACCGCGTGCAAGTGGTGACCGCGCCCTACGTCGGGTCGACCGTGTTGCTCGCGGAACTGTCGTATCGGTTCCTTGCCCGCGGTCTCGCGGTGAGATGGAGCGGATTCGTCCCGCCGCCACTGGATCCGGCCGACCTCGAAGGCGCACTCGCGGAGTCGGGCCTCGCCGGACGCGTTCATATGGCGTTGGCGCCGGTGGCTCCCCGAGCGGATGGCGTGGTGTTCGTGTTCACGAGCCCGGGTCACGAAGCCGAGAACGATGCACTGTTGCGCAGGTTGGGGGATGCCGGCGACCGGGTGACGACGTTCGTCGTGACGCCGTTCAACGACGGTACGGCTGTACCCGATGAGTTGAGCGCGCCGTGGGACGCGCGCATCGTGTTCGACCCGCGCCTCGCCGTTCGGAAGGTCTATCCGTGCATCGACGGCGCGCGCAGCGCGTCACGCCATCGCGCCGCGGGAAGTCGACACGACGAACTCGCGAGCCGGGCGGCCGCCGCCCTGCAGGATCTCGACTCGGAGCCGGCGGCCGACGTTATGAAGCTGTTCCGCCAGCCGTTCTTCACGGCGCAACCGTTCCACGGTCGCTCGGGCGAATACGTTGCGGCGGTCGACACGCTGCGCGCGGTCGAAGCCGTAGTCGGCCCGTCTATGTGAGCAGGCGGTCGCGGGCAGGGCCGGTCGCGATGTCGATCGCAGTCCAGGCCATGCCGAGTGAACCTTCGAGTACGGCGCGGTCTGCGGACGGGTTGATGCACGCGGCTGCGAACTCGGCCTGATGATTGACCGCTCCTGCGCTCTCGATCGCGATGCACGGGTGGATCGACGGAACCGCGAGCGACACGTTGCCCATGTCGGTCGAGAACGTCATCTCGCCACCCGGAGTCGGCTCCCGGCCGAGGGCAATGTCGTTGGCCCGGTACAACTCGACCAGGTCGAGGTCGTGCTCCATGTGCGCGTACACGGGAGCGACATCCTCGACCGACATCGATGCGCCGGTCGCCAGCGCGCCGGCCTCGAAGCACCGGTGCACGCGCGGCCGCAACGCCGCGAGTTCGGTCTCGGTCGTCGCCCGAGTCATCCAGCGTCCCGATGTTTCGTTCGGGACGATGTTCGCGGCGTCGCCGCCGTGGGTGACGATGCCGTGGACCTGGTCGCCCGGCTCGAGGTGCTGGCGCAGCAGGCCGATCGCGACCTGGGCGATGGTAAGAGCATCGGCCGCGTTGACCCCGAGTTGCGGAGCGGCCGCGGCGTGCGACTCGCGGCCGCGGTAGCGCACGTCGAAGTGGGCGACCGCGCTCACTCGCGGGATGGGGTCTTCGTAGGGTGCGGGGTGCACCATCATCGCGGCGTGCACACCGGCGAACGCGCCGCGCTGGAGCATGAACACCTTGCCGCCGCCGCCCTCCTCGGCGGGAGTCCCGAGCACGTGGATCGTGAGCCCGAGTTCGTCGACGAGCGGCGCGAGTGCGAGGGCCGCGCCGACCGCAGTGGCCGCGATGATGTTGTGCCCGCACGCGTGACCGATCGCGGGGAGTGCGTCGTACTCGGCGCAGATGGCCAGGTGCAGCGGCCCGTTCCCGATCACGCATTCGAACGCGGTCGCGAGGTCGTACGCGCCGTGGTCGACGGTCAAGCCCGCGTCGGAGAGCAGGCCCGCGGTCCACGCGCTGGATTCGACCTCTTCGAACTTCAACTCGGGCTTCGCGTGGATCCGGTGGCTGAGCGCGACGAGGTCGGTCTCGTGGCGGGAGACGTGTGCGCGCGCGGCCGCTTTCGGGTCCATACGGGTAGCGTCGCAGGGTGCTCGACGTGGACGCAACGATTTCCGCGATTGCGGCGAATCCCCTCGCCACGGCGTTCCTGTTCGACTTCGACGGCACCGTCTCGCCGATCGTCGAGCACCCGGTCGATGCCCGACCCCACCCCGAGGTGGCGGCCCTCGTCGGCGAACTCGTCGACCGGCTCGGCCGGGTCGGAATCGTGAGTGGGCGTTCGATCTCGTTCCTCGCCGAACAGCTCCCGATTCCCGGGCTCGCGTACGCCGGGTTGTACGGACTCGAGACCCAGGCGCCGGGTGGTGAGCGGCGCATCGACCCGCACGTTGAGCCGTATCTCGTCGTCGTCGAGGCCGCCGCAGTCGAGGCCGAAGCGCGCCTGCCCGGCGTGCTCGTCGAGCGCAAGGATGGCGTCAGCGTGACCTTGCACTGGCGCATGACGCCCGAGCGCGCGGCCGAGATCAGGACGGTCGCCACCGAACTCGGCGAGCGGTTGGGACTCGACGCACCCCTGCGCGGGCGTATGGCGGTCGAGCTCCGTCCCCCCGTGCCGGTCGACAAGGGCACGACCGTGCGGGCGATCATCGACGGGTACGACCTTGCCCTGTTCGCCGGTGACGACGCCGGCGATCTCGCCGCGTTCGACGCACTGGCGCGGGCCGAGGCCGACGGCGTCGTGACGCACGGTATCCGTGTCGGGGTGATGTCTCCGGAAGCGCCGGAGGAGTTGGCGACCAGTGTCGACTTCGTCGTCGACGGCCCCGAAGGTTTTGTCGCGTTCCTACGACGTGTGGTCGCCGGCCTGCGCGAGTAGGTCGTCGAGCCAGTCGCGCGGGGTCCGGGCCACGGCGAGTGTGCGCAACTGCGCGGCCATCGCGGCGCGTTCGTCGAGGGGCATCGCGAGCGCGTCGTCGAGCGCGACGGCCATCTGCTCGATGTCGAACGGATGCACGGGCAACACCGCCGATTGGAGTTCGTCGAAGGCGCCGGCCTCGCGCGACAGGCACACGACGCCGTCGCGCCGGTTCAGGGCCGGTCCTTCCTTCGCGACCAGGTTGAGGCCGTCGCGGATCGGGTTGACGAACAGCACGTCGTAGCGCTGGAGCCCGGCTATCGAGCGGGCGAAGTCGTCGCCCTGATCGAGGATGATCGGCGTCCAGTCGCGCGTAGCCCACCGTTCGTTGACGCGAGCGACGACTTGCTCGACCTCGTTTGCGTACGCGAGGTACTCCGGCAGCCCCTGGCGGGACGCGTAGACCATGGCGACGAACACGACCCGGCCGCGCACTCCCGGGCGGGCTTCGAGCAGCCGGTCGAACGCCAGGAAGCCGCGCACGATGTTCTTCGACGGTTCGACGCGATCGGTACGCAGGATGACGAGGCGCTCGCCGACCCGTTCCGCGAGCGTCGCGGCCCGATCGCGCGCGTCGCTACTCGCGGCGGTCTCCTCGAGGGCCTCGACGTTAGGGCCGAGGCTCGCGGTGAACGGCGCGTGGATCGCGGCGCGGCGCCCGAGCAACTCGCGGGCCGAACGTTGGTAGGCCTGCGCCCACCGCGCGGTGTGGAAGCCCGTCGGGCCGGACGCGAGTGCACCGAGCAACTGTTCGCCGATGTCAGTCGGCAGGACGCGCGCGGTCTGCGCGTCGCAGAACGGTGTGTGCATGAAGTGCACGATCCGCAGGTCGGGACGCTGCTCACGCAGGAGCGCGGGCACCAGTGCCAACTGGTAGTCCTGCACGAGGGCGATGTCGCCGTCGGGAGCGATGTTCGCAACCGCGTCGGCGAACGCGCGATTCACCTGCACGTACGCCTCCCATGCGTCACGGAATCGCAGGTCGAAGCGGGGACGGCGGGCATGGTCGAACATCCCGTGCACGAGGAACCAGAGCACGCCGTTCGAGATCACGTCGTAGTGCATCCGGTGCATGGTCGGGTCGATGTCGATCAGGTGCAGATCGAGCCCGAGTCCCTTGGTCGCACCTTCGGTCTGCGCCTCGGTGTCGTCGGCGGTCATCGCCGCCGCCACCCAGGTCGAGTTGTGC
>JANNHK010000376.1:0-13377 GCA_031404355.1 Actinomycetes bacterium
GAACGCGGCCGCACGGTCGTTCAGCCAGTTTGGTTGGAAACCGCGACTTCGAGCGATCTCGTCGACGGCGTTGCGGATCGCGTGGGTGATGCGATTGACGGTGTCGATGTCTCGGGTTGACTCGCGTAGTCCGTGAAGAGCCATGTAGGAGCCGCCGACGACGATGAGTAAGCCGGCTGGTGCGCGCTCTTTGTCGAGGTGTTCGGCGATTGCGTCGAAGCTCGCGATGATCGTCGCCTTGTCGAACAGGTCGTCATCCACGATCGCGCCACAGGTCGTTCTCCGAGAGCCAGATGTTGCGCTGCTTGAACTGCCGTGGTGCTTTGCGGCGCGCTTGTTGGATCATCCGTGGGGTGCCTCGCGCCAACCACGGTGTCGGCAGCGGCCGGACGGCGGCACACCACCGGGGCCGGTTGACGCCGGCGTCGTCGGCGAGCTTCTCGGCGATCGCAGCGAGCAGGCTGTCGAGCTGTGCGAGCCCACTGCGTGGCGGTGGAGTCGCGATCGCGAGTTCGACGTCGTCCGGATACCCGTGCAGCGAGTCCAGGAACGCGCGGAGGCGGGTCCAGTTGATCTTCGGCCCGGCGCGCGACGGATCCCACGCATCTGCGAGCGCGGCGAGTGATCGACGCTCGGGTATCGCCTCGATCTCGAGGGTGAGCTGCCGTCCGGTTGCGGAGACAACCCGCTCAAGCATCGTGAGTGTCGGATCGACTTCGCCTTCCTCGATGCGCGAGATAGTTGAGATCGGCACTCCCGCTCGCCGGGCGAGGGCGCGGCGCGAGAGCCCGGCGTCCTCTCGGGCTCTCTGCAGAACGGTGGCCGCCGATGGCATGGGGGTAGCATATCCGCAACGCCAAGATCCGCAGGCCTCTCTCACCGGTGTCAAACGAACCGAGGCCGACGAACTGGCCGCTGCCCGGACGGGCCATGAGCAGCTGTTGCTCAGGGCCGGACGAGCCCGAACGGGCAGGCACCGAGACGGACGAGATCGGACAGCGCGCCCGTGCTCACAACCCGAAGGTCGCAGGTTCAAATCCTGCCCCCGCTACTCACGAGGCCCGGCCATTGAGCCGGGTCTCGACGCGTTCAGTGGCTCCAGGCCGTGACGTACCATATCTGATCGGATATACTCGTTGCTATGAGCGCGGTCGAGAGCTTGCGGCGCCGATCAGGGTTGACCCAGGCCGAATTGGCAGCGGTCGCCGGTACGTCGCAGCCGACGATCGCGGCTTACGAGTCGGGCCGCAAGAGCCCGACGTTGCGCACGTTGTCGCGCGTTGCGCGTTCCGTCGGGTTCGAGGTTGTGGTGCAGTTCGTCGAGCCAATGACTCGTGAGGAGCGTCGCAGCTTGCACCTCCACGAAGCGATCGGCGCTCGACTCATTGCGGATCCCGCCGACGTGCTGCACCGCGCGCGAGTGAACCTACGGCGCATGGCTGATGCGAATCCGGACGCGGAATCGCTCTTGTCGGAGTGGCGTCGGATTCTGAGGCGACCGGTCGTGGAGATCGTCGACCTACTCGTCGACCCGCGCCGGCATGCACGAGAACTGCGCCATGTCACCCCCTTTGCCGGGGCCTTGTCGCAAGCCGAACGCGCCCGCGTGTACGAGCGATTCCGCGCGCTGGAAGGCGTCGCGTGAAGCGTTCGGACTTCGACCATGCCGTTCGAGCTGCCGGGGGCGTGTTAGGCGTGCAGGAACTGCTCGTCATCGGGAGTCAGGCTCTTCACGGCACGCTTGCCGCGGGTCTACCGCCAGAGGCTCAGCGATCGGTCGAGGTCGACATTGTGCCCTTTGACGACGAGGACAACGAGAAAGCTGACTTGATCGACGGCTCGATCGGTGAGGCCTCGATGTTCCATGAGAGCTTCGGTATCTACGCGCAGGGCGTTTCTGAAACGACCGCCGTGCTGCCCGAGGGATGGCGCGACCGCCTCGTCCGATACGAGTCGCCGGCGACGAATGGCGTGGTCGCCTGGTGTCTTGAACGCCACGACCTCTGGATCTCGAAGGCGATTGCCGGGCGAGAGAAGGACGACGAGTTCTGCCGGTCGCTTCTCGCCGCTCGGGTTGTCGACTCCGCCACTCTTCTCGACCGGCTTGGCCAAGTTGCCGATCTCCCGCGTGACCGACGATCGATCATCGAACGGCACATCGGCTCCTGGTCTGGCTCATAACCCGAAGATCGCAGGTTCAAATCCTGCCCCCGCTACTCACGAGGCCCGGCCAAGTGGCCGGGCCTCGGCGCGTTCGCGGACGCGTGGTTGCGTCGGCAATGCGCGAACACCCGGCGTGCGAGTGGGCTAACCCACCCCGCGCGGTGCGGGTAGCCCCGAATAAATCGGGAGGCAGCACTCTTCAGCGCCAGGACCCGGCAACTCATACTCGATGAGATGCCGGTCTCAGCGCGAAGCAGCTGGGGTGCCGGTCCAAGCGCCCGCCGTCTCGCTCGACACCTCGCTATAGGTCCGCACGGCGGCGTCAACGAATCGTAAGGAGTGCGCGCGCGGGCCAGCGCGCTCGCAGGCAAGTGTCCAAGACCAGTTCACGAGAGGACTGACATGCATATCAACGGCAAGTACCGAATCGCCGCGTGTCTCACGATCGCTTTGCTCGCTGCGGTCGTCGCGACTTCGACCGCAGCGACCGCGGGAGGCACGGGCCCACCGGTTGCCAAAGCGACGCTCAGCGACGCGAGCGGTCAAGTTATAGGCGCCGTTCGCTTCCACCGCGAGCGTCAGGGGGTCGTCGCGCGCGTGACCGTCACGTTGCCGTCCGACTCCGCCGAGTTCCACGGCTTTCACATTCACGCCAACAACCCCGACCCGACCACTGGAATTCGCCCCGGCTGCGACGCGGCGACGGCGTTCACATCGGTCGGCGGCCACTGGGACGTCGGTGGTAACAACCATGGCAGCCACACCGGCGATCTGCCCAGCCTGGTTCGCCAGAGCGACGGCGAAGTCGAGATGAAGTTCGATCTCGACAAGTTCACCCCCGCCGATCTCCTCGGGCATGCGATCGTCGTGCACGTCGGACCCGACAACTTCGGCAACGTGCCGCTCGGTGCCGCTCCGAATCAGTACACCGACAATGGCACGGCCTACTTCGGGCCCGGCGGCACCGCCGCAACCGGCAACGCCGGCGCGCGGTACGCGTGTGGCGTGATCGAAAAGGGCCGCTGAGGGTCGCAGGCTCAAATCCTCCCGGCCACCACTCACTCCCGGGGCCCGGCCATCTCGGCCGGGCCCCGATGAGTACGGCGTGCGCCGCCACCGAGTCGTAGCGGTGGCACGGCGCGATGGCGGCGGCGGTGGTGCGCCGATCCGCCGAGCGAAACTTCGACGCGTATGCGATCTACGGGATCTCGGTTGAGGGAGTCATCGACCAGACGGTGCTCGAGGCGTGTCGCAGCAGTGGCCGGATCGCGAACTACACCAAGATCCGACTGTCCACCTTCGGTCGTCTGAGGGGTGCCGGTTTCGCTGTTCTTGCCAGTTTCGAGCATCCCCATTTCACGGTTGTGTTGCCCGACCTGAGTGAGTTGACCGTGGCTCGTCTCGGCGGTTGCTTCGATGACCCGATCCCCAACCCGGCCGGGTCGCCTCCCCGGTAGCCTGGGAGACGACGAGAGACGAAGGAGCAGCGCCATGGCTGTGACGCCCGATCTGGCCGTCGACTTCATGGATATGACCGACGACCGGCGTCTCATTACACGCGTCGCCGACGCACGGCCTGGCTTCGTGCCGACCGTAGGTGCGTACGCAGTAGTGGGCGATGACGAAAACGAACCCAGGGTCGCGCGGATCCTCGCGATCGACGACGACGGGATCATCGATCTCGAAGTGTTGCCGGGTTCGGTCGAGTCGCATCGCGAGCTACTCGCACGCGCCTGAGACGCTCACCGCGAGCGTTCGTCAGCCACGATCGCGCCACAAGTCGTGTTCCGAGAGCCAGATGTTGCGCGCTTTGGATCATCCGTGGAGTGCCTCGCGCCACCACGGTGTCGGCAGCGGCTGGACGGCTGCACACAACCGTGGCCGGTTGACGCCGCCCTACGGACGTGCCTGCTCCGCCACCATCCGCTGACGGTCCGCTGACGGTCCGCCGCCGCCGCCGACCAGCGGCGTTCGGTGTCGACGTCTTTGGAACCCGGCCATCGGTCTAACCAATATCAAACGAATCGAGGCGGATATGGCGGCGGGCGTCCGGACGTGCCGTCCGATCAATCGTCGAGGACCTCGATGGTCGACCAGTTCGTCAGGTCGGTGCTGAAGTCGATCGTGTCGAGCAGTAGGCCTTCGTCGGATTCAGGCCCGGTGCACGACGTCGCACACGGGCTGACGAACGAGGGGATCA
The DNA here is from genome assembly GCA_031404355.1 of Actinomycetes bacterium. GTDB lineage: Bacteria > Actinomycetota > Acidimicrobiia > IMCC26256 > PALSA-610 > JANNHK01. Next base: position 4,364 of record JANNHK010000376.1, read on the forward strand.
AGGCGATCCCCGCGCGGTTGACGCTGAAGCGCTTCGAGAACAAGGGCGTCGCGGGGCCGAGGACAAGGTCGACCTTCTCGAGTTCGGCCCACTCCGAGCCGGTTGACACAAGCACTTGCACGGGGTGGGCATCGGCCGACCAGAACAGCACCAGCCGTCCGTCGGCGAGGACGTACAGGCGTCCAATGTTGCCATCCGGTTCGGATGGGGTTGTGGTCGTCCAGCTCCGTCCCGCGTCATCCGAGACGTACACGGTGTGCGGGTCGCCACCGCCTCCCCACCCTGTGGCCGCTGCGACACGATCACCGTCCGCCGCGATCTCCAAGTCCTCCTCGTCGGTGGCGCGCACCTGTTCCGGAAGCGCGACCTCGGTCCACGCCGCGCCGCCGTCGTCGCTGTAGGCGAGGCCGGGCCCGTCGCCGTCGGGGTCGGTCCCCACCCAGATCCGGCCGGTGCCGGGCTGCGCGACGGTAAGACCGGCCACAACGTCGTCGGGCATGGCCAACGGCCGGATCGTGCCGTCGCGAGCATCGACCACTTTCGCCAAGCCGGTTCCGGGGCTCTGCGTGACCGCGCACCGCGTGTCGTACGACTCTTGGCACAGCAGCAGCGCCTGCTCGGGCGCGTTCAGCGTCGTCGGCTCGTCGCGCCGGCTGAGCACCCCCGCCGTACCCGTTACCGTGTCGATGAGCCATGCCGTCGACGGCGCTTGCGCGTCGGGTGAACTCTCCGACGCCACGAAGTAGCGATCATCGAGGAGATGCAGATCGAGGCGACTCGCTCCACCCAACAGCCCTGGGTGCACCTCGCCTCCGCCGGCAACCCCCGTCACGTACGCCCACCCGGTGCCGCACGTGGAGGCCGCCACGGCTCGGCACCTCCGCAACGAGACGTAATTGCCGGCCGCCGAGACCTGTATCCCCTTGGCCCGGTAGTAGAGGTCGCGGTCCGTCGCCTGCGCCACCTCGTCGGCCGACGGGCCGTTCAGCACACCGGAGGCTTCGATCGCAGCCGCGAACGCGGGCCCGCCGCCCGTGACGGGCGTGGAGTCCGAGACCGCGGTCGGCGTCGGTCCGGCGATGATCGTAGGGTCGGAGTCATCGTTGTCAGAGTTCGCGCTGCGGATGGCTACGCCGACGATCCCGACGACCGCGACGATGGCCGCGCACGCGATCACCAAGCGGCGCCGGTTGGTGCGCACGCGGAAGGACGGGGACCCGGCGACCTTCTCCGTCGCATGCGGTTCCAGCACGGAGGTCAGGCTCGGAGCATCCGGCGCCGAGTCCGAGAACTGGTGCAGTGCGCTGGACACCTGCGGTGGCCACTGATGTTTCATCGGAGTTGCTCCTCGAGCTGCGTGCGCGCGGCCGTCAGCGCGCGTTCGGTGCTGCGGCGTGACAGCAGCAATGTGCCGGCGATCTCATCGACCGTGAGATCGAGCCAATAGGCGAGATAGAGCACGGAGCGTTGCCGCACGGACAGCGGGCTCATCGCGTCAGCGACCTCGAGAGAAACATGAGAAGCCTCGACGACCTCGCGCGGTGCGGCGGTCGTCTCGCGCAGGCTTCGACGACGGTCTGATCGCTTCATGCCGAGCGCTTCGTTCAGCACCGCTCGAAACAAGTACGCGCGATGCTCGATGACCGACTGCCACGATGGCGACGTCATCGCCTTGAGGATCGCGGCCGAGAAGACGTCCTCAGCCGATGCGGCTCCCACGAGCGTCGTCGCAAACCGGATCAGCTCATCGGCATGCTTGCGATAGATCGCCTCGTCCCGGCCGTCCATTACCCCTTACGATGCCGCCCGGCCGCCAAACCCGCCATCACACGCCAGAACTGCCGGTTGGTCCTCGCAGAGGGCGGTAGCGGAGGTAGACGACGCCGTTGCCGAATCGGCGCTCGTCGAGGAGCTCGAGTTCGGCGCGCGTCTCGGTCGGCAGCGCCGGCTTGCGCCCACCGAGGACGACGGGCCAGATGAACAGCCGGCACTCGTCGACCAGCCCGGCCTTGAGCGCCTGTGCCGCAAGGTTCGGACCTCCCACGATGAGATCGCTTCCGGCCGCGGCCTTCAGGTCGTGTACCGCGCCGGGGTCGAAGTGGCGTTCGAGCCGGGTATTGGCGGTGGACACCCCGGCCAGGGTCGTGGAGTAGACGACTTTGTCCGCGGCCTGCCAGACGTTCGCGAATTCGCCCATGAGGTCCGACTGCGCGGCCAGGGCGGCGTCGGTTTCCCAGACGGCCATCGTGTCGTACATGCGCCGCCCGTAGAGATAGGTGCCCGCGGACCGCATGAGGTCGGTGATGCACGCGAACACGTCGTCGTCCGGTGGGGCCCAGTCGAAGGCGCCGTGTTCGTCCTCGGTACAGCCGTCGAGGGACATGTTCGACGCGTAGATCAGCTTGGCCATTGCCGCTGCTACCTCCCCGTGGGCCAGTCGTCGACCCGAACCCTACGGTGTGCCGCGTGACCGCGAAGCTGCGCGTGCCCACGTAGAGGTGTGCGAGGTGAGCGGTGTGTCTGTCGATGCGCGAGTGCGGGTCGAGTTCGGCTCGGCGGTGCGGGCAACACACCAGTTCCAGAGTCGCGCGCGTTCGGCCGCGGTGTCGGACGCGCGCGTCGACGGCAGCTTGTGTGTCGATCGCGGGCGGCGGTCGTGCCAGAAACGTCCGGTTGTCGCGAGCGGTTCGCCGTCGTCGGCGGCGAGCCAGACGACGGTGTCGGCGCCTTCGTCGGCAGTGCGCAGCAGCGGCCCGAGCACCCGCCGGAATGTCGGCAGCGACCGCTCGACGCCGGGAGTGTCGGCCCATCCGGGATGCATCGAGTGCACGACGATCCCGTCGCGTTCGACTCGCTGCGCCCATTCCTCGGCCAGCGCTACCTGCGCTCGCTTCGCGCGTGCGTACGCCTTCGTGCCGTCATAGTTGTCGGGACGCATCTCGAGGTCGTCGACGTCGAGTCGTTCCGAGTACATGCCGCCCGACGCGACCCACAGCACGCGCGCCGGCGCCGCGGCGCGCAACTGCTCGAGGAGGAGCGAGGTGAGGAGGAATGGTCCAAGCACCTGGCTCGCAACGGTGTGCTCGGTGCCGTCGGGTGCGGTGGTGTATGTCGGGTCGAGCGCACCGGCATTGTGGATCAGCGCATGAATCGCGCCGTGGCGCGCCTGGAGCGATGCGGCGGCGGTTCGCACCGCGTCGAGATCGCCCATGTCGGCGACGACCACACCGATGCCGTCGGTTGCGTGCTCGCGTAGTTCGTCGGCGACGCGAATGGCCTTGTCGGCGTTGCGCGCGAGGAGTTCGACCGTCGCCCCGGCTGCTGCGAGCCGGCGAGCCGCGGCGAGACCGATCCCGGAGGTCGCGCCGGTGATCACCATGACGCGCCCGTGTAGGTCGTACCGATCGAGCGGATTCCAGTGGTCAAGGCGCGACCGCGCCGCGTACCCCACCCGCGAGAATCCGGGCGCGATCGTCGCGTCCAGACCGGTGTCGACCAAGTCGGCGATTCCTGCCATTACCGCGTGACGGTCTCGGCGTGCAGCGCGCGGCGGAGGCCGCCGGCCGCCCGGTCACCGATGCGGCGGAACGTGAGCGCGAGCAGAGGATCGAAGATCGCGGCGGCACCCTTCAGCGTCAAACGGGCGTCGTAGGTGACACGCGAACCGACCGCGTCGGGTTCGACACGGATCTCGTCGATCGACAACAACAGGCGGCTCTCGGCCCGTAGGATCAGCCGATGCGGCGGGTCCCAATCGGTCGTCTCGTACCGCAGGGTCATCGTGCGCGGCCCGCTGCGGACGTCGAGGTCGTACGCCGCGCCGAGCCCGGGCCCGTTCCCGGCAACCCTCGTTGCTCGGGTGACGCCCGGATCCCAGTCGGCGAAGTGCTCGGCATCGGCGAGGTACGCGAACGCGTCGGTGGGATGCATGAGACTGTGCAACGTGGTTGTGTAGTGAGCCATGGGGTCTTTTTAGCACTAAGTATGGCGCAAGGCCAACTCCAGGATTAGCGTTAAATTGTCGTCGTGACCCGCATCACCCTCCACGAGGCGGCCGAGCGTCTCGGCGTCCACTACATGACGGCATATCGGTACGTCCGCACCGGCCGGCTCCCCGCCGAGCGCGACGGCGTGCACTGGATGGTCGACCCCGCCGAGCTGACACGGATGACGGCTACGGGGCGGGCCCGGAACCGGCCGGGACGGGTGCGGGCCGAAGGGCCGGCCAAGTTGGCCGCCCGGATGGTCGCGGCCGACGAAGCGGGGGCGTGGTCGGTTGTCGAGGCGGGGCTGGCGTCGGGCGTCGAGCCGCCCGACATCTACCTCGATCTCCTCGTGCCTGCGCTCGACGCGATCGGCGACGACTGGGCGGCGGGGCGATTGACCGTTGCCGACGAACACCGGGCGACCGTGATCGCGCAACGGATCATCGGGAGGCTCGGTCCGCGGTTCGCCCGTCGCGGCCGCAAGCGCGGGACCGTGGTGCTCGGGACCCCGGCCGGCGAGCAGCACAGCCTCCCGGCTGCGATCCTCGCCGACCTGCTGCGCGGCGTCGGGTTCGAGGTGAACGACATGGGAGCGAACACACCGGCGGAGTCCTTCGTCGACACCGCCCGTGATGCGAACCGGCTCGTCGCGGTCGTCGTGGGCGTGACGACGCCCGGACGAGATGCGATCGTGCGCGCGACGGTGCGGGCGCTGCGCGCGGGCGGCATCGACGTGCCCGTGCTGCTGGGTGGCGCGGCGATCACCGGCGCCGAACACGTCCGCAAACTCGGTGCGGACGGCTGGTCGGGAAGCGACGCGCGGAGCGCGGTCGCCGCGGTCGAGCGCGTCGCGACGGGGGCGCAGGACTGAGCGGGCGTCAGCTCGGCTTCTCCAGGAGGACGTGCACGTCGCCGACCCGGCGCTCGAGGAACGCCGCCTCGCAGTATGCGAGATACAGGTGCCACAGGCGGCGGAATTCGATGTCGAGGCCCAAGGCGGCGACCTCGGACTCATGCTCCTGCACGTTGGCGGACCACGCCCGGAGCGTCGCGGGATAGTGCTGCCCGATGTCGTGCAGGTCGAGCATGCGGAACCCGGCTCGGCTCGACGCGAGTGCAAGGCTCGCGATCGACGGGAGGCAACCGCCGGGGAAGATGTAACGCCGGATGAAGTCGTCGTGGTGCTTCGCGCGGTCGAAGCTCTCGTCGGCGATGACGATCGCCTGGAGGGCGGCGAGACCACCGTCGCGAAGCAGGCCCGCGCCCGCCGAGAAGAATGTGTCGTAGTCGCGCCAGTTCACGGCCTCGATCATTTCGATCGATACCAGCTTGTCGTAGGTGCCCGTCATGTCGCGGTAGTCGACGTCGAGCACCGTGACCAGATCGGCGACCCCGGCGTCGGCGACGCGCTTGGTCGCGTATTCGTACTGCGCGTCGGAGATCGTCGTCGTCGTGACCCGGCAGCCGTACTGCGACGCGGCATGGACTGCGAACCCGCCCCAGCCGGTACCGATCTCGACGACGTGATCCGTGGAGGACAGGTCGAGCATCCGGCAGATGCGGTCGAGCTTGGCGGTCTGCGCTTCGCCGAGTGACATGCCGGGCCGCTCGAAGACACCGCACGAGTACGTCATGCTCTCGTCGAGCATCAAGGCGTAGAAGTCGTTGCCGATGTCGTAGTGCGCGTGGATGTTGCGGCGGTCGGTGCCTTTGTCGCGCCGGCGCAGCCGCGCCGGCGGATCGCGCAGCGGTCGCGCGGCGGCGCCGATCCGGTCGAGGACGCGCCCGGCGCCCGCGAAGTTGACGATGAGCAGCCGGAGCAGCCCGGTGAGGTCGTCGCAGTCCCACCAGCCGCGCGCGTAGGACTCGCCGAGGCCGGCCGATCCCCGCCGCAGGGCCCAATAGAACCGCGGGTCGCGGACCGTGACGTCGACGACGGGGTTGCCGTTCCCGAGCTCGATACGCGTATCGCGCTCGTGGAGGACGATCGTCCCGTGGCGCACGCGGCGCCCGAGCCACACGATCGCATCTCGGGCCGCGACTTCGCGCCGTGACAGCGGCGGCAGCATCCCTACGCCGCCTTGACCGTGTCGGACGGACGCGTGCGCGCCGGACGAGCGTGGTACGGCGCGCCTTTCCTCCAGAGGCGCAGCGCGTGCCGGTAGATGCCGACCGAGACGCGCATCGTGAGCAGGGGGTATCGCCAGAGCAACCTTCCCAGGGCCGAGCGGCTGATCGCGCGGCGGCGGAGCGTGAGCGTCGCGTCGAACACGACGGTGCCGGCTTCGAGCGCGGCGAGGTGGATGACGAAGCGATCACGCGGTGGCGTGATCCGCAGCCGGTATTGGTGGTCCATGCCGAGGAACGGCGAGACGTGGAGTTCCTTTTGGAAGCGATGCTCGCCCGCGCCGCCGTCGATGACGTAGGCGTGCCGTTCGTGCCACGGCGTGTTCGTCACTTCGAGGACGAGTGCTTCGATGCGGTCGCCGGTCGCGTCCATGCACAGGTAGATCGTGATCGGGTTGAACAGCCATCCCCACGTTCGGACATGCGTGAGCATGCGGATCGGACCGCCCGGCCGCCGCCCGGTCCTCTCTGCGACGAGGTCGCGCACGGCCGTGTCGAGCGAGACGGCGGGATCGCCCAAGTAGTCGGCGCGGCGGAACGAGATTGCGTTTGCGCGCTCGACGGACCACAGCGGATGCCGGGCGAAGACCTGGTCGAGTTCGCCGAGATCGAGGTACGGCATCGCGACCGGGAACGCGAACTCGTGGCCGGGGGACCCGATCCGGCGGTGCCGGAGCGTGCCTTCGTAGATGGCGCTGTTCACCAGGGCACCTCCACGCCGAGGGCGCGGCACACGTGCAACGCGCTCTGCACGCCGTCTTCGTGGAAGCCGTACCCCCAGTACGCGCCTGCGAACGATGTATCGCCGTGCCCGCTGATCTCGTCGCGCCGGCGCTGGGCGCGCACGGCGGCGGTGTCGAACACGGGGTGGGCATACTCGAATGAAGCGAGCACACTTGCCGGGTCGATCGCGTCGTCACGGTTGAGGGTGACGAGGATCGGGCGCTCCGACGGAATCCCCTGCAGCCGGTTCATGGAGTACGTGACCGCGACCTGCGCGCGCTCGACGGCCGTGCGGTGGTAGTTCCAGCTCGCCCACGCCCGCGTGTTCCGGGGCAGGAGCCGGACGTCGGTATGGAGCGTCGCCTGGTTCGGCTGGTAGTGGATCGCTCCGAGGATCTCGCGTTCGGCGTCGGTCGGGTCGGCGAGCAGGCGCAACGCCTGATCGCTGTGCGTTGCGATGACGACATGGTCGAACTCCGCCAACTCACCCGGCGCGGTGCGCAGTTCGACGGTGCCGAGGTCGGAACGCCGGACGACCTTTTCGACCCCCGTGCCGTAGCGCACGCGTCCGTCGAGCCGCTGCCGGATCGCGTCGACGTAGCGGGCCGCGCCTCCTTCGATGGTGCGCCAGCGGGGCTGGTCGCCGAGTCGCAGCAGGCCGTGGTTGTCGAAGAAGCGGGCAAACGTCGCCATCGGGATCTCCGCGAACGACGTCGGATCAGCCGACCAGATCGCGGAACCCAACGGCACGAGGTACCCGTCGACGAACTCGCGCGACCACCGTCCGGCGGCGATGAAGTCCGCGAGTGTCAGGTCGGGGTCGGCGCTCTCGGTCGCGAACCGGTGGGCGGCCCGGTTGAAGCGCACGACGTCGACGAGCATGCGATGGAACGTCGGGCGCAACAGGTTCCGGCGCTGCGCGAACAGCGTCGACAGCGAAGTGCCTCCCCATTCGAGACCCGACCGTTCGTCCGACACGCTGAAGCTCATGTCGCTGGCTTTGGTCGCCACGCCGAGGTGCCGCAGCAGGGCGACGAAACCCGGATACGTGCGCTCGTTGTAGACGATGAACCCGGTGTCGACCGGGTGCGTCTCGCCGTCGATCTCGATCTCGACGGTGTTGGTGTGCCCGCCGAGGCGGTGCTCGGCCTCGTACAGGGTGACTGCGTGCCGGGGGTTGAGCAGATGGGCGCACACGAGCCCCGAGATGCCACCGCCGACGATGGCGACCCTCATTTCCTGTCCATGTCCACGACGTCAGTATATTTAGCACTAACTACCGATGCCAGTCGTGGGGGCGGCGCCGCGACCAAGGACTCGGGTCGGGTTGATGTGTTCGTGCGGGGTGCGGACAACGCGTTGTGGCAGGCGTATTGGCCGGGAACGGGTGGGACGCGTTGGATTTGGTACAAGGTGAACGACGGTGCGGCGCCAGGACCTGCACTCGCGTAGTCCCTGGTGCGTACGCGCCCGGGAGCGACGCGATGAGGCGGTCCATCTGGTTCCCGTCGACCACGATCTCGTTCTGGTCACTGAAACGGGCGCCGGCTACCTGCCGCCCGTTTCAGTGACCAGAAGCCGCGCGCTGACAGACTGTGTGCTCAGACTGATTTTGACTCAGTCTAAAATCAGATCTAATCTGCAACGCATGCCCACGGAAGAGGTCCCGGATCTCGCCCCGCTGCTCCGCGAGCACGGCGTACAAGTCACGGCCCAGCGGCTGGCGGTCCTGCGGGCGGTATCGCGGCGGCCGCACGGCACCGCGGACGACATCGAAGAACTCGTGCGGGCCGACATCGGTGCTATCTCGCGCCAGGCGGTGTACGACGCGCTGGGCACCCTGGCCGACACGGGTCTCATCCGGCGCATCCAGCCCGCGCGGTCGGCGGCCCGCTACGAGGACCGCGTCGACGACAACCACCACCACCTCGTCTGTCGCGCGTGCGGCCGTACGGTCGACGTCGATTGCGCGGTGGGGAACCGGCCGTGCCTGGAAGCCGCCGACGCTCACGGGTTCACCATCGACGAAGCAGAGGTCGTGTACTGGGGCACCTGCCCCGCATGCATTGGAGGAGCATCATGAGCAACGAAGAGACCGGCGCGGTCGACACCACCGACGAAGAGCAAGCGCCGACCGCCAAGTGCCCGGTGTTGCACCACGCGCCCACGGCGGCCGGT
>JANNHK010000377.1:0-1931 GCA_031404355.1 Actinomycetes bacterium
CGTGACGACCGTGTTGACCGGATTGCCATTGCAATCGTAGAGGTTCACGAAGACCAATCCGGTAAACGTCTCGGCCGGGAGCGCGGGGTCCTGTCGGTTGTTGCCGTTTGAGTCGAACCAAATCTGGCCACTGATGCTGCCGTTGGCGTTGATCCCCGCATCCGCGCTGGTGGTGTTCACGTCGAAGATCGGGCCGTCGTCGTAAATCGGATGCAGGCCGCTGGTCTGCACCGTCACCACGGCATTGTAACTCGCCAGTCCGTCAGCACCGTCGTTGATCGGGGCGTTTTCATCGGTGGCCGTCATCCAATGTCCGCCCACGACGTGGTCATCTCCGGCGCCGGCGTCAATGATGTCGTTGCCTGGCCCGCCGAAGATCATGTCGTCCGTGCCACCGCGGCCGGAATCGCTGCCACCCGTCGGCAGCGAGAAGGTAAAGGTATTGCGGTAGCCTACATCGCCAAAGGGTGAGATGCCCACGATGCCTTTGAACTGCACGGTCTGGGTTTCGTTGCTCGTGGTGGTTTCATAGTCGCCCGAGCCGATGAATGGCGTGAGGAACAAAAGATTCTTATAGGGCGAAGTCACGGTCGCGCCGTCCACAACGATATTGACCTGGCCCAGCAGCACCAACTTGGAGTACAGCCCGCTGGAATTCGCCGTCACCGTGCTGGTTATGGGCGCCCGGCGACGGCATCCTCGCCATCACCTGACGCCACCAGGAATCACAACAACGATTCCCACCACTCCACGGGGCACGACCATTGCCCTCGGTGAGGCGCGTTGGGTCAGTGGGGGGTGCCGAGATCGATTGGGCCACCCAGGCGGACCCGATCCACTCGGCGTAGCCGTTGGCGAGCCCGGAGAATTGCATATCGCCGATCGACGGAGATCGCGTTGTCACTCCATTCTGTAACGCAGCCGAGTCTCACCAACCCGTTACCGGTCTGATCAGGTCCGCAAAGGCGCACGTCGTCGCTTCTGCCTGACGTTGCGTCACCAGCGAACCGACGAGCGGTCGTGGTCGAGGATCTGTTCTACTGCCTCTGCTGTTGCGCAGTCTCGTAGCGCCGATGTGCGTCGTCCCAGCTAAATGGTCGCATGGTGGTGTCGACCTCGGACCAGGTGTTGAAGTGAGCGCCGGTCATTCGGTCCCGGTACTTGGCCATGACGCTTCGGTGATAGTCGCTTCGCACGAATGCGCGAATTGCGTCTTCGCTCTCCCATGCCGACAGTGTCCAGAAGGTGCGAAGAAGCGGCTCGGCGCGTATCGAGACCCCGACTGCGCCCGGGGATCGCAGTGTGATGTGGCGGATTCTCAGCGCAGCGACGAGGAAGCCGGGGACGTCGCGAGCGCGTTTGAGTTCCAGGCGCGAGACCTGGACGAGCGTCGCAGCGTTCGAGTTGTTCTTGGTTCTGGTCCATGGAATGGTCAGCATCTGAGCACTTCCTTTTCGTTTGGGGGTGGTGAGCTGTCGATGGTCCCGTCGCGATTCGAAGCGCTCGACCCCGCCCCGCAAGGACGCCGCCTCGCCGCACGAAGGAGCAGACCAGACGAGTGGCCGTTCGCACTGATATGCGAGGCGACGTCACGAGCGGGCGCCCTACGCAAGCCTCGGGATCGAGCGCGGACGAGCGGCCTTCGGCCACCAGACCGCCACCAGGGCAGAGAGAAACACGACTTGGAGCGCGGTTCGCAGGCCAAGTGACTCGGCCTGGACTTCTGTCAACTCCGCCGTGGCGGCGTGGACGTTCGCGGGGAAGACGGCGATCAGAAGCAGGGCGAGGCCCGCCGCAGCACAGCGATAGGTGCGCCCGCCGAGGAGCGCCGCTGCGCCGGCCAGCTCCATCACGCCCGTGACCGTCACGAGGAACTCCGGGGCCGGCAGCGACGGCGGAACCATCGAGACCAAGTCGTCCCGGAGGCCGAC
>JANNHK010000378.1:0-7418 GCA_031404355.1 Actinomycetes bacterium
ACTACGAACCCGACGGCGACGACGAGGTCGATGTCGCCACATACCTGCTTCGCCGCGCCGCGCTCACGCGCGCCCGCAGCGAAGGCGCCGTTGCCGATGCCGTCGCCGCAGCTCGCCGGGCCGGCATCTCGTGGAAAGCGATCGGCGCCGAAATCGGCCTCTCGGCACAGGCCGCGCAGCAACGTTACGGACCGTTCGCAGAGACGGCATAGCGAACCGACCGACGCCTTGTCGAGCGTCCGGAACGGAACACCAATCCAGGCTGTAGTCGAGGCCGAGGAACCGGGCCGTGATCCGCAGCAACGGATACGACCCGCCCAGGTGCACGAGGCTCCACCGCCAGCCACCACCGACGCGTTCGACGTACACACGCCGTTCGTCCTCGGTCGCGACCGCGTCGGCGACGTCGTCCAAACTCGACACCTCGAAGATGGCACGCAACCGCGCCGACCGCGCCGGGTTGGGCGTTGCGGGTCCGGGCATGCGCTCATTGTCGGCAAGACGTGGGACACGCCCGCCATCACGTCGTCAGGCGATGTGCACCGAGAAGGTGAAGGGTGCGTCATCGCCGTCCGCCTTCTTCACGACAGCCCTGACGAGGCACCACTCACGCGCGCCCTCCCACCGAAACGGCATCGGTCGCGTCCCCATTGGCGAGCTCCTCACCTCAGGGCCCGCACAGTCGGCACGGGTCGAGATCGCCTCCAACGCGTTGTGCCCACGCCCGCAGCTCGGTGACGGAGTCACCGCACGTCTTGCCCAAGGCACTCGTCCAGTTCGTTCCGCGACCCTTCGGATCGCCGGCGAGCGTTCCACATGGCGCACTATGCAGCACCAGGTATGACGGCTTCGGAGGCAGCTCGTGGTTGACGATGAAGCCGTCCGGATGGGTGTCGCGCCACCGGACGAAGCCGGCATCGTCGTCCGCGAATGACCGAATCACTGCTCATCCGCCAAGGCAGCACGAGTAATGAACACGTCGACTGCCACGTCGCGCTCCGGCAGGGCCGCGCCAATCGTTCGGTGCATCTCGCCATACAGCTCCTGCATCAGAGCGTGTGCTTCGTTGTCCGACTTCATTCGCATGAGGGGAATCTTGGCGCCGGGAACGCTCTGCAGGAGCTCCTTCCACTTCGGCGCCTGAGGCTCGAACTTCGCGAGCGCCTTCACTCGGTTGGCGAGGTCGTGGTAGTCGTGGCGAAGCTCCGGTTCCAGCCGATCGAGCATCGTCAAGGCCGCCCGCCCGTCACCGTCGGCCGACACCACCGCCGCGGTACACGCCGTCAATCGGGCTCGGACGATCATCGCCTGAAGGAACAACACGATCTCGTCCATCACACCCGTTCGCCGGTCGGCGAGTTCGTCGGCGATGTCGCCCGCCCATGTCTTGGGACGCCCACTCTTGTACTGGGCATCGTCTTGCGCTTCCGCGAGTGCGCGCTTCCACCGCTCGACGAACCGACGGCGCGACGCGTACACGCGATCGACGTCGAGCTGGGCGACGGCCAGCTGCATTCGGAGCTGCGGCGGCACGGTACCGGCACCCGCCGACGGCCTGACGAGCTCGACCGTGTTGTCTGCGGCTTCGAGCAGCCCGGCATCGTCGTCCCGCAGCCGGAACTCGATTCGGCGCATCGAGCTCTCGAGCCCGGCGAAGGTCCGTTCGAGCCATCGCTGCTCTGACATGGCGGCCGCCGCGCCAACGGCGGCGGCGGCCAACAGAATCGGCCACGCGACGACGCCCGCCGCACCGAGCACGACCCCGCCGCCAGCCATTGTGAGGCCCGAGTTGGGCAGCACGCGACCATGTCCGAGGATTTTTCCGGTCGCGTCGACGACGACGGGCAGGGTTTCCGAGCCCGAGCGCATCAGGTGGGCTTCTCCGGTCGCGAGAAGCTGGCGCAGTTGTGGCGAGAACACGACTCGCAGACCTGGGTTGGCGCGCAGCAGTCTCGCAACCTCCGGGAAGCGATCCGCGATTGACCGCACCGCGACGGCGACGCTCGGCGGAACGGTCTCCGTGCGGCGCTCGAGGTCCAACTCCGATGCCGGTTCGAGACGAATCAACCATCCTTCGAAGTTCTTGTCGACGACGTCCACAGCGGCACCCGTCGCAACGACGGCGAGCCCATTCTCACTGTCGCCCACCGGCTCCTGTTGGTCGGCGCCAAGCGCTCCACGCAATCGTCGGAGACGCTGCCTCGGCTCGGTCGGCGCGACATGTTGCAGGTTGAGCAACGGGTCGAGTGCGGAAACGACGCGGCCCTCGAGTTCCCCAAGGCGATCCCGATCGTCGAAGGGAACGGGATTGACCCGGAGGTGCTCGGCGATCCAACTGCTGAGCCGGCGGTTGCTGTCGGCGACGAGCCGGTTCTCGTTCTCGACCTCCAACGCGAGTTCGTCAATGACGATCGAGGCGATCGTCTTGCGGAATGTCGACGCTCCGATCGCTCCCTTCGCGTGCTGCTCCGCAATCCGACTGGCGAGTGTCGCCGACGATCGCGTTCCCGACGGCATCTTCGTCGCACCCGCCTGACCTACGTAGACGAGCGCGGGAGCTTCGCATCCGAGCACAGATCCGATGATCTTGCGCGCGTCGTCATCGGCCCACCATGAGTAGAGCCCGGCGACGTCATACTCTCCGCCGCGGTTGATCATCGCCGGTTCACGGGCAGCTGCGGGATCGGCAAGCAACGTGCAGATTCGTTGGACATCGTCAGTGGTCATGTGAACCTCTCGATAGCAATCTCGCAGGGTTCGGCAGTTACCCGGTCCCGGCGTTCACGGGTGGACTCAGGTCGATGCGCAATCGGTCGGTGAGGTCGGCGAGCTGGTCCTTGTCGAAATGCGGGAGGAGATATTCCACGAGCTCCTCTTGGCGCGGTTGCCCGAACGCGAGCCGATACGCGGCAACCGATCGGAGGAGACCGTCGAGACGCGAAGCGTCACGACTGAGCGGCAGCGCGGCCACGTAGCGGTTGATTGACGCACCAGCCTCCGTCGGCTTGAACACCCAGTACGGAATCAGTTCCGTTTCACCCGGAGCACGCCGTGACGCCGCGCTCACGAACATCGCCGTCCACGGGTCAGATTCGTCAAGATCGAATGCGGCGGCTTCGCATTCCATTGCGACGTTCTTGCGAACCGCATGGCCCTTGTACCGGTGCACGCGACCCTCGCGCTGCTCGAGGTCGACGGGGTTGTGCGGCAGATTCCAATGGACGACGGCGTGGCAGTAGAGGTGGAAGTCGAGTCCTTCCTGTCCGATCGACGTGGTCGCGAGCACGAACGGCCAGAACGGGGAGTTGAACGCCTGACTCACCTGCTCGGTACGGGCGAGGGTGCCCTCCTCGGAGCGTTGGTCGCCGAACCGCACGGCAAATCGCCCTCGCATCCGATGTTCGGCGACCGTGATCGCGTCGCCGTCGACGGACAGCACATCGGTGCGGTAGCTGGCCGTGCGCAACGTGAGCGCGTCGTACATGGCGTTGCCAAGACTCGTCGCGATGCGATCGGCAGGCGCATCGGCAACGAATCCAAGCCACTCGCGCAGAACGTGCGCGTACTCGTCGAGCGTGGCCTGAATGTTGCCGTCGATCGCGTATCGCAGCGCCGACCGCCAGTAGGGCAACGACGTGTCGGACCAGTTCCGTACGAGCGCGGTCGCGTCGGGTCCGTTGAACAGGGAGCGGTATCCCCACGCGACCCGGGCCGCGCCGCATCGGAGTGCGAGCGGGATGTCGTCAAGATCGGTTCCGGTGACCCGTGCGAGTGCCCGCAGCGCCGCGGTTGCCGGGCCGCCGACGGCCAGTTCGACTAACACGTCGAGGAGGTCGTCGGGGACGCGCCCGAGTTCGCCGCCGGGTTCCAACAGTTCGGTCGCGTGCGTGATGTGGTTGCGGAATCGGCCCGAGCCGGTGTCATCGTCGTCATCGCTCGCCCCGGTCCACGCCTCGGACGCGGACGCACCGGCCAGGAAGGCGTGCAGACCTTCGGCGTCCTGGGCCTGGTCGAGCAGGAGCGGAGCGGCCCAGTACCAGCGCTGGTCGGAGGCTCCGGTGGCGGGCGCACGGTCGAGCATGGGTTCGAGCACCGCGTGCAGCCGGGTTCGGACCTCTCGCAGTACAAGTTCGGTCGTCGGGGTCTCCCCGCGCGCCCGCAACGCATGCGCCAAGGCACGCGGGTCACCGAGCCGAGCGAGCGCGACACTGGGGTACACGAATGCGAACGACGTCATGCCGCCCGGGCGATTGCCGTCGAGTCGAAACTCGATCAGGCGGCCCGGTCGGCGGCCATACTCGGTGAGATAGTCGATCTCGGCGCTGGCCGGATCGGACCCGACGATCGCCCGCTCAGCCTCGTAGCTCAAGATCGTCGAGATGACCTTCGGCACGACGTTCCAGGCCGAGAATACGAGCCGCTTCGTCACCGACCCCGCGGCATCGAACGCCGAACCGGTTCGGTAGTACGGCAACGAGGGCGGCAGCCAGAGCAGCCGCACGGTGTTGTCGTTGATCACGTCGGCGAGGAGTCCGCGCAGCTTTGCGTTCGCAGGGTCGACCTTGCGGTACGCGCAGATGGTGTCCCAGTCGAGGAGGCCGTCACTCCGATCGAGCAGTCCAACGAGCCGTCGACTCGCGGCGCCGTTGCCGCTGCGTTCGGCGAACGCGTGCTTGAGCGCGTAGCCCTCCATGAAGTTCAGGAGGTACGGGCTCGATTTCCAGTACTCCAGGACGTCACGTTCTCCGAGTTCTTCGGCAATCTCACTCAACTGCACATAGGCGCGGACGTCGCCGGGTTCGAGCTGGAAGTCGGGCAACGGAAGGGTGGTGAGCATCCCGTTGCGGTCCGGCGTCGAAGCCAGGCGCTCGGTTCGGACCATGACCTTCTGCAGCAGCTCCCGTGTCGTGTTGCACGCGGCAACCGCCGCTGCGCCCCCGTCGGAAGCGGCGTCGACCAGGCCGGCGCGCATGTCGGCCAGGTGGCCCTGGAGTTGGTCGACTGCGACGTCCTTGTCGAAGAGGAAGCGAACGGTGTCGACGAAGTCTGCGTAGTGGTCGTCGCCGAGGTCGTCGTCGGCCATGGTGTACATGCGGTACGGAGTTGCCGACAGCAAGAGCGTGCGGGTCGGTCGTCCGGTAGCCCGGTCGCGAT
Organism: Actinomycetes bacterium; assembly: GCA_031404355.1. Taxonomy (GTDB): domain Bacteria; phylum Actinomycetota; class Acidimicrobiia; order IMCC26256; family PALSA-610; genus JANNHK01. The sequence continues at coordinate 5,155 of JANNHK010000378.1, forward strand.
AGTTGAAGAGCTCGCGCGCCAGGCGCGTCGACCACGATTGGTCAGCCGGGTCGAGCAGGTTCTTGAACCGCTGGAACTCGTCGAGGATCACGAGGTCGGGTTCCAACGCGCGGATGCCGACGGTCGCCAGCGCTTCCCGCAGTTCGGCGATGAACCGGTTGCGGCGCCTGCGCAACGGCCATTCATATTCCTGGCGCCGGTACTGGAACTCGTCGGCCAGCTGGGCGAACTCTTTCCAGATGCTCGACCGCCCTTCGTGTTCGCGACGCGCGTTGAGCTGTTGGAGCTGAGCCCGGAAGCCCTTGATCACAGCGTCGTCGAGATCCTCCGCGAACTCTCGGCTGCGATCGCGGAGCCGGCGGGCGGCCGAGCTGTCGTCGGCGATGCCGAGGAAGAAAACCCGTGCCGGCCCCGACCCGCGCAGGCGATCAGCACCCCAGACCTCGGTGAGCAACGCGAACGCGAGTGCCCGCTCGTCGAACATGCCTCCGCTCTGCCCGAACGACAACGAGGTACCGGGCGTGATCGCGATCAGGTTGACGGCCTGTCGCTGGAGCTGCTCGCTCTGCGCAGGAAGCATCGTGAACCGTGTTGGGAGCATTTCGACGTCAGTGTCGGTCGGGTTGAGTTTGCGCAGGTTCTGGCTCGCGATGGCTTGGTTCGAACAGACGTAGACGATGTCATGGCGCTTGTCGCCGACGTTGGCGAGGTGGGCCAGCACCTGGGCGATGACGCCGCGCGCGACCAGCGTCTTGCCGAGCCCGACTTCGTCGGCGACGAGGAATCGGAGCGCGGGGTCGATCTCGTCGTACATGCGCTCGTAGACGTACCGGGCCGTCGAGCGCTGGAAGTCCTTGAGTCCGTCGAGCGCGTGCGCCGGGTCGACCAGTGCCGTCACGACGATCGCTCCTGCGCGATTGCCCAAACGGGCTGCCAAATCTCGCCGAAGTGCGGCGGCAGGATGTCGGTCTCGTCCGCGAGGTCCGTGACGAGGCGGTCGACCTGTTCGAGACGTTTCGGGTCGCGCCGCAGGGCACGCAGCAGCGCTTCGAGGAGCGGCACGGTCGGCAGGACCGACTGCCCGTCGGTGTTCTGGTCGGTCGCGTCGATCTTGTCGAGCAGTTCGGTCAGCTCGAAGCGGTCGCTGGTCTCGTCGGCGAGCAGGAGCAGGAGGTAACGCAGGAATCGAGAAGCGTCGCCGAGCAGAAGGCGAAGAAGGCGGGAGCCCCGGTCCGCGGGTGCGTTGCGGAGGTCAGTGCGCAGTACGCCACGCGTCGTCGCATCACCATCGACGAGTTCGACGACAAGGAATGCCGTGAGTGCTTCGAATGAGACCGTGACGGTCAGGTCGAGAGACGCCGCGCCGACGGCGACCGCACCGTCGGCGGACCGGAGGGTAACGGGCCACACACGCGCTTCGACTCCATCAGGAAACGGCGGGAACGGTTCCACCGACGAGTAGCGGACGTGGAACGTGTCCCCTTCAGCGGCAATCACGTCGGCCGTGATCGGCACGGCCGCAATCGCGCGCCGGATCTGGTCGAGCCGGTCGGCCACGGCGTCGTCGGTCCGGACGGGCGCATCGTCGAGGCGTGTGTACGGGATGAGCAGGCGAGAGAGCGACCCCGAGTCCTCGCTTCCACCGTCGAGAAGGGCGACGACGCCGGCATCGCGCGGCTGCGCTGTGAGTTCGGCGAGCACTTCGACGTTGTGCTTGAAGGCCGCACTCGTCGCGTTCGCGGATCCGGTCAACATCACCACGTCGTCACCGGACTCGAACACGTACAGCTTCGCGTGGAGACCTTCGAGGTCGACACCGGGGTCGTCGGCGGGAGGGTTGGTGTCGGTGGCGCGGTCGTCGGTGGGGCTCGCGAGTGGGTCGAGGACGTGTACGTCGTCGAACCGGTCGAGCACGTTCAGCGGCATCGCGTCGAGTTCCTCGGTGCGGCTGACGAGTACCGACATGGTCGACGGTTGCGGGAGGGCGTCGAGCGCCCACGGGCTCAGGAAGGGCGACACGACGAGCATGCGGTCGCAACTTGGCGGGAACGGAACCGGCGTCGTCTCAATGCCGAACGAGTGAAAGCGCGCGGATGCGACGCCGTCGGGAAGTGCGAACCGCTGGTGCGAGAGGTCCGCAGCGAGCGATTCCACCCGAGCCTGTTGGGCGGGGTCGACGGGCAGGATGGCAATGGCGCACAGCGATCGGAGCAGCTCGGAGATCCCGGTGGTATCGACGTCGGCCGAGTTGTCGTCGTCGGTGG
>JANNHK010000379.1:0-2446 GCA_031404355.1 Actinomycetes bacterium
ACGTCCTATTTCGCAATTTCGGATCGTTAGTGGGTTTGCAACGTTGCGTCGTCGGCGAAGTCGGCGAAGAGGCCGGATGCGTCGCCGGTGAGGTTGAGGCAGTTGCCGCCGCCGACGGGGATCGTGACGCTGCGGACGGCATTTGGGTCGAGCCGGAACGCGAGGCGACCCAGGCGGTACGTCTCGGCCAGGCCCATGCCTTCGACCTGGGCGTGGCGGGCGACGAGCGCGGCGGTCTTGAACTCGCCGGCGGGGCCCTTGTTCTCGGCCTGCAGTGTGCGCAGCGCGGCCAAGATCATCAGGCCCTGGTTCTCGCTGCGGCTGATGTCGCCGCGCGGGAAGTCGTGACGGTCGCGGGAGAACGCGAGCGCGCCCCAGCCGTCGACCCGCTGCGGACCCGGGTCGAAGAACGCGCCCGAGTCCGGGTCGTTCATGGCGACGGGTATGTCGATCTGGATGCCGCCGATGCCGTTGACCATTCCCTGGAACTCGGGGAAGTTCGCCGACACGACGTACGTGATGTTCACGCCGAGCAGTTGGGCGAGCGCGTCGGCCTGCCCCCGGGGGCCGTCCTGGGCGTGGGCCCGGTTGATCTTGCCGCCGTTCCAGCACGTGTCGCGCGGCACGTTGAGCATGGTGGCGGTGTTCGTCGCCGGGTTGATGCCGACGACATGAAGCGCGTCGCCCCGTGCGCCGCCGCGTCCCTCGCGTGCGTCGTTGCCGATCAGCGCGATGAAGAACGTGTCGGTCGGCGTGCCGGCCGCATCGGCGGAGCCGACCTTTTCGATCTTCATCCACGTGGCACCGGAAGCAAGCGGGATACGCCATCCGGCGAGCCACGCGGCGACCATCCCGCCCGTTCCGAGCGCGATCACAACGACGAGCGTCGCGACGACGATGAGCGTGCGCTTCACGATCTTCCTCATCCTGCGGCCGCCGTGGTAGTCGAGGTTCCGGCATCGGCGATGTCACGTTCGACGCTCACGCGGTACGCGGTGACGAGCCACGTGCTGCCACTCGGTGCATACGTCAGTTCGACGTTGCGGCGCACGGCCACGGGCCCGCTCGCGGTTTCCGTGTCGACGGTGACGGCGAAGGTCGTGGCGAGGAACGTGAGGGTGCCGTCGGCCGCCGCGAGTCCGTCGATGCGGACCGGCGTCGCCGTGATCGTCGGCGCCTCGGTCGGTACGGGAATGCCTTCGTCGGTGAGGACGGCCCGGTCGGCTTCGATGGCGCTCGCCTGGACCGCGGTGTCGAACAGCGCGTCGTAGCCCTCGCCGACGGCGCCCTCGGTGAGCGGGGCGATCACCGCTGCATCGACGTACGCCTGGGCGGCTTCGACGACGGCCTGTTGCGTCGCTTCGTCGAGGGCGACGTCGCCGCCGGCGCTGGCAACGACGGCTTCGCCGCGCGTGAGAGCTACCCCCGCATCGACGGGAGCCGCGGTGGAGGTGGTGGGCCGGTCATCGGCCGAGTCGGAAGAGTCGTCGTCGCCCGAACACGCGGAGAACGCAAGAACGGCGGCGACGGCGGCCGCCAGGAGGGGGGAGCGCAGGGGAGACAACAGCCCGCCAGGCTAGCGAGGGGTACCTTGGAAACCGTGGCACTGCGCAAATTCGTCGAGAAGCTGACAAAACCCGTCGAGGAGCAGGATCGGCAGATCCTGTCGACGTGGTGCGACAGCATGCAGTGCTCGACGATCGCCGACGCGAAAACGCGACAACCTGTTCGCCTCGCCGGTGAGGTGCGGTCGGTGCGCATCGTGCCCCGCGCCGGCGCGGATGCCCTCGAAGTGTTGGTCTACGACGGTGACGCGTTCGTGACCGGTGTGTTCCTCGGGCGGCGCAAGATCCACGGCATCTCGCCGGGCCGCCGCATCGTGCTCGAAGGCGTCATGACGCTCGACCACAACCAGCGCGTCGTCTACAACCCCATTTACACGCTGGTCTAGTCCCCGCCGGCGAGGATGCGGCGGACGTCGTCTTCGGCGTCGGCCGTGACCATCGCGAGCACTTCGTCGCCCGCCTCGAACACCGTATCGCCGCGCGGCATGATGACGTGCTCGGCGCGCAACACGGCGACGATCGTGGCGTCGCGCGGTATCTCGAGGTCCTTGATGGCCTTGTCGATGACGGGCGCGTCGGGCGCGAGGCGAAGTTCGACCAGGCGAACGTTGCCGCCCTCGAACTGGAGGATGCGTACGAGGCGGCCCACCGAGACTGCCTCTTCGACGAGGGCGGTGATGAGGTGCGGGGTCGACACCGAGATGTCGACGCCCCAGTTCTCGTTGAACAGCCACTCGCAAGGCGGCCGAAGGCGGGCGCGAAGGCGTCATGAGCGAGCGTCTCGTGGCCTTCGGCCAGCGCTGCGAGCGCCTGATCGAGGTCTCGATGGTGATGCTGCTCGGCGTCGCGCTGGCCTGGACGCCGCTGACGGCGCCGGTGGC
>JANNHK010000380.1:0-2162 GCA_031404355.1 Actinomycetes bacterium
GTGCGCGACAAGGAAGTGATGCCGATCGAGAAAGCGATCTACAAGCTCAGCGGCGAACCCGCGGGCGTGTTCGGCTTCACCGACCGCGGCACGATCGAGGTGGGCAAGGCCGCCGACATCTGCGTGTTCGACGCCGACACCGTTGCGCCCGGTCCCCTGCGTCGCATCCGCGACTTCCCCGCCGACGGTGAGCGCCTCGTCGCCGACCAGCCGGTCGGCATGCGGCACGGCCTCGTCAACGGCACGGTCATCCGCGAAGACGACAAGCCCGTCGTCGAAGCGCTCGACGTGCGCCCGGGCCGGGTCCTGCGGTCCTGATCAGCCCGACGGCGTGAGCGCGCCGAGCGCTTCGCCATCGGCGTCGTAGGCGCGCACGTTCTCTGGGGCAGCTTCGTCGAATCCGCTGTCCACCCACCACACGCGCAGCGTGGAATCGGGAACTGCGATCAACGAGGCGTCGACCGTCGAGCCGTCGAGCTGGGCCACGGCAACCCGGGCGACATCCGGCAGCGCGAAACCGTAGATCACCGAACCGACTTGGACGCCGCCGCCGAGCGCGCCGGCCATCTCGACCGGGTCACACGGTGTCGCGGGGACGAGCGCCGCGCACGGCAGTCGGGTCTGTACGTCGACCGCGATCCCGTTCGTCATGAACTGGCCGTGCTCCCACTGCACAGGCTGCACGACCAGCGGTAGGGCGCCGGTCCACTCGCCCTCGACCAACCGCACCCCGCGCGCCACCTGGAGCAACTCGTCTTCGGTGACGGCCTGGTTGCCCTCGACCGTGATCCAGGTGTCCGGGCTCGCCTCCCAGCGCACGCCGCGGAAGCCAATAATGTCGATGGGGTCGACCGGGTCGAGGACACCCTCGACGCCGCCGATGTTCACCGGAGTCCCGTCGCCGCGTCCGACGAACTCCATGTTGCGGTGCACCGTGACCTGCACCAGCTGTTCACCCGCGCCCGCGTACTGCAACGTGGTCTCGCCGTCGATCCGCTCGCACAGGACACCGTCGTCAGTGTCGGTCCACACCCCGCACGCCACGACATTCGAGTACGGGTCCTGCTGCGCGCCGAGGCCGTCGATCATGACCGTCGCTTCGGCATCGACGAACGCGCCGGGCGCAATGTCGACGACATACGGCCCGGCCGCGACATCGGGCGTCTCGGATCCGTCGCGCATGACGAGGGCGGCGAGTCCGACGGCTACGACAACGGCGGCCGCGGCCGCGAGTCCGGTGACCAGAGCGGGACGACGCGTACTCGGCAGGTACGCGACGGTCGCGGTCTCGTCGAGGTCCCGCTCGGTCACCGTCGTGCGCTCGGCGCGGTACGCGAACGCGTCGCGGAGTTTGGTTTCGAGATCCGGAGGCGTGGTCACTGTTCGATCTCCTGTCGGAGCCGGGCGAGGCCCCGCGCGGCCAACGACTTGACGGTGCCGGGTCGAATGTCGAGCGCCGCCGCGATGTCGGCCTCGCTGAGATCCTCGTAGTACCGCAGCACCACCACTGCCTTCTGCTTGTAGGGAAGCTGGTCGACCAGTTCGAGCAGGTCGTCACGAAGGTCGATGACGAGGCCGTCGGAACCGGCATGGGCGCGTGCGATGCGGGCCGTTTCTCTCGTCCGACTGCGGTGCCACGACCGGCACGTGTTGACGACGGTCTTGCGCAGGTATGCAGCCGGGTTGTCGAGGCCGCGCGGCCACTGCTTGTGGACGCGGCTGAACGCGTCCTGGGCCAAGTCCTCGGCCACCGCGTCGACACCGGTGAGGACGTGCGCCAGGCGGACGGTCGCAGCCCACTGCGCCCGGTAGAAGGCGTCGAAATCCGTTTCCGCCTCCCCGGTCGCCCGTCCCGCCAACACACCCGCTGTCACTTCTTCACGACGCCGCCCGGACGGAGTCGGTTCCGGATCCGGCCTACGTCACATCAAGAAGGGGTCGGAGGAGTGGGGCCCGGCGGGCGGGGCGGGTGGACGGTGAGCCGGGCGGGGAAGCCGGTGCGCAGCGTCCCGTCGGAGTCGGGCACGAACACGCCCCGCTGGAGAAACTGCGCCTCCGCGCCGACTTCGGCCGGGGCGAGGACCGGCGCGACGGGGGCGCCAGCGGCAGCCAGGCGGGCAACGGCATCGTCGCGATCGAGTCGCTCGAGGGCGGCGCGGACC
>JANNHK010000381.1:0-30795 GCA_031404355.1 Actinomycetes bacterium
CCCGGCAAGCGTCATCGGAGAACGTGTCGCGCATGCTCGCCCGGGCCCGCCGTGTCTCGTGAACTGAAGCCCAACCTGATGTACGCGGCGCTCGCTCGCCACGAGGTCGCGTACGTCCTCATCGGAGGCATGGCTGCCATCCTCCACGGGTCGCCCACGATCACGAACGCCGCCGACATCTGCCCCCGACGGGACCGCGCCAATCTCACACGCCTCGCCGCCGCACTTCGCGAGCTCAACGCCCGGATTCGTACCAGTACCGAACCCGACGGTCTTCCGTTTGCCTGCGACGCCGAGTTCCTCGAACGCATGGCCATGGTCAACATGGTCACCGATGCCGGCCAGTTCGACATCTCCTTCGTCCCGGGTGGGACCGACGGGTACGAGGATCTCGTCCAGCGTGCGGTCACCTTCGACATCGAGGGTGTGCTCGTTCCGGTCGCGTCACTGCGCGACATCATCCACTCGAAGGAGACGGCGAACCGGGCCAAGGACCACGCGGTCCTGCCGATCCTCTACGCGCTCGAAGACGAGATCGCGGCGCGGGGCGACGGATGAGCCCGGATGAAGTCATCGCCGCGCTCGGCCTTCAGCCGCACCCCGAAGGCGGGATGTACGCGGAGACGTGGCGCGCGCCCGACGGTCCCGCCGGTCGTGGGTACGGCACCGCGATCTACTTCTTGCTGCGCGCGGGTGAAGTGTCGCGGTGGCATCGCGTCGACGCGGCGGAGATGTACCACTACTACGCGGGCGATCCGCTCGAAGTGCGCCTCAGCGACGGTCACACCCCCGCGACAACCCACGTCGTCGGCCCCGACGTGACCGCCGGCGCGCGGCCGCAACTCGTGATCCCCCAAGCCGCGTGGCAGTCGGCGCGATCGCTCGGCGCGTGGACCTTGATCGGCTGCACGGTGTCTCCCGGCTTCGTCTTCGAGGGCTTCGAGATGGCGCCGGAAGGCTGGGAGCCCGGGTCGGGAGGCGGGTACACTTCCTGACACCAGCGTCAGGTAAGGGAGCCCCGATGACGAACGTCGATCTCGTGCGCCTGGCCGGCAGCCGCGGCCGCCTCTCCACCTCCCCCACCGTCGACGCGGTCACGGCCGAAGTCATCCGCGGCGGCATGGAGACCATCTGCTTCGAGATGGCCGAGTACGTGTCGCGCACGGCGACGACACCGATTCTCAACCAGTCGAACGAGCGCAACGCGACCGTGCTCGACGCGCAGGGCCGGCTCGCGGCGCTGAGCGTCGGCATCCCGCAGTTCATGCTCACGTCGACGCTGCCGGTGCGGTTCGCGCTCGAGTTCCTCGGCGTCGAGGAGTTCCGCGAGGGCGACGTGTTCGTCGCCAACGACCCGTACCACGGCGGCGGGCACCTCCCCGACTACAACGTCTTCGCGCCCGTGTTCGCGACCCACGCCGACGGCACCCGCAAGATGACCCTCATCGCGAGCATCCAGTGCCACCACGGCGACACCGGCGGCGCCGTACCGGGCGGCTACAACGTCACCGCCAACGACATCTGGGGCGAAGGCGTGCGCTGGCCGGTCGTCAAGGTCGTCGACCGTGGTGTCGAGCGGCGCGATGTGCTCTACGCGTTGCAGGTGAACAACCGCATCCCGAGCTACATCGGCGACCTGCACGCGCAGATCGGCTCGGCGCAACTCGGTGCGCAGCGTCTGTCCGAGATCATCGACCGGTACAGCGTGGCCGCGGTCGAAGAGTCGGTCGACTACATGATCGACTACGCAGCCCGCCGTTTCCGCGAGGAAGTGTCGGCCTGGCCCGACGGCACCTACGAGGGCGACGCGTACGTCGACCACGACCCGCTCGGGAACCTCGACGTGCACTTGCACGTGAAGGTCACGGTTGCAGGCGACGAACTCACGATCGACTTCACCGGTTCCGACACGCGCCCCGAACTGCAAGCGTGGTCGACGTACGGCAACACGCGCGGGTACACCGTCGGGCAGATCGCGGCGATGATGGACCCGGAGATCCCCAAGAACGAAGGGTTCTTCGAGCAGATCAAACTCGTGGTCCCGAAGGGCTGCGTGCTCAACCCCGAAAGCGGCAAGCCCGTGAGCGCGGGCACCCACCACCCCGGCGCCGACGTGGGCGAGGTGATCGCGGTCGCGATGCAGTACGTGTTGCCCGAGCGCGCGGTCCCGCAGACGTACAAGACCGGTATCCCGACGATCATCAGCGGTGTCGACCCGCACACCGGCGCGACGTTCACCGACCATTCGGCCGAGGTGTACGCGGGCTGGTGCAACGCGTCGAAGGGCATGGACGCGTGGGGCGCGCTCAACGCGTCGTTCGGCAACCTGTGGAAGGCCACGGCCGAGATCAACGAGTCGTTGTACCCGCACATTCAGTGGAGCCGCGACTACCGCACCGACTCCGGCGGCCCGGGTGAGTGGCGCGGCATCTGCGGCAGCCACTACGAGAAGGAAGTGCTCGTCGACGCCAAGGTGTACACCTACGTCGTCGGCAAGCGGTATCCGATGCCGGGCATCTGCGGCGGCATGAACGGCTCACCCAACGACATGATCCTGCGCTACGGATCCGACGACCCCTACCGGGTCGAGCACACCGCCGACTGGGTGCCGATGACCGCGGGCCAGCGCATCATGTTCGACTACGGCGGCGGCGGCGGCTGGGGCAACCCGCTCGACCGCGACCCGCAGGCAGTACTCGACGACGTCCTCGACGAGTACGTGTCCGTCGAAGGCGCCGAGCGCGACTACGGCGTCGTCCTGACCGGCTCCCTCGAAGACCTCACCCTCGAAATCGACCAGGAAGCCACAACCACCACCAGGAGCATGCGTCGATAGACCCACTCCAGTGTGGGCTATCGACGCATCGGTTGTCATGGGGTTTCGGGTGGGGGTTGATGTCGGGGGGACGTTTACCGACCTTGTGTGCGTGACGCCCGACGGCACGGTCGTGCTCGCCAAGACGCCGACGACGATCGACGACCAGTCGCGCGGGGTGATGAACGGGTTGGCCGAGCTCGCCGACCGGTTCGGCTTGACGTTGCCCGAGTTCTGCGCGCAGGTCGAGATCGTGGTGCACGGCACGACGACCGCCGACAACACGATGATCGAGATGAACGGCGCCGCGACCGGGTTGCTCGTCACCGAGGGACACCGCGACGAGATCGAGTTGCGCCGGTGTCACAAGGAAGAGATCTGGGACCCGAACTATCCGGGCCCGGCTCCCATTGCCCGGCGGCGGGCGCGTATCGCCGTCCCCGAACGCATGAGCTTCGAGGGCGACGTCATCCTCCCGCTCGACGAGCACGCGGTGCGGCGCGGCGTCCAGCGCCTCGAGAAGCTCGGGGTGCGATCGATCGCGGTCATGTACCTGTTCTCGTTCGTGAACTCCGCGCACGAGCGCCGGACGCGCGAAATCATCCTCGAGGAGTTCCCCGACGTCGAACACATCTCGCTATCGCACGAGGTCATGCCGCGCGGGCCCGAGTTCGAACGGGTCTCGACCACCCTCGTGAACGCGTACGTCGCGCCGAAGATCGCGCACTACACCGGTCATCTCCAGGACGAGCTGCGCCAGGCCGGCTATTCCGGTCCGCTGCTGATCATGCAGTCGACCGGTGGGGTGATGCCGCCCGACTACGTCGCCCGACGCGCGGTGACGCTCCTCGCGTCCGGTCCCACCGGTGGTGTCATGGGCGCAACCCTCGCCGCCGGCGCGGCCGGTATCGGTGACTTCGTCGCCGTCGACATGGGCGGCACCAGCTTCGACATCTGCCTCGTGCGTGACGGCCAGGCGCAGATCAAGACCGACTGGAACTGGCGGTACCGCTACTACATCGGGCTCCCGATGGTCGACGTACAGAGCGTCGGCGCGGGCGGCGGTTCCATCGCGCGCGTCCGTCAAGGCGCCTTGCTCGTCGGGCCGGAGTCGGCCGGATCGTCGCCCGGCCCGGCGTGTTACGGACGGGGCGGCACCCACCCCACAGTCACCGACGCCGACGCGGTACTCGGATATCTCCCGGTCGACGGATTCGCGGGCGGGCGCATGCAACTCGACGTCGCCGCCGCCGCCGACGCGATCCGCGCACACGTCGCCGGTCCGCTGGGCATCGACCTCACCGAAGCCGCCTGGGGCATCCAGCGCATCGTGAACGCGAACATGGCCAACGCGACCCGCAAGGTGCTCGCCGGCCACGGCGCCGACCCGAGGCGCCTCGCACTCATCGCCTACGGCGGCAACGGCGCGGTGCACGCGTCGACCATCGCGCGCGAACTCGGCATCGACCGCATCCTCGTGCCGAAGGCCGCGCCCGCGTTCTCGGCGCTCGGCGTGCTCGTCGCGGACTACGTCGTCGACCTCGTCCGTTCGTACGTGACGCCGCTCTCGCAGGTCGACCTGATGCGGGTGCGCACGCTGATGTCCGAACTCGAGGAGGAGGTCACCAAGGAACTGCAGCCCGCCGGCCTCGACGCGACCCAGACCCACACGCAGCTCTTCGCGCAGATGTGTTACCCCGGCCAGAACTTCGACATGAGCGTGCCTGTGCCCGAAGGCACGACGCTCGACGAACCCGGACTCCTCGATCTCGCCGAACGGTTCCACGACCAGCACCAGACCGAGCGCGGATTCTCTTTCCGCACCCAGCAGCCGCTGCTGCGCGGCGTGCGCGTCGTCGCACGCGGCAACACGCCCAAGCCCGACCACTTCGCCGAGGTCGGTACCGTCGCCGACGCGACTGCGGCGCGCACGGGTACCCGATCGGCGTACTGGGGTACCGACTGGGTCGACACCCCGGTCTACGACGGTAGTGCGCTCGGCCCCGGCGCCGAAATCGCCGGACCCGCGCTCATCGAAGAACCGTTCACGGTCGTGGTCGTCGAACCGGGCGCAGTCGCCCGCCTCGACGCGTTGGGCAACTACACGGTCACCGCCGGGTAACAGAGTGGCGATCAGGGCCGTACTCCTCGACTTCTACGGCACGCTCGCGGAGATGGCCTACGTCGACGGGTCGTGGGACGTCGTCGTCGCGGCCGCCGGCTACACCCTCGACCCAAAGGCCCGGGCAACGTTCTGGGACGGCGGCATCGACGGCACCGAGCACGACTCGTTCTCGCAGTCGCGTGACCACTATGTGGCCTGGCAGCGGTCGCGCACCCGGGCAATGCTCGCCGGTTCCGGCGTGCCGGACGACGCGCAGGAAGCGCTCGTCGACGAACTCCACACCTATCTCGGCTCCCGCGACGTCATCACCTACGAGGATGTCGTACCGGTGCTGCACGAACTGCGCGACCGGGGCGTCGTCCTGGCCATCTGCTCGAACTGGGACTGGGACCTGCACGAAGCGATCGACGCGGCGGGACTGACCGGCCTCGTCGACGTGGTCGTGTCGTCCGCGTGGGTCGGCGCCCGCAAGCCGCACCCGCGTATCTTCACGCACACGCTCGAAGCGACCGGCGTCGACCCGGCCGACGCACTGTTCGTCGGCGACACGTGGCGCTGCGACGTCGAAGGCCCGCGCGCGTTCGGGATGCCCGCCGTCTATGTACGCCGCGACCACTTCGGCGTCGACCACAGCGCGCCCGACGATGCCACGACCCACACCGACGTCGTCCACACCGCCGACCTCACGGTGTTGCTGGATCTGGTCGGGCGTACCAGGTAGCCGCCCGGCGAGGGCGCGGCGGCTTCGACAGCACGTCGGTGCTGTCGACCCACTGGTCGACCGTACCGATGTTGCGTGGCAGCGCGGCCACCTCGGGATCGGTGATTGGGTCGAACGCGGCCTCGGCAAACCGTTCCGAGTCGAGTACGAGGAACGGGCGGCCGTAGAACGGGCGCAGCGACGCGTCGATCGATTCGGTTACGCCGAGGGCGTTGTGCATTTCGCCGATCTTCTCGGCCGCCGCACCGAGTTCGGCTTCGCGGCGCTGCCACGAGGCCGCCGCGAGCGCCCGCGCCAAATGCGGACGGATCACCGGCGCACAGTCGAGGGTCTCGAACGCGTGACCCAGCCACTTCGAGTACGGCGCGTACCGCCGCTCGAGGAGGAAACACAGCCGCATGAGATCGCGTACGACACGTGCGGCAACGATGCGCGAACCCAGGTCGTCGCCGACCTCGGCCGTGCGCCCCACGAATGCTTCCTCCTGCGCCACGCGCTTCCACTGGCAGCCGATCGCGTAGAGCCACACGTCGCGCGGGTACCACGCGAGCGCACGCCGGCGGGGTTCGAGCGCATCCAGTCCGTCGTAGAACACGTCCCCGGCCGTGAAGGCGAGGAGAACCTGCGTCGGTGTCGAGAGCCAGTCGAACACCGTGACGCCCGCAAGCGGGTCGAAGCCGAGGACCTGACGGCAGGTCGTCGCGGGTTCGAGCACGTCGACACGCAGGGTGTCGGGATCACCGGTAGTCGCCGCGAAGCGAGTCGGCCAGTCTTGGTAGCGCGGAGGCAGATCTTCGTCCAACGCCGATTCCACCCGGTCGATGATGGCCTCGTCGGCCACGAACAGGAGGACCCGTGGCCCCCACCCGTGATCGGTCGACCGTTCGGTGTCGTAGCCGAGCACTTCGGAACCGGTTCCGAACAACGCGGCCGAGTGCACGAGACCGGGGAATGTGTCGTCGAGGAGGGGGCGTACGAGGTCCGCGTAGTACGCACGCGCGAGTTCGACACCCGGAACGAACGGCGGCATCTCGCTGTCAACTCCTAGTTCACGGCGCGGCCGTGGCCCTCCCAGTAAGGCTCCCGCAACTCGCGCTTCAGTACTTTCATCGCACCCGAGAGCGGAAGCGGTTCCGCGCGGAACTCGATGCTCTTCGGCACCTTGTACCCGGCGATGGCCTCGCGCGCGTGGGCGATGATCTCGGTTTCGGTTGCCTCGGCCCCGGGGTGCAGCACGACGATCGCGTGCACCGCTTCACCCCACTTCTCGTCCGGCACGCCGATCACCGCAACCTGCGCGACGGCCGGGTGCGTCGCGATCGCGTTCTCGACCTCGACCGAGTACACGTTCTCGCCGCCGGTGACGATCATGTCCTTCACGCGGTCGACCAGGAACAGGTAGCCCTGGTCGTCGAGGTAGCCGGCGTCGCCGCTGTGGTACCAGCCGCCGCGGAAGACCTCCTCGGTCGCTTCGGGCTTGTTCCAGTACTCGGTCATGAAGTTGCCGGCGCGGGCGCACACTTCGCCGTTCTCGCCGCGGGGCATCACCTTGCCGTCGGGGTCCTGAATCGACAGCGCGATGCCGGGCAACGCCCGCCCCGCCGAACGCAACAACGCACCACCCCGTCGGTGGTCTTCGGGTCCGAGCATTGTCAACACTGCCGACGCTTCGGTCATGCCGTAGCCCTGGTACACCTCGATGTCCGGGTACATCGCCAACACGTTCTCGAGCAACGCGGTCGGCATCGGCGACGCGCCGTAGATGAGCTTCTTCAACGATGCGAGGCGCTCCGGCCGGAACTCGGGGTGGTTCACGAGCAGGCCGACCATGGTCGGCACCATGACCGTCATCGTCACCGCGTGCGCCTCGATCGCGTTCATGACCGCGGCGGGGTCGAATACGGGAACGAACGCCGACGTACCGCCCTGCGCGGGTACTCCGAGAATTCCGCCCATCGACGCCGCATGGAACAGCGGCGTCTGGTGCAGGTAGATCTCGCTCTCCTCCATGCCGAACGCGGTGGCGACGTGGTACAGGTTCAGCATCTCGGCGCGCTGGTCGAGCAGCACACCCTTGGGGAGCCCGGTCGTGCCGCCCGTGTACATCAGTACGACCGGGTCGTCCTCTTCGGGTTCCTCCGGAATCGAAGGCGCCGCGGCGGCGACCAGGTCCTCGTACTTCGCGTCGTGGGGCACGTCGCCCTCGCCGATCAACACGACCTGCTCGATCGCCGTCTCGCCCCGCACCTGGTCGATGACACCGGCGAAGAACGAGTCGACGAAGCAGACCTTCGTTCCGGAGTCGGCGAGGATGTACGCCACCTCCTTCGGGGCGAGGCGCAGGTTCAAGGGGTTGATGACGCCGGCACCGAGGAACGCGGCGTGGTACAGCTCGAGGAACGCCAGACTGTTGAGTGCCATGACCGCGAAGCGGTCGGACCGGGCGACACCGAGCCCGGCCAGCGCATCGGCCGCGCGAGTCACGCGGTCGAGGTGCTGCCCGAACGTCGTCGGTGTGGCACCGAGGAACGCAACTTTGTCGGGCTGGCGCTCGACGACGGGGATCAACTGGCGGTGGTATACGAGCTCTTTCACGGGCTCGACGCTACTCCGCACAGGCGCAACACTGTCGAGGTGGAAACCAACGAGACACTCGAGACGGGGTACGGCCCGGCCACGCCGTCGGGCGACAACATCCTGAACGACTTCGCCCGCGGCGAGGCCGACGGGTTCCGGGCGCTGGCCGCCGCCCGTGGCGAACGGGTCTACGACGATGCCGACTTGGCGCTGGCGCTGGGCGACGGCGAGTCACCGTCGCCGTTCGCGAACTACGCATTGCTCCAGCGTCCGCTCGGTGCCGACGAATGGCTCGTCGCCGTCGAACGCATGCACGACTTCTTCGCGTCGTCGCCCGGCGGCCCGTTCCTGCTCATGTCCGTGTGGCCGACACCCGATCTCCGGGTCCACGACTTCGGACTCGTCGGCCACCCGCCGTTCATGTACCGCCCGGCCGGACCGATCCCCGAGGCGTTGCCGAAGGGTCTGCGCATTGTTGCGGTCGGCGACGCGGCCGAAGCCGCCGCCTACGAGGACGTCCTGGTCCATGCGTACCCGGTTCCGGAACTGCAGCCGTTCTCGCCGGGTTGCTTCCTGCCGGCACCTGCGCTCGACGCGCCCGGCTGGCGCCACTGGGTCGGCTACCTCGACGACGCGCCGGTCGCGACCGCATCGGCGTACGACGACGGACAGTTCGTGCACGTGGAGTTCATCTCGGCCCGGCCCGAGTGCCGCGGGCGCGGCGTCGGGAAGGCGATGACGATCAGGGCGACGAATCATGGCTCGCGCCCGGCGGTCCTCATCGCGAGCGACGCGGGGCGCCCCACCTACGAGCGCCTCGGGTACATCCCGGTCTCGCGGCACACGCTCTGGGCCGGGCACCGCCGCCCGTAACTCCGGAGTCAGACGCCGAACTTGGTGGCCCGCACGATCGCGATCGCCTCCGGTTTGCCATCGATCGCAACGGCGGCAGCTTCTTTACGCCCGCTCATGAACAACACCAGTTCGCCGGGCTCGCCGGTCACCGTGACCATCGGCGGCGCGTCCTTGATGACGCGCGATCGCGAATCAGGGGTCAGGAGCGTCAGGCCCGCGCCCTTGATGCGGCGGCCACTGATCAACGACGCCAACTTCAGCGAGTCCCAGAGGATCCGGTCGGTTTCATCGTCGAGCACCCGGGGCCCGTCGCCCCGAGCGCGACGAATGTCTTCGTGGTGGATCCAGTTCTCGTTCACGTTGGCCCGCGCCATCGGTCCGGCCCGGTGCAAGAACGGTGGGCCGCGCCGGAGTTTGTCGACCATCCAGTCGTAGCCCTTGGCCTCGAATTGCTGCATGACATTGTCGAGGTGCTTGGCCAGCGGAGGCACGAACATCCCGAGCGCCGCGTCGGGCCGCGTCTCTCGCGCCAGCATGTGCGCGGCCAAGTCGGCGGTGAGCCACCCTTCGCACAGCGTCGGCGCGTCGGGCCCCACCTCGGCGAAGGTGGCACACAGCGCCGCCCGCTCCCGAAGCATGACCTCCAACGCGCTCACGTGTAACTCCGCAGCTCGATCGTGTTGCCGTCGGGGTCGTGGATGTAGAGGCTCGACGCGTAGCCCTGTGCGCCGAAGAGGCCGTCGGCCCGTTGGCCATCGGGAAACTGGTTCGCAAGTTCGTCGAGATCGGCGGCCTCGATGACGAGACAGAAGTGGTCGAGATTCGTGCCGTCGTTCGGCGCGAGAAACAGGTCGATCACGGTCGTCGACGTGATGCGAACCGAGGGGAACAACACGGTTCCCTGGCGCCACTCGTCGAGCCGCTCAGGTTCGAGCCCGAGCGTGTCGCAGTAGAACGCGACTGACTTCTCGACGTCGGCAACGCGTAACACGATGTGATCGAGCCCCACGACCTTGACGACCGGCATGGCGGCGAGGTTACCGCTACCGCGGGAGGCCGAGCATGCGTTCGCCGATGATCGTGCGCTGCACTTCGGACGTGCCGCCCGCGATCGACGCCGCTTTCGACCACAACCATTGCCGCTGCCAGAACCCGCCTCCGGGATTGTCGGCCGCCGACCACCACAACGGGGACGCGGGACCGACGACGTCGAGGGCGCGGGCCGAGAGCGCTTGCGTCATGTCGGTCCACGCGAGTTTCGTCACGCTCGACTCGGGTCCGGGCTCGATGCCCTTCGCGAGCCGCGACAGCGTGCGCCAGTTGTGCAGTCGCAGCACACGCAGCTCGACGAACGACTGCGAGAGTTCGTCGGTGACCGTGACGTCGTCGAGGAGGTCGCGCGCTCGCGCGAGCTGCCACAGTTCGTCGAGGTACACCTCGTGCACGACTTGTTCCTTGAACGGGAACGCCGTGCCCCGTTCGTGAGCGAGTGTCGTGTTGGCGACCGCCCACCCGTTGTGCAGGGCGCCGACAAGGTGGTCGTCGGGAACGAACACTTCGTCGAAGAACACCTCGTTGAACTCGGCGTCGCCCGTGATCTGCACGAGCGGCCTCACTTCGATGCCCGGCGCCTGCATGTCGACGACGAGATACGAGATGCCCTTGTGTTTCGGAACGTCGACGTCGGTGCGGGCGAGGCAGATACCCCACCGGGCGAACTGCGCGTACGACGTCCACACCTTCTGGCCGGAGAGCAGCCACCCGTCGTCGACCCGCACGGCGCGGGTCTGGAGCGAGGCGAGATCGGAACCGGCATCGGGCTCGCTGAACAACTGGCACCAGATCTCGTCGGCAGTGAGGATCGCCGGGAGCCAGCGCTGCTTCTGCTCCTCCGTTCCGTGGGCCAGGAGCGTGGGTCCGGCAAGGTTGATGCCAACGCGATTGATGGGTTGGAGCGCGCGCGAGCGCGCGTACTCCATGTTGAAGATCGCGACCTCGACCGGCGACGCGCCCCGCCCGCCGTACGCCTCGGCCCAGTGGATACCGACCCAGCGACCGGCCGCGAGTTGGGCCTGCCACTCCCGGCCGAACTCGACTTCGGCGGCGATGGTCTCGAAGCGGGGCGGGACTTCGACATGCATCGCGAGCCAGCCTCGCACTTCGTGTGCGAATGCCTGTTCGTCGGGCGTGAACGCGAGGTCCATCAGAGATCCCAGAACCGTTCGCGCCCGTAGGCGACGAACGACGCGTGCAACGTTTCCTCGTCGGCTGCGGTAAACAGCCGGTATTCGAGTTCCCCACGCAGCCGCACGTACAGCGCGTCGCCCCGGGCGTGCTCGTGGCGGAACTTGTCGCGCACGAGCGTGCGCTTGACGATCTTGTTGGTTCCCGTCGTGGGTGGGTCGCGCAGGACGCGCACGTAGCGCGGGCGCCACTTCGGGCCGATCGCCTCCTGCGCGTCAAGCCATCGCGCGAACCCGATCGGGTCGAACGCGTCGGGGTCGGACAGCACGAGCCCGGCCATCGTCTGGTCGCCGGCCTGGTCGTCGGGGACGCCGTATACCGTGGCCAGCACCACGCCCGGCGCCTTGCGCAACGCTTCTTCGATCGGACCGGCGGGGAAGTTCTCGCCGTCGACGCGGATCCAATCCGCGTTGCGGCCCGCGAAGTACAAGAACCCGGCCGTGTCCTTGTACCCGAGGTCGCCGGACCAGTACCAGCCCAAGCGGGTGGTCTTCGCGGTGGCATCGTCGTTGTTGTAGTAGCCCTCGAACGGGCCGACACCTTGGGTGTTGACGATCTCGCCGACACATTCCTCGGAATTGACGACCCGCCCGCGCTCGTCGATGTCGGCGCGCGCCTTCTCGGTGCCGTCGTCGGTGACGATCTTGACGTGGTCGGGCGCGTGACCGAGCGCGCCGGAGGGCATGTCGACGTCGCGATTGACCGCGATGCCGCCTTCGGTCGCCCCGTACGCGTCGATCACCTCGAGGCCGAAGCGCCGCGAGAACGACGTGACGACTTCGGGAGAGCCCTCGTTTCCGAACGCGACCCGCAACCCGTTGTCCGCGTCGTCGGGTCGTTCGGGTTGGGCGAGCAGATACGCGAGCGGCTTGCCCGTGTAATTGAAGTACGTCGCGCCGTATCGGCGTACGTCGGGCAGCCAGCGCGACGCCGAGAACCGCCGGCCCAGCGACACCGCGCACGGCACGACAAGCGACGGCGCCCACCCCACCTGCACCGCGCTCGAGTGGAACAACGGCATGCACACGTAGCCGACGTCACCGAGGCGCAGGTCCATGATCATCGACATGCGGTTGCCCGTGACCAGCAACCGGCGCTGCGAGCAGATCACGCCCTTGGGCGCGTCGGAGGTACCCGACGTGAAAATCAGAGCCCAGATCGAGTCGAGGTCGGGTTCCAGGCCCGGGTCGTCGGACGACACTGTCACGAGCGCGTGGCCGAGCGACTCGCCGAGCGTCGAGGTCGGATCGTCACCGTCGGCGAAACGGGTCGACACCAGTACCGGAGGCAGGTCACTCGCGATGGACGCGAGCAGCGCCTCGTGGCGCGGTTCGGTGATCACGAGACCGCAGTCGGTGTGCATGACGTCGCGTAGGAGGTGTTCGTCGCGTCGGGTGTGGTTGAGCCCGACGACCGCCGCGCCGATCAGTGCCGCGCCACCGAACGCGAAGAGGTAGTCGGGCGTGTTGTCGAGCAGGACGGCCACGTGGCGCGGACCCGGAGCGGGCAGCCGTTCGAGAAAGAGGTGCGCGAACCGGCACGACGCGGCGAAGTATTCGGCGTGGGTCCAGACCCGGTCCTCGAACTTGATCGCGACGTGATCGCCGTACTCGGCCGCGTTACGGCGGAGCAGGGCCGCGGCATTGGGAGCGACGAGGGGTGCCTGACCCGGGGCCGGAATCGGGCGCGATCGCAAACCTGACATCGGTGTCAGATCCTAGCTATCGGTGCCCAGCCTACGATCGCCCCAATGTCGGCCGGAACCTGGGAGAGCCACCACGCCATCACGACGTTGCTGTTCCGCTACGCCGAGATGATGGACGCGGCGGACTACGACGGCCTGCGGATGCTGTTCGCCGACACGGTCCTCACCAACGAGGGCTACGAGGGTGAGGTCGTCGGCGGCGACGCGATCGTGCGGTTGTACGAACGCACGAATCGGGTCCACGACGACGGGACACTGCGTACGCGCCACCTCACGAGCAACGTGCAGGTCGACATCGAGGAGTCGGCCGGCACCGCGAAGGCGCGCTCCTCGTTCGTCGTGTTCCAGGCGACACCGACCTTGCCGCTGCAGCCGGTCGTCACCGGACGCTACCGCGACGAGTTCGCGCGCGTGCACGGCAAGTGGCGCTTCGCTCGTCGCCATATCTTCGTCGACCATGTCGGCGACGTGAGCCGGCACCTCAACATCGAGTTGACTCAGGCGGGAGGTCCGGAGGCCCGGCCTTCGTTCGGACGCCCCACGGGTGATCGAGGGCCGGAGGCCGGAGCCGCATCAACATGAGCGTTGATCTGAGCGGCGCGGCCGATCTGCATTGTCATTTCGGACCCGACCCGCACCGCGAGCGATCGGTCGACGCGTTCGAAGCGGCTCGTGAAGCCGCCGCCGCCGGTCACCGCGCGTTGGTGCTGAAGTCGCACGACTTCCCGACGGCCTCGCTCGCGTGGGCCGTGCAACGCGAGACATCGGATCTCGCCGTGTTCGGTGGCATCTGTTGCGACCGCGAGGTCGGCGGCGTGAACCCCGAAGCGGTCGACGTCGCGCTGCGGCTTGGGGCGAAGATCGTGTGGCTCCCGACCCTGACCAGCAGGCAGGACGTCGTGAACGGCGTGGCCGCGCAACTCGGCCTCGTTGGCCCCGGCCTGGTCGTCGCCGACGACGACGGCCGCCTCCTCCCCGAGACCGAAGCAGTGGTCGCGCTCGTGCACGAACACGGCGCAGTGCTCGCGACAGGACACGTCAGTGCCGCCGAGCACTACACGGTGGTGAAGGAGTTCGCGCGCCGGGGCAAGGTGCTCGTCACCCATGCGACCGAAGACCTCGCCGGCCCAAAACTCACGGCCGGGCAATGCGCCGAACTGGCCGACCTCGGCGCGTGGATCGAGCTGTGCGCGATGACGTGCATCGGCTCGCTCGCCACCAAGACCGTTGCCCAGATGGTGCACACGATCGGCGCGGTCGGGGTCGAGCGGGTCACGCTCGGCACCGACTTCGGCCAGAAGTCGAACCCGCACCCCGCGCCCGGCCTCCAGACCTACGCTGATGCCCTGTTCGCCTGCGGGCTGACCGAAGCCGAGATCCGCACGATGGCGTGCACCAACCCGTGCGCCCTCCTCGAACTGGAGCCGTGAGCAGCATGCCTCGCATCGAGATTCCCGACGGAAAGGGCAACCCCGAAGTGCGCGTGTGGGCGCTACGGCCGGAGATGGGCATGGGCGCGGGCGCGCTGAGTCACGCGATCTACGACCAGAGCATCGTGCCGGTACGCGAGCGCGAACTTGCCCGCATGCGGATCGCGCAGATCAACGGCTGCCTGATCTGCCAACAGTGGCGCAAGACCGAAGGCTCGGCCGACGCACTCACCGAATCCGACTACGCGAACGTCGAGAACTGGTCCTCCTGCGCCGGCTACAGCGACCGCGACCGCCTCGCCGTCGAGTACGCCGAACGCTTCGCGCTCGACCACCACAACCTCGACGACGCGTTCTGGTCACGTATGAAGGCCGCGTACTCCGACCCCGAGATTCTCGACCTCACCGTCTGCATCGGCGGCTGGATCGGCATGGGCCGCACGCTCCACGTCCTCGGCATCGACACCTACTGCGCGCTCCCCCACTAACTCCGCTAAATCAGACGCGACCTGTCACGGTTGTGGCGTAGCGTCGACGGCCGTGGGCGATCTCGGAATCGATACCGCTGTCACCGGCGGTGACGGCAGATACGAGCGAAAGCTCTCCGACGAGTGGGAGATCTGGGGCCCGAACGGCGGGTACGTCGCGTCGGTCGCGCTCCGGGCCGCGGGCGCGCACTCTCGCTTCGACCGGCCCGCTTCGATCGTCGGGCACTTCCTCGGCGTTGCCGCGTTCGATACCGTCGACATCAGCGTGGAAACGTTGCGCGCGGCCAAGCGGGCCGAGTCGATCCGCGTCTCGATACGCCAAGGCGACCAGGCGATCTTCGAAGGACTCGTGTGGGCGGTCGGCGACGTCGGTGGCTACGACTTCGACCTGACGACGATCCCCGAAACCCGTGATCCGGAATCGGTACCGTCGACCGCCGAACGGCTCGCAGCGAGGGGCGACGCCGAGTGGTACCCGTTTTGGCGGAACCTCGACGAACGCCAGCCTGACTGGGACGACGACCTCGACTGGCCCAACCGGCCGCCAAGAGAACCCGTACACGGCAGCTGGTACCGCTACCAGCCGACGCCGACCTTCGAGAACCCTTGGGTCGACGCGTGCCGCTCGCTGATCCTGATCGACACGCTCGTGTGGCCCGCCGCGAGCAACCTCTTCCCGCGCGGCGAGTACATCGCACCGACCATAGACATCTCGGCCGGGTTCCACCGCCGGCGTCCGGCCGAACCGTGGCTCTACGCGCGGGCGACGTCGCACAGCGGGGGCGGCGGAGTCATCAGCGGCGACTCGCGCGTGTGGGCACGCGACGGCACGCTCGTCGCGACCGGCGCCAGTCAGTTGTTGTGCCGCCCCGCGCCGCCCACGCCCTAGTCGTTCTGGGTACTCGTATCTGTTCCAGGGAACAGATACGAGTACCCGGAAGCAGCAGTTAGGCTCCGCGGTCGTGGAGGACCGCATCACGCGCGGGCTGTACCTGGAGATGACCGACGGTCCCCTCGACGTGTACGCCGCGGCGCGCGTCCCCGAGGTACTGGCGCTTCCGGGTGCGACGCGCGCGACCTGGTGGCGCAACGTCAAGCGCGAACGTACCGACTTGCCCCGCGTCCTACCCGAGTTCGATCACCTCGGCGTGTACGAGGTGGACGACACCTTCGCGGCGCCCGCGTCGCCCGAACGAATCAGCGGCCACCACTTCCGCCACTACCCGCGCCCCGGGCAGGGCATCGTGACGGGCCGCCCGACGATCGGCCTCTCGCTCGTGCTGATCTCGCCGAAGGACCCTGCGCGCGCGCAGGAGCTGCGCGACTGGGGCGACTTCGTGCACATCCGCCACATCGCCGAGGTCGGCGTGCCCGGCTACGCGATGATCACACCGTACGAGAACGTCACGGGCGGCGACCCGCGCTTCATGCACTTCTACGAGATGGACACCGACGACCCGGAACGGGCATTCAAGACCATGACGCCACTCGTCGAGCAGCGGATCGGCGGACCCGACACCGACGCGTGGAAGACCTGGGCGTTCCACCCGCAGTTGCGCATCATGTACGTGAACACGTTCACCCGCGTCGGCGCGAGCATGTGACCGTGCGGACGCAGCGGAGCCACGGACGGCGCAGCGAGGGAGCCATGTGACCGTGCGGACGCAGCGGAGCCACGGACGGCGCAGCGAGGGAGCCATGTGAACGACTTCTTCGACGTCGTCTCCAGCCAACGTGCGCACCGTGCGTTCAGCGCCGATCCGCTCTCGGACGACGACGTCGCCCGCGTGCTCACGGCCGCGACGTACGCACCGAGCGCAGAGAACAAGCAGCCGTGGGAGTTCGTCGTCGTCCGCGACTCCGGCACACGCGCCGCGATCGGCGACCTCACACAGCGGGCGTGGGAGTCGGGCGGGCGGGCGTTCTCCGAGTCGCGCCTTTCACCGAAGCTGCTCGCCGACGTCGAACGGGGCGCGACCGGTGGCATCGCCGCCGCACCGGTCCTCGTCGTCGTGTGCGCCGACATCGAGCGCGGCCTCGAACAGACGGTGCCCTCGTCGATCTTCCCGGCCACCCAGAACCTCTTGCTCGCGGCCACCGCCCTCGGGCTCGCCGGCGCACTGACGACGATCCTGGTCGGGTACCGCGCCGAACTGCGCGCCCTCCTCGCACTCCCCGAGCACGTCGTTCCGGTCGCGGTCGTGCCGCTCGGCCACCCCGCGCGCCCGCTCAGCCCGCCCACACGCGAGCCGTTCGCCGCGCACACGCACCGCGAGCGCTACGGCGAGTCGTGGTGAACGACGACGACCGCGTCGCGCACTAATACCCCTCCACCGGGTCCACGACGTGCCGCAGGGGTTCGCCGCGCACGAACCGTCCGAGGTTGTCGACGAAGATCGCGATCGCCTCACCCAACATCGTGGGGTTGTACCAGGACACGTGCGCGGCGACCCGGACCTGCGGGTGCGCGTACATCCAGTGTCCGGCCGGAAGCGGCTCGGGGCTGACCGTGTCGAGCGTTGCCATCGCGACCCGCCCGTCGTCGAGTGCAACGCACAGCGCGTCCTGGTCGATGAGCGACCCGCGCGCGATGTTCACGATGTGGAGGCCGGGTTTGACCCGCGCGAACACGCCGGCGTCGATGACGTGGCGAGTGCGCGCCGTGGCGGGCGCGCAGAGCACGAGATGATCGGCGTCGGCGACGAGATCCTCGATCGTCGTCACCATCTCGACTCCCGCCACCGGGCTCGGCGCCGCGGTTCGGCGCATCGCCTTCACCTTCATCCCGAACGGCAGCGCCCGTTCGGCAACGGCGGCGCCGATCCCACCCATCCCCAGAATCGCGAGCGTCCGGCCGGCAACCGGT
The DNA here is from genome assembly GCA_031404355.1 of Actinomycetes bacterium. Taxonomy (GTDB): domain Bacteria; phylum Actinomycetota; class Acidimicrobiia; order IMCC26256; family PALSA-610; genus JANNHK01. Next base: position 17,827 of record JANNHK010000381.1, read on the forward strand.
TCGAACGCGGGCGCCGGGAAATTCCAGTGCTTGGGCGGCTCGTGCAAGAAGATGTCGGGGAAGCGTTTGGCCCACGCGAGCAAGGCCGCCATCACCCACTCCGAGATCGGTACCGCGCTCGCGCCACGCGCGCACGTGACCGTGCGTCCGCCGTCGTACAACGCGGCCGGAACGGAGTCGACGCCGGTTCCCGAGAGCTGCACCCAACGCACGCCGCCCGCTTCGATCCAACGCAGCGGCGTCTCCCACCCGGCGTAGCCGCCGAAGAACACATCGGCCCGCAAACCGTCCGGCGGATCACCCGGCCCGAAGTCGATCGTCTCGACCCCGTCGAGCGCGCGCACGGCCTCGGCAACCGCCGGGCCCATCTGGTTGATCACGGTGATGGTCATCGAGCCGAGACGGTACGCCAGGCCGGACGCGAACGAGGCGGGCGGCCGGAGCCGCCCGCCTCGAGGTCGTGTTCCCCCGACTCGGGGGGCGCTGCGTTCAGGGGCAGTTGACGAGGGTGTCGAGACCCACGTCGATCGTGAGGCGGTCGTTGAAGCCACCGCAATCGACCGTGTTCGCCAGCCCGTTCTGCACCGCAATGAGGTCGTTGCCGCTGTCGCCGGCCACGAAACCGGTGCCCTTGAGCGTCAGCTTGTCGTTGTGACCGCCGCCGCGCAGGGTTCCGTTCACGTTGCCACCTTGGCGCTGTTCGACGTTCACGACGTCCTTGCCTTGGCCCGCGCTCACCTCGACCTCGGAGACCTGCCCGTAGACGAAGACGTTGACCTTGTCCTCCCCCGTTCCCGCGTCGACGGTGAAGTCGATCGGGCGGCGGGACGTGAACACGAACTTGTCGCGCCGATCGCCCAGCTCGACCTCGATTGCCGTCGGCGGATCGCAGATCACCGTCGTCACCGTATTGGTCGACGCATTCCTCTGGATCCGGCACGTGCCGGTAGCGACGGCCTTGTGTTTCACGAAGAATTGAACGCGCTCGCCGGGTTCGGCGATGCCGCTGATGTCGGTGATCGGATCGTTGTCGGATCCGACCTTGGTCAGGTCACGCACCGTGATCGCGGCCCCCGAGCCCACGATCTCGACGTATCCCCGGTCGACGTCGGCCTGAGCCGGGGTCGCGATCGCAACAGTCGAACATGCCAGCGCACCGGCCAGGGCTCGCGCCATGAAGGTCTTGGACACTTCAGTCTCCCGACTTGGTAGTTAATGGAACGCGCTACGCGCGAGTAACCGGCGGGAGTATAGGTAGAACGGCCTACGTGAAGCTAGAGCCGGCGACAATACGTATAGGGGAAACCGCGCTCAGAGAGTACGGAGTACGCGCGCCAGGTCCCGGGCCCACTGTTCGGGGTCGGCGAGCCCCCACCCCAACTCCGCCAGGTCGAAGTACTCGACGCTGAGACGGCCCGAGTAGCCGAGTTCGTCGAGACGGCGGAACACGGCCGCGAAATCGACGACGCCGGCCGGATCGTCGACGTGGACCTGCGTGTGCCCGGCCCTTCCCTGGCGGAGCTGCACGTGGTCGGCATACTCCAGCAGTTCGAGCGGGTCGCCGCCCCAATCGGCGACGTGACCCGTGTCGACCAGGAGCCGCACGCCCGATACCGCTTCGCGAAACGCGTGCACGGTCTCGACGGAGTTGACGACCGCGCCCGACCACGGTTCGAGGAGCGCCTCCGGCGCGGCGCGCCACCATCGCACGGCGCGGTCCCACATGCCTTCTCCCGCGCTCGGCGCGGGCGTTGCGCACCACGTGGCCTGCGGCTTCGGGAACGCCGTCGGGCACCCGATCGGCAACGCAAGTGATGCGGCGTCGGTGCCGAGGACGGGGTCGATGTGCGCGTACCCGTCGGCGGCCGCGGCTTGCGACCGCGCGGGCACGTCACCTCGACGCGCGTACACGATGTCGACGACGCCGAGCGGCCAGCGCACGCCGGCTACTTCTGCATGGACTTCGGCATCACCATGCCGACTTGCTGCAGGTGCTGACCGAGGGTCTTGTCGAAGTCGCGTGCGACCTCGGACGCGGTCCACCCGCCGTCGCGCCACATCCACGCGACCTGCTTGGGCTGCTGGAAGATCGTGTACGCGTACTCGGTGCGCCCGAGGATCTGGCCGTTCACATGACCGGCCTCCTCCGACGCGAGGTACGCGACCAATGGCGCGTTCAACGCCGGGTCCTCCTCGGGCGGAGGCGCTTCTCCGGTCCGCTCGAAGAGCGCGGCGGTCATCCGTGTCGCGCCCGCGGGCGCAACCGCGTTCACCGTGATGCCGTACCGGCCCAGTTCCATCGACCACACGAACGTCATGCCCATGATGGCGGCCTTGGCCGCGCCGTAGTTCGTCTGCCCGAAGTTGCCGCGGATCCCGGCCGACGACGTGATGTTGACGATGCGGCCGTAGCCCTTCTGCTTCATCACCTCGGCCGCGTGCCGCGTGCAGTTGAAGGTGCCCTTCTGGTGGACGGCGACGACCGCGTCGTAGTCGCCCTCATCCATCTTCAGCAGTGTGCGGTCGCGCACGATGCCGGCGTTGTTCACGAGGATGTCGAGCGTCCCGAATGCGTCGACGGCCGTCTTGACGATGTTGCGGGCGCCCTCGAAGTCGGTGACCGAGTCGTAGCTCGGCACTGCCTTCGACCCGAGCGCCTCGATCTCCTTGCACACCTGCGCGGCCGGATCCTCTTCGGCGCCCTGACCGTCGAGCGACGCACCCACATCGTTGACCACGACGTATGCACCCTCACGGGCGAAGCACAACGCGAACTCGCGGCCAATCCCGCGCCCGGCACCCGTGACGATCGCAACCCGCCCGTCCAAGAGTCCCACGACTATCCGACCGCCGTGGCGCGGCCGGTGATGGCCTTGTCGCCGTTCTGGTTCGTCACCGTGAGGTCGACGTCGACGAGCGTCTCGCCGCCTTCCTCGCGTGTTCCCGTGACCGTGGCAACACACGTGAGCACGTCGCCGGGCCAGACCTGCTTCGAGAAGCGCACCTGGAAACGGCGGATCGCCTCCGGTCCGAACCAGTCCTTCACCACGCGCGCGGCAAGCCCCATGCTCAACATGCCGTGGCCGAACACCGATGGGTTCCCCACCTGCGTCGCGATCGTGTCGTCGTGGTGCATCGGGTTGAAGTCTCCCGACGCGCCCGCGTACTTCACGAACATCGTCCGCGTCAGAGGTGGGAATTCTTCGCGGCGCTCTTCACCGACACTGTGCGGCATTCGTGTCCCCGATGCGTGCTGACGTAAGCGTCAGATCGTAGCTGTACGACGCCCGTCCGGGCGGGGCGAGCAGGCCGAAAGGTGACACCAACGTCGGGTTCCCATACCCTGACCGCGTGCCCCGCCCGGCCTCGTCCGCAGGTGCGCGTGCTGCCGCCGGAGCGCCCGCCCAACGCCGCGAACTTCGCGCGCGGGGACAGCGCACGATGCGCAAACTGCTCGACGCCGGTGGCGAAGTCTTCGCGACCAAGGGCTACCACGCGGCGCGAGTCGACGACATCGTGAAGCTGGCAAAGACCTCACACGGCACCTTCTACCTGTACTTCTCCAACAAGGAAGACCTCTTCCGCTCGCTCGCGGGCGAGATCTCGGACGAGATGCAGGTACTGGCCGAGTTGCTCGGACCGCTCGTTCCCGGGCCGGAGGGCCGCGCCGCCCTGCGGGAATGGATCGAGCAGTTCGCGGGCCTCTACGCGCGCTGGGGTCCTGTCGTGCGCGCGTGGACCGAGGCCGAGATGGCAAGCCTCGAGTTCGGCCGCCTCGGCACCGATGTCCTCACGCGACTGACGCGGGTCCTGACCGACCGCATCATTGCCGTGGAGACGCCCGATCTCGACCCCGTCATCGCCGCGCTCGCGCTGGTCGCGATGCTCGAGCGGCTGAACTACTACGTCGTCTCCGAACAAGTTCGCATCGACCGTGAACAGATGATCGACACCCTCGCCGACGTGACGCACGCCGCACTCTTCGGGACCTAGGCCTCGTCGACTGGTTCCCCGCCGCCGAGCAGGCGCTCGTGGATGTCGCCGAGTTCGGCCACCGGGCCCCAGTACGCGACCTCGCCCTTCACGAGCACGATCGCGTCGTCGGCGACGGCCAGCGCGTGATGCACGTGCTGCTCGACGAGGAGCAGCGTCGTACCGGAGTCGCGGATCGTAGCGAGCGTGCGGTACACCTCGTCGACGACAATCGGTGCGAGACCGAGCGACAGCTCGTCGGCGATCAACAGACGCGGCTTCTCGACAAGCACGCGCGCGAGCGCGAGCATCCGTTGCTCTCCACCCGAGAGTGTCCCGGCCAACTGCCGCCGGCGCTCCCCCAGCTGCGGGAACAGCGCATACGCCTCCTCGAGCGCCGGTTTCACTCCGCCGCGCCCGCGGCTGCGCCGGAACGTCAACTCGAGATTCTCCTCGACCGTGAGCGACGCGAACACCGACCGCCCTTCGGGCGCATGCACGACTCCCCGCTGGGCAAACCGGAAGGCGCGGGCGTCACCCATGCTGTTCCCGTCGTATACGACGCGGCCGCGGGTGGGTTTGACGAGACCGGAGCAGACCCGGGCGATCGTCGTCTTGCCCGCGCCGTTCGACCCGAGCAGCGCGAGAACTCGCCCGGGGAGGATCGAAAACGACACGCCGAATATCGCGCGGAAGGGTCCGTAGCCCGCGTCGACATCGTCGAGCTGTAAGAGCGGCTGCGCATCGGGAAGCGGGACGGCGGCGGTCACACGATGTCCCCGAGGTAGGCCTTGCGTACGGCGGCATCGGCGAACACGTCGTCGGTACGCCCGCTCGCGATCAAGGTGCCGAAGTCAAGCACGAATGCCCGGGTCACCAGACTGCGGACGAAGTCGACGTCGTGTTCGACGAGCAGGATGGCGGTACCCGACTGGCGCTGGACCTCGCGCAACGTCATGGCCAACGCTTCAGTTTCCTTGCGATCGAGCCCTGACGACGGTTCGTCGAGCAGCAGCAGCCGTGGGTTCGTCATCAGCGCTCGGCCCACCTCGACCAAGCGGCCGATACCCAGGCTGAGCGATTCGACCTGGCGATCGGCGACAGGCGTCAGGCCGAGGATGTCGAGCACGGCTGCGGCCCGGGCCTGCTCGTCGGCGTGCGGCCGCCCGAAGCCGAAGATGTCAAACAACAGCGAGCCCCGCCGCGTATGCGCCCGGTCGGCCACCAGAAAGTGCTCGCGGGGGCTCATGCCCGTGAACAACTCGATGCGCTGGAAGGTGCGCCCGATCCCGAGACGCGCCCGGCGGTGCGTGGGGACACGCGCGAGGTCGACACCGTCGAAGGTCACCGATCCCGAGTCTGGTTTCAACATTCCGAGCAGGCAGTTGAAGAACGTCGTCTTGCCCGCGCCGTTCGGACCGATGAGCCCGACGATCTCGCCGTCGTCGACGTCGAGGCTGACAGCGTCGAGCGCCGTGATGCCCGAGAACTTCTTCGTGACTCCGTCGGCTTGGAGCAGGCTCACGCGCCCACCTCCCCGACCACGACCGCACCCTCGTCGGGCGGCGACTGCTTGCGCCGGTCGATGCGACGTTGGATTGCCGCCAGCGACTTGCGTTTGTTGAACTCGAGGATTCCCTCGGGGTGGCGGGCGTACGTCAGCGCGCCCAGCCCGAAGAGCACCGTCGCGACACCGCCGGTTATCGGCTTCACGTCGACCCAGGGCTGCGCGTGATTGACCGCCCAGGGAATCCAGACTCTGAGGGCGAACCGTTGGAAGAATACGAATCCAATTGCGGCCTGGATCGCACCCTCGACCGTGCGCGCGCCGAGGGTGACGACGACGACCACCCACACGAGTCCGAGTTCGACCTTGAAGTTGCCGACGAAGTTGGCTCGTTCCTGGTACATGGCGAACAGTCCGCCGCCGAGGCCCGCGATTCCCGCCGAAAGGGCGAACACAACAACGCGTGAGCGCGCAGAGCTGATGCCGATCGACGACGCGGCGGTCTGACTTCCGCGAATTGCGTCGAGATAACGACCCGTCGTCCCGCTGCGGATGAAGATCACTGCCGTCCCGACGAGCGCAAGGATCACGATACAAAGGAGAAGAAACGCCTTTTCGTTCGCGAAGTCGATCGGTCCGATCGTCGGACGCGGCGTGGCGTGCGGTTGGATCCCGTCGCCGCCCGAGACCCAGGTGTACTTCACCATCACGCTGTCGAAGAAGAGCCCGAATGCCAACGTTGCGAGCGAGAGAAAGATCCCGGCCAGGCGCAGCGCCGGCACGGCCAGAAGCGCGCCGACGGCGGCGGCGATCGCGGCGCCGACGACCGCCGCGAAGAGCACACCCAAACCGGCGTCGGTCGCGAGCTGCGCGGTTGCGAGCGCACCGATGCCCGCGAACGTGGCCTGCGACAGCGAGATGAGGCCACCCATCCCGGTAATGACGGTGATCGACAGGAAGATCACGGCGTAGATAGCGGCTTCCTGCGCGGGCGGGAACCAGATCTGCTCGTCCGCGTGGAAAAGCAGCCAGTAGCAGAGCCCGAGGACGAAGATCACGCCGAAACTGCGCGTTGCCCACGTCAGCGAATCGGTGCGCTCGACCGAGACCAGCGGCGGCGGCGGCGGGTCAACCCCCGCGAGCGGATCGGCGACCTCGCGCGTACCACCCCGCGCGTTCATCACGATGAGCACGACGAACAGCGCCACGAACGGCAGCGACGGCCCGAGGCTCGCCTTGAACACACTCCCGTCGGGAAGCAGGGTTGCGAGCACTTGCGACAGGATCCCGAGGAGTAGGCCGCCGATAAACGCAAGGGGAATGCTGGACAAGCCCGCGAATACCGCCGCCGCGATCGCGGCGACGACCAGGTTCCGGTAGTACAGGTCGTTGAGCTGCGGGAGCACGGGCGAGATCAGCACGCCCGCCAGCCCGGCCAGCATGCTCGACATGACCGCCGCGATCGTGCTGACCCGGTCGGCGTCGACGCCGGCCAACTCGGTCATGCGGTTGCTCTCGACGACTGCCCGCATCCGCAGCCCGAGCGGGCTGTACCGGAACATCGCCATGATCGCGAGGACGACCGCGATCGTGATCACGATCGTCGCGATATCGTCTCGGTTCAGGAACACGTTCCCGAACGGGTTGTAGGCGCTCGAGCCGTCGGGCACGACGCCGGGCGGCTGATACGACGTGTTGACGGCGAAGAAGAGCTTCGTGATCTCGGGTATCGCGACGAGCAAACCGAGCGTCGTCACGAGCCGGGCCACCGCCGGCGCCGATCGCAGATGCCGGAAGAGCAGACGGTCGAGCAGGAGCCCGAGCAGCGGTGCGGCGATCAATACCGCGATGGTGAACGCCACCGGGATCGGCAGCTCGTGCACCTTGCGCATCTCGTAGTAGACGGCCGCGGAGACGAACGCCTGCGCTCCGTACGCGAGGTTGAAGATGCCTGACGTCTTGTATGTGAGCACGAGACCGACCGCGAGCAGCGAATAGATGCTGCCGAAGGTCATCCCGCGGAAGATCTCGTCCACGCGTCGTTCGCCGGTCTTGTCGTCGCGCCGTCAGGCTTGCGCGTCGTGGATAGGGACTACTCGGGCTCCTCAGTCGTATCCGTCGTGCCGGGCGCTCCGTCGTCGGCGCCGGGCTCGAACGAGAAACTACCGAGGTACGTCAGTTCCTCGGCGTTGTTCTCGAAGCAAGTGAACGGCTTCCCGGGCTCGTTGAACGCTGTCTCGAACTTCCCACCGACGATCTTGACGTAGCTGGCGCATTCGTAGTCGGAGTCGACTTCGGGGTGACCGACCGGATCATTGTGTTGCTTGGTCCAGTCGATCGGAACGATCATTCCGTTGACGCGGACGTCGGTCTGGGTGTTCAGCGCGTCGACGACACCCTGCTGGGTGAACTCAGGACCGGCGAGCTTCAACCCGTCGACAAACTGCGCCGCGAGGATCCATCCGACCGCCGCGATCTCGATCGGGTCCTTGCCGGTTTCCTCCATCCACTGGAGAAAGGACTCGACCTCGGCCGGAAGCGGGTCGTTCTCGTACGCGACGAATTGCGCACTGACGTACGACCCCTCGAGGAGGTCGGCGTTGGCCTCCACGAGCGCGGCGTCATAGGCGTTGGGCAAGGTCTGCACCGCGTCGAGCCCCTGCTCCTTCATTTCACGCGCCAGCACGATCGTCTCGTTGATGTCCATGCACGTCGTGACGAGGTCGACGCCCCTTTTCCTTCATCTCCGCCACCTGGGAGCTCAGGTCGGCCTGCGCAAATTCGAGCGTGTCGTCGAAGAACACGACTTCGGCCGTCGGGTACTGCTCGAAGGAGTCCCGGTTACCGGCCGCACAGAGCTTCGACTCGTTGGCGACGCCGTACGCCAGGATCCCCACCTGCTCGGCCCCGATCTCCTGCGCGATCCACGGAAGAAACTGACCGGTACACCCGAAGCAGAGCGCACCGATGTTGCCGAACACATTCTCGTGGCCCGCCATCTCGGGTCGGATGTTCCACATGAACGTCGGCATTCCGGCCTCGTCGAGTGCGTCGGCGCCGGTGAAGCCGAGCGACGCGAGGAATGTCGCGAACGCGTTGTCCTCGGCCAGGCTCGACTGCACTGTCTGCAGGTTCTGGAGGCCGACGATGTCGTCGCGTTCGGAGGTGACCACGAGTTCGCGTCCGTAGATGCCGCCCTCGGAGTTGATCATCTCGAAATACGCGCGCATCCCGTCGGCCAGCTCCGCATACTTTCCGTTCAGCGGATTGGTCTTCGAGGAGATGACGGCGACTTGAATCTCGGTGTCCGTGACCCCCGGCTCCGACGATGGGATGTTCGTATCGAGGTCGTCGTCACTCGCGGCCGTGACCGACGTGTCCGGTGGGTTCGTCGGCGACGTCGTGTCGTCATCGTCGTCGGAGTTGCCGCACGCGGCCGCCACCAGCACTACCGCCGCGCACAATGCCACGAGGCGAACGCGCATCCAACCCCCCCCATACCCAAGGCCCCGTAACCAGGCCGGAGTCCGGCAGTTTCCTAACGCTAATGTCAGGTTTCGCGAGCGAACAATAGCGAGTTCGGCCGCACGGTGGGAGTCGCCCCGCGAAGGGAGCAATGCACATGGCGTACACGCTCGTCACCTTCCATGCCCACCCCGACGACGAGGCGATCGCGACCGCAGGAACGATGATGCGCGCCAAAGCCGACGGCCACCGGGTGGTGCTGGTCCTGGCGACGCGGGGAGAACTGGGAGAACACGCGCCCGAGGCGTTGGCACCCGACGAACACATCGCGCAACGACGCGTCGCGGAGACGTTGGCCGCGGCCGAGATCATCGGCGTCGACCGCGTCGAGTTCCTCGGGTACCACGACTCGGGGATGGCGGGTGAACCTTCCAATGACGCGCCCGGTGCGTTCGCCGCGACGCCGGTCGAGGAGGCGGCGAACAAGCTCGCCGACCTGCTGCGCGAGGAACATGCCGACGTCCTGACGGTGTACGACGACAACGGCGGTTACGGGCACCCCGATCACGTGCAGGTGCACCGGGTCGGGATCCGCGCCGCGGCGCTGGCCGGAACTCCCGCCGTGTTCGAGAGCACGATCAATCGTGAGCACTTCCTCCGGCTCATGAAGGCCAATCCCGAGACCATCGCCGTCGCCGACGGCCCGACCGAGGACGACGTCCTCGAGCTGGGCAAGCCGGAGTCGGAGATCACGACATTCGTCGACGTACGCGAGTTCGCCGAACGCAAGCGGGCGGCCATGGCCGCGCACGCGTCGCAGATCGGGCCGGACTCCTTCTTTCTGATGATGCCCGCCGACGCGTTCCAGGAAGCGTTCGGCTGGGAGTGGTTCATCCGCCGCGGATCGCCGGCCGGCGAGCACGGCGACAGCCTGTTCGACTAGGCGCCGGTCGCCTTCGTCAGTTCGGCCAGCGCGTCGGGGACGGCCGCGGCAAGCGCGTCGAGGTCGCCGACCAGTTCGCGACACGCGATGAACCCGAAGTCGACGTGGTCGAGATACGACAGCACCGTGACGTTCAGGCCGCAATCGTCGAAGATCGGGCCGAGCGGGTGCAATGCGACGAGCTTCGCGCCCGCGAGGTACAGCGGGAACGGCGGCCCGGGCACATTCGAGACGATCACGTTGATGATCGGGCGCAGCCGCTCACCGATACGCATCCGACCGTACGCGCGCATAGCACGCGAGAAGAGCACGGGTGCCGCGACCGACGCCCACTCTTCGAGTGTCGTGCCGCCAACCTCTTGGGCAACACCCTTGGCGCCAACGGTAGAACGCCGGACTGCCTGCACGCGCTCCAGCGGGTCCGACAGCTCGACCGGAAGTCCGGCGAACATCGCCGACACCCGGTTGCCCATGCCGCCTTCGCCGTCGCTGCGCGTATTCGTCGGAATCGCGGCGACGAGCGCCTTGTCGGGAAGCTCGTCGCGGTGCATGAGATACGAGCGCAGCGCGCCCGTCGCAATTGCGAGCACGATGTCGTTGACCGTCACACCCAGCGCGTTCTTCACGGCCTTGACGTCGGCCAGCGGGACCGACGAGAACGCGACCTTGCGGTGCGGTGTGATCGTGCGATTCATCGAGAGCCGCGGCGCGGTGAGTGGCAGAGCCACGTCGAGCGACTCGTCGCGCGTGCGTTGCACGGCGCGCGCCAAACCGCGCGTGAGGTTGTTGGCGGCCTTGACGAACTGTAGGGGTCGCTGCACGAACGACAGACCCGTGCGCGCGAGCATCTCGAGCTCACCGGGAACCCGTTCGGCCTGCCACTCGGGCGCAGGATTGTCGAGCGGCTCGATGGGCGCGTCGGGAGTGAGGTCGAACAGTGTGGAGAGGATCTCGACACCGGCCGCGCCGTCGATCAGCGCGTGGTGGATCTTCGAGACGAGCGCGACGTGCCCGTTCTCGAGTCCTTCGACCATCCAGATCTGCCAGAGCGGGCGGGCGCGGTCGATGGGGCGGCCCGCGAGGTCGGCAACGAACGCGGCCAACTCTTCGGAACCGCCGGGCGACGGCAACGCGGCACGGCGCAGATGGAAGTCGAGGTCGAAGTCGGGGTCCTCGATCCACACGGGGTTGTGCAGGCCGAGCGGTACCTCGACGAGCCGCCGCCGGAACGGCGGCACGAGGTGGATCCGCGCCTCGAACAGCTCCCGCACCCGGTCGTAATCGAGACGGGCCGGCGCGGTTGCCGGATCGACGACCATGACAGCGAGTACGTGCATATGCGCCGAGGACGTCTCGAGCGCCAGGAACGCGGCATCGAGTCCCGAGAGCCGCTGCATGTGACCTCCTCGGGGCCGAAAAAGCTTCTTGATGGTACCGCCCGGGCGCGTGTGATTCCCAAGGCGGCGGGTAGCGTTGTCGTTACATGACTGTGTCGTGGGTGTTTCTGGCCGTCGCGATGTGGGGTGCGTTGATGACGCTCATCTCGTACCGCCCGCCCCGGCGCCCCGGATGGCTGATGGCCGCGTCGTTCTTCGCGGCGTGGATCACGACGGAGCTGGCCGTCCTGCACCTTTTGTGGCAAGCGGCGGTGGTCGCCGTGTTCATCCGGGCGGGCGCGCTGGAAGCGGGGCCGGGTTGGGTGGCACTTGCGATCACCGCGGTGTCGTGGAGCGCGTTGGTCGCGAGTGCAATCGCGGCCCGCCGCACCGCGCACGTCTTCGCGTCCGGCATCGGCGACGCGCTCGGCGCCGATTGGGCCGCGACCCTCGACCCCATGTGGGCGCCGACGCCGTACCGGCTCGAGTGGCGCCGCGTTGTGCTCCCGTTCGGCTTCCGGCGCAAGGGCGTGACCCGAATCAAGAATCTGCAGTACGTCGACGACGGCAAGCGCCGCCATCGCCTCGACGTGTACCGCAGCGCCGAGGCCCGGCCCGCGGCACCCGTGCTGCTGCAGATTCACGGTGGCGGGTGGATGATCGGCAACAAGGACCAGCAGGGAATGCCGCTGATGTACCACCTGGCCGCACGCGGTTGGGTGTGCGTCGCAATCAACTACCGCTTGTCACCACGCGGCACGTGGCCCGACCATCTCGTCGACTGCAAGCAAGCACTCGCGTGGGTGCGCGAGAACATCGCGCAGTACGGAGGCGACCCCGACTACGTCGTCGTCACCGGCGGATCGGCCGGAGGACATCTCACCGCGATGATGGGCCTGACCGCGAACGACCCCCAATGGCAACCCGGGTTCGAAGACGTCGACACGCATGTTCAGGCGATGGTGCCGTTCTACGGCGTGTACGACTGGACGAATCGCTTCGGTTACCGCACCCGGTCGTCGGACCTGGGCGTGATCCTCCAGCGCTACGTCGTGAAGGAGCGCCTCGAGGACGCGCGCGCCGTGTACGAGGCCGCATCGCCGATGCACCACATCCGACCGGACGCACCGCCGGCTCTGGTGGTTCACGGCACGCTCGATCGTCTCGCTCCCGTCGAGGAGGCGCGCGAGTTCGTACGAGTCCTGCGCGAAGTGAGTACCTCCCGGGTTGCATATGTCGAGCTTCCCGGCACGCACCACGCGTTCGACGTGTTTCAGTCGATCCGCACGATGCACACGGTCGCGGCCGTCGACCTCTTCTTGACCTGGCTCCTCACAACCCATCCACCGGGCCGGGCTGCGCGCCAACCCGGCGCCGGTGACGACACCAACCGGACGGCGAACACGGCGACGGGGGTCTAGTCGTCGCCGCCGGGCGGGCGGCGCGAACGCTTCAGCTGCCCGTGCTTGCGCTTGCTCTCGACGCGGGTCTTCTTCTTCGCTCTCGACACCTTGGTGGCCACCCGGGGCGGTTCGATGTGCAGCGCATCGGCCAGCTTGGACCGCAGGCGTTCGAGCGCGAGTTCGCGATTCTGGAGCTGCGACCGGCGATCGGACGCGGTCGCGGTCGCGACGGACCCGAACCGCTCGAGGAGGCGCGCCCGCTGGCGCGGGCCGAGCGCCTGCGAACCCTCGATGTCGAAGCGC
>JANNHK010000382.1:0-1938 GCA_031404355.1 Actinomycetes bacterium
GCGCGGTGACGGTGCACGGGGCGGGGTCGTACGGCGCGACCTCGTGGGTGAGGCACACGACGTGGCCGATGCCCTCTGTGTGCAGGACCGACCAGTCGGCGCGCCCGGGATACGGCATGCCCGCGAGCGCGACCGGCGCGCGGCTCACCCAGTACAAGTCGTCGGGCACGCACAGGTCGCCGAGGAAGCCGGTGTACGCGCCGGGCGGCAGGAGGGGGATCACGTGACGTGCACCGTGAAGCTCGCGCGGTAGCTCCCACGACGCGGGACCATCGTGACCTGGCCGCAGCGGAGTCCGTCGACCGGGGCGGTCATCGGTTCGATGCAGACGAAGTTCGAGCGCGCGGGCGCGTACAGCTGCGCGTACGGATATCCGGCGTCGAACGTGACGGTGAGCCGGCGGTCCGCCCCGGCTACGACGAACCGCCGGTCGGCACCGAGCCGGTAGTGGTTGTCGAACACTCGTCGCGCGAGCGGTGCGTGCTCCGCCGAGCAGTCGCGTTCCTCACCGGTCGGGAGGTTCTTCGCGTCGAGGAGGAGTTCGGTGCGCTTCGGCAGTCGCAACGACACGGCGCCGCGGGCGGCCGGGAGTCGGAAGTACGGGTGGAACCCGAACGCGACGGGAACCGCCCGCGCGCCCGTCGGTCGTATCTCGGTAGTGACGCGCAACGCGTGCGGCGTGAGGCGGGTGGTGACGGTCAGTGCGTGCGGGAACGGGAACGCCCGCGTGAGCAGGGGATCAGTGCTCGAATCGAGTGTGGCCGAGAGCACGGCCGCGCTGGTCCGCGCCGTCAACGTCTCGATCGAGAACGAGGTCGTTCGCACCGTGCCGTGCATCGGCAGGTTGTTCCTGTCGACGGGAAGCGCGACACCGGCGAGCCGTACCTCACGGTCGCCGACCCGGTACGAGCGCCCGCCGAGCCGGTTCGCCCACGGATGGAGCAGCGGCATGCCCGTCGTCTTCCCCTGCTTCCACTGCGCGACCGAATGGGGGAGTGCAAGCAGTTCGACGCCCCGGTGGCGTAGCGAAACACCAAGCATTGCGGCATTGGGAAGAAACGACGCGGTGAGGTCGCCGGCCTCGAGCACGACCGCGACGTCGTCGTTCTCGGTCTGGACGCCTACGCGATGCGCGACCCGCTGCTTACGCGTTGGGCTTCTCCTTTGACGTGAGTCGATGGCTCTCTCGCTACGCCGTCCGTGGCTTCGCTGCGGCCGCACGTGCGGCCGACTCCATCTCCTTGAGGCGCTCGAGGATCGGCATCGGTTCCTGACCGACCTCGTCGATGCGCGCCGCGAGTTCGTCGACCGTCCACCGGCCGTCTTTGCGCATGTCGCGCGTCTCGGTGGGCTGGTTCCACACCGCGACCCGGCCGCCGTTCACCGTGTACACCTGGCCGGTGATCTGGCGGGAGAGGTCGGAGAGGAGAAACGCGACCATCGGCGCGACGTCCTCGGGCTCGCCCATTTCGAGTCCGAACGGCACCTGACCCGACATGCGCGAACGCGCGACGGGCGCGATGCAGTTGGCGGTGACGCCGTATTTGTACATGCCCGCGGCAGCGCTGCGGACGAGCGACACGATGCCGCCCTTCGCGGCCGAGTAGTTGGCCTGGGCGACGCTCGCGGCAAACGCGCCGGACGTGAACCCGATCAGCGATCCGCTGCGCTGCTCCTTGAACACCGGAGCCGCGGCCCGAAAGACGGTGAACGTTCCCTTGAGGTGCGTCGCGATGACGGGGTCCCACTCGTCCTCGGTCATGTTGAAGAGCATGCGCTCGCGCAGGTTGCCCGCGCCGCACACGACGCCGTCGATGCGGCCGAACGCGTCGACGGCTGACTGCACGATCGACGCGCCGCCTTCCATCGTGGTGACGCTCTGCGCGTTGGCTACGGCGCGACCACCGGCCGCGGTGATCTCGGCGACGACTTCGTTCG
>JANNHK010000383.1:0-4793 GCA_031404355.1 Actinomycetes bacterium
GGTGGAACTCGGCGAACTCGTCGACGTCGAACTCGACGTCGAACTATCGGGGACCGTGCTCGTCGTCGACGTGCTCGTCGTGGCCGGCACCGTCGTGGTGGAGGTCGACGTGGACGTGGACGTGGAGGTAGACGTAGAGGTCGACGTACTCGTCGACGTCGTTGTCGAGGTCGATGTGCTCGTGCTCGTCGACGTCGTTGTCGAGGGCACGGTCGTGGTCGTCGTCGACGACGTGCTGGTGGTCGTCGTCGGCGGGACCGTCGTGGTCGTCGACGACGTCGTGGAACTCGTGCTCGTACTCGTGGACGTACTCGTGGACGTACTCGTTGTCGGCGCGACCGTCGTCGAAGTTGTGGACGTGGACGTGGACGTGGACGTGGAAGTCGAAGTAGTGGAAGTCGAAGAAGTGGAAGTCGACGTCGTCGTCGTGCCCGTCGTGACCGGCGCCGTGTCCTGCGATTCGTTGTTGTCCTCGTCGGGGGTCGAAGGTGTCGGAGTACACGTACGCCGCGTTCGTCACGGTGCCCGGGTCGGCCACCGTCGCGAGCAGCGTGATCGGCTCCGCATCACCGACGGCCATGTCCCCGTCGTATTCGCACCACACCCCGAACGGGTCATCCGGGTCGAACTCCGCGCTGCAGATCCACCCATCGCCGGCGAGCGCCGAGAACTCGAGGTCGTCCGGAAGGTCGTCGATCACGACCACACCTTCGGCCGGGTCGGGGCCGAGGTTCGTGACCTCGATCGTGTAGAGCGCGAGTTGCCCGAGGAGGAGGTCGCCGACGTGGGTCTTGGTCACCATGAGGTCGGCCTCCGGCTCGCCGTTGCCTTCGCCGACGCGCACACGGAACCCGTCGTCGTTGCAGTCGCCGTCGTCGTCGCAGACTTCGAGGTAGACGTTGTAGTCGTCCTCGTCCTCGAATTCGTGCGCCAGCGCGATGACACGGTCGTCGACCTCGAACTCTTCTTCCTCGCCGTCACCCCAGTCGACGAACACTTCGTGCGTGTCGTCCACGCCGAGATCCGTAATGGTGATGTTCCGCTGGAACATGGCGCCGGCGGCAATGGTGGCATTCGGGCCGGGGTCGAACTCCGGAGAGGCGTTGTCCCACCGGACCCGTTCCTCCGCGGTGTCGGTGAGCCCGTTGTCGTCGGTGACACGCAGCCCGACGTCGACACGATCGTCGTCGGTCCGTGTCATCGTGACGGTCTCGCCGGTCGCGTCGTCGAAGTCACCGTCTTCGTCGAGGTCCCACTCGTAGGTCTCGATCACACCATCCGTGTCGGTGGAGTTGCTGCCGTCGATCTCGACCTCGTCGCCCTCGACGATGTCGTCGGGAACGGTGATGACGGCCTCGGGCGGGAGGTCGTCGGAGATGATCGCGATGGTCACGGTCGCGACGTTCGAGTCCTGCGTGCCGTCGTGCACCTTGTACGTGAACTCGTCGACGCCCGAGAAGTTCGGGTCGGGCGTGTAGGTGAGGTCGGGGGCAGTTCCCGTCAGCGTGCCGTGCCCGGGCTCGTCGACGATCGTGTACTCGAGGTCGGCGCCTTCGGTGTCGAAGCCGGCCAACGTGATCGGCGCGGCCACGCCCTTGTCGGTCGAGATGTCGACGTCGTTGGCGACCGGCGGGAAGTTCGCCTCGCCCAGCACGAAGTCGAGGTCGACCGTCGTGTTCGCGACGGCGGTGACTGTCTTGGTCGTCTTCGCGTAGCCCGACCCGACGGGCGGGTCGACGGTCACGTCCCAGGTGCGATCCGAGTCGTTCGGGCCGAGGGGGACGTTGGCGATCGAGTAGTCGCCGTTCGCATCGGTGGTGTCGGAGCCGCCGAACTGTGAACCGACGAACGCGTTCGGGATCGCGTCACCGTTCTCGTTCGTGACCCGGCCCGCAATCACCCCAGACGTTCCCGCGGCCTCGCCGAAGTCGACGATCACATCCGCGCCGCAGAACAGCGTGATCTGCTTGTGCGCGGTGATAAACCCCGACTTCTGCGCCGTCACGGTTACCGACCACGGCACGTTGTTGTGGTTGGGTGGGATGGGGTCGAGGACGAACCGGCCGTCGGCGTCGGTCTGGTCCTGAATGTTGAACGACGAGACGCTCGCGTTCTCGAGCGGCGCGCCGGTCACCGCGTTGAGCACGCGGCCGCGTACCGTTGCGCCGCGGCAGATCTGCAGGATCGACGCATCGGAGGTATGTACCGGCTCGGTCGGCAGCACGGTGAACGTGTTCGTGACACTCCAATAGCCCACCTTCGCGATGGACAGGTTGTGTTGGCGCGCGAGGTTCTGCGGTCCGAGGATCAACCCATCGATGTGGTACGTCCCGTCGGGGCCCGTGACGACCTCGCCCGCCCCGAGCGATGCCGCGACGCGTACCCCGCCGACGGGCGCGTTCGTGATGCGATCACGGATCGTGCCCTCGACCGACACGAACTTCGGCTTCACCATCTCGAGCGTGACCGCGATCGTCTCGTCCTTGTGGAGGAGACGCTGTTGCGCGGGGCTGTTCCAGTAGCCCGTCTTGACGCCGATGAGGAAGATGTTTTCCGCGGTGTCGGCGTCGTTGCCGACGAATGTCTGCCAGTGCACCTTGCCCTCGGCATCGGTTTTCAAGCCGGTGGGGGAGACGTCGGCACCCTCGATCGGCAGGCCCGTCTCCTTGTCGATGACGGTGACGTCGAAGGTCCCGAAGTTCGGCACGGGTATGTGCACGTCGAGCGGGATTGTCACGACGCCGAGCGCGCCGCACCCCGCAACACCGGTGTTGACGGTCTTCTGCGCGAACGGCAACGATGCGGGGGTCTGCGCGTGCATCTGTACGCCGTTGCCGAAGATCGCACGACCGAGCGGCGCGGTCACGGTGACGTAGCCGTTCACGTCGGTGATGCCGACCGGCCCGAGGAAGGCGCTGACGCGCGCCCCTTGTAGCGGCAGGCCGGTCTCCGCGACGATCACCCGCGCCCGTACGGACGCGCTGCATATCTGCTCGATGTCGGCGACGACACCCGGCGTGACCGTGCCCGCGGTGATTGTGACCTTGTTCGACTGTGCGTTGTGGAAGCCGGTCGCGGATCCGTTGAACGAAACCTCGACCGGTCCGTTGTCGGAGTCGAGGGGAAGGTTGTTCATCTGGAACGTCCCGTCGGTGTTGACCCGCTGGTTCGTCTGGTACGACATGAACCCGTTCTGCGTCGTCCCGTTGATTGGCCCGAGCGGCACGCCCGTACGCGTGTGCGAGAGGAGGATGCCGCTCGCCGCCCCGAACAACTCGCGCCGGATCGAGAGGTCGGGCATCACGGTCGGCGCGCCGCACGCGGCCACAGCCTGTGGCGTGGGGAAGAGCGCCCGGTAGCCGAATTTCGACGGGACGACCGGGTAGCTGCGCGGGCCGTTGTCGTTGTTCACCGGCAGGTTGGCCAGGTGGAACGTGCCGTCGGCGCCGGTCTCGGTACTGCCGCCCGTGAAGAGGTTGATGACCACGCCTGCCAACGGCAGACCGGTCTCCTCGTCGAGGATCCGACCGCTGATGTCGCCGAAGCACACGGGGATGAGGCCGAAGTCGAGTGTCAACGATCCACCGGCTTGGCGCACGACGCCGTTCGACGTGCCGACCACGGTCACGCCAAAGTCTCCGGCGGTGATGCTCGAACCGGCCCGCAACGTGAGCAGGCTCGTCTGGCCCGCCGAGATCGTCGACGGGCTGAAACTCGCGGTCACACCCGCTGGGAGTCCGGGCGCACTCAGCACGATCGGGAAGTTCCAGTCGCTGTCCGTCAGCGCGTACACCGTGAAGCTGGTGGCCGAGTTGGGTACGAGCGCACCGATACTCGGCAGGATCGCGATCGCGAAATCGCGTGCGACGGCACCGTCGGCGCTGTCGGTGTCGATCGCACCCTTGGCGTCGGTGACGCGCAACGAGATCGGGAACGCGACACCGGGGGTGCAGTCGCCGCCGCAAATGACCATGCGCGCCGTCTCCCAGAGCACGGTGGGGTTGGCGCCGGTGGCGTCGTCGTAGAACGTGTCGCCGTCGAGGTCCCACGCGTACTGGAGGCTCGCCTGCTCGCCGGGGTCGGGGTCGGTGCCCGACCCGGCGAGCGTCAGGTCGGCGTTGAGGACGAGTTGGTACGGACCCCCCGCGTCGGCCACGGGCGCGACGTTGGCACCGACACTGAACGGCACCGAGGTCGAGACACCCGCGCCGCTGTCGGTGGCGAGCACTTCGACGGTGAGCGTGGTCACGCCCGCGGGCCCGGGTACGACGAGCGCGGTCTGTGCCACGCCCGCCGCGTTCGAGTTGGTCTCGACGCTCGTCGCGTTGAGTGTGAAGCGAACCGCGCGTCCGCCCAGCGGTGCGCCTCCGGCGGTGGTGACGTCTGCTCGGACGGACGCGGGCAAACCGATGACCGCAGTCGTCACACCCGTGTACGCGACCTGCGGGGGAAGAGCGGTGCCGCCCACGGTGATCGCGGTGGCGGCCGACGTCGTCACCGCGCTCGGTGCGGTCATGGAGACGACGAACTCGCCCGGGTCGAGATACCCGACCGTGGTGGTCGCGCCCGACAGGAGCGCTACCGGCGCGCGGCCGTCGCCCGCGTTCAACGTCGCGGCCGACGGGACACCGTTCACCATCGACGCGTTGCGTACCGACACGCCTTCACCGGTGTTGGCGGTGAGCGAGTCGACGACGTACCCGCTGACCACCCCGACCGGCGTGGACGCGACCTGCGCGGCGAGCGACACTCGCGGCGCCGCCGACCTGGAGCCGAGTGCCGCTCCCGCGCCG
>JANNHK010000384.1:0-2199 GCA_031404355.1 Actinomycetes bacterium
AGACCCGGGGGAAGGGCGGAGGGAAGTGAGCTGAACCTAGCGCGCGGGTGCGACGACTACGAGAGCACGATGTTCACGAGCCGGCCGGGCACGACCTTGACCAGCTTCACCGTCGAGCCCGCACCGTCGAGATCGGCCAGGAGCGCGACGATCTTGGGCTCGGCCCGGGCCGCCGCCTCGTGGGCGGCCTCGTCGGCGCCGACGGCCACGAGCACCTTCGCTCGCACCATGCCGTTGACCTGCACCGGGATCTCGACCGATTCGGTGACGAGCCACGCGGGGTCGGCCTCGGGGAACGACTCGTACGCGAGCGTGTCGGCGTGCCCGAGGCGCGCCCACAGTTCTTCGGCAATGTGCGGCGCCAGCGGCGCGACCATCAGCACGAGCGGCGTCGCCACCTCGCGCGGCGTCGAACCACCCAGCTGTGTCAATCGGGTCAGGTGGTTGTTCAACTCGAACAGGCGGGCGATCGCGGTGTTGCAGCTCATCGACGCCATGTCGGCCGCGACCGCCGCGATCGTGCGGTGCAACAACCGTTTCGTTTCGTCGTCGGCCGGCGCATCGTCGACCCGCAACGCGCCCGTCTCCTCGTCGACGAGGTTGCGCCACAGCCGTTGCAGGAAACGGTGCACACCGATGATGTCGGAGGTGTTCCACGGCCGGGACGTTTCGAGCGGACCCATGAACATCTCGTACAGGCGCAATGTGTCGGCGCCGTACTCGTCGTAGATTTCGTCGGGCGAGACGGCGTTCTTCAGGCTCTTGCCCATCTTCCCGAAGTCGCGGTCGACCGGGTTCTCGCCGACGAAGTAGGCGCCGTCGCGCTCTTCGACGTCGGTCGCCTCGACATGCATGCCCCGCTCGTCGGTGTACGCGGCCGCGAGGATGTAGCCCTGGTTCACGAGCCGTTGGAACGGTTCGAGCGTCGACACGAGACCGAGGTCGTACAGCACCTTGTGCCAGAACCGCGCGTACAGCAGGTGCAGCACCGCGTGCTCGACCCCGCCCACGTAGAGGTCGACGAGCCCGATCTTCGGGCTGCCGTCGCTGCGCACACCCGCGCCCCACTCGCGTTCGACGGCCGGGTCGCAGAACGCGTCTTCGTTCGTGGGGTCGAGATAGCGCAGGTAGTACCAGCACGATCCTGCCCACTGCGGCATCGTGTTCGTCTCGCGCAGGTACGTGACCGGGCCGCGTCCGTAGCCGGCCCACGCGGGCCCGTCGAGCGTCAACTCGGCTTCGACCCAGTTCGTCGCACGCGCGAGCGGCGGCTCCGGCATCGCGTCGGGGTCGTCGGAAGTCTTCGGTTCGAAGTCGGTGATCTCCGGGAGCTCGACCGGCAGCATCGGCTCGGGCAGCGCGACCGGGCCGATCTCGTCGTACACGATCGGGAACGGCTCGCCCCAATAGCGCTGGCGGCTGAACAACCAGTCGCGCAGCTTGTACGTGACGGCGCCCGCGCCGTACCCGTTCTCCTCGAGCCACGCGATGATCGTCTGCTTCGCAACGGCTATGTGCATGCCGTCGAGGAAGTCGCTGTTGATCGCGGGACCGTCGCCCGTGTACGCGTTGCCGTCCGCCGGGAAGTCGGCCGACGGTTGCACGGTGCGAACGATCGGCAGGTCATACTCCTCGGCGAACTCCCAGTCGCGTTCGTCCTGGCCGGGCACCGCCATGATGGCGCCGGTGCCGTAGCCCATGAGCACGTAGTCGGCGATGAAGACGGGGATCGGCTCCGTGGTGAGCGGGTTGATCGCGAACGCGCCGATGAACACACCGGTTTTGTCCTTGCCCTCGGCCTGGCGTTCGAGATCAGACTTCTCGGCCGCGAACGCGCGGTAGCGGGCGACTGCCTCGGGCGGGGGGCCGGTGAGGCCGAAGATGCCCTTCCACATGTCGAGCGGGTTGCTGCCGGTGTCGTTGAAGAGTTCGTCGCCCGGCCACTCGTTGGCCGTGATCTCGTCGACGAGCGGATGCTCGGGGGCCAGCACCATGTACGTCGCCCCGAACACGGTGTCCGGCCGCGTGGTGAACACGTCGATGCTGAGGTCTTCGCGCCCCTCAACCGGGAAGCTGATGGTCGCGCCCGTGCTGCGCCCGATCCAGTTGCGCTGCATGTTCTTGATCGAATCGGACCAGTCGTGTTGGTCGAGGTCGGCGATGAGCCGGTCGGAGTACGCGGTGATGCGCAACATCCAC
>JANNHK010000385.1:0-3240 GCA_031404355.1 Actinomycetes bacterium
GCGGCGATCAGCACGACGATCACTGCCCCGCGTCGCAGCAGAACTCGCATCGCGAGCTGCTGCAGCGCTTCGGTCCGGCCGTGCCACCCGATCCGACGGCGAGCAACCTCGCGGTCGTCTCGCCCGACGACGGCGACGAGATCGCGGTCGGTGAGCCGTTTGCCATCGTGGCCGAGAGTCTCGACGGGCGCTCGTTCGCGAACGTCGTGTTGTTCGTCGACGAGGCCAACATCGGCGGCCGCACCGACTCGCCGTACACCTGGCAGATCGAGGGTCTCGGCGAAGGCGTGTACGAGGCGTACGTGATCGGGATCGACGCCGCGGGTACGATGTCGCAGAGCCCGGTCATCGAGATCTTCGTCGGGCTCGAGAACCCCGATCGCGACGACGGCGGCGGCTGCCGCATCGCGGACGAGCGCCGCGACGCGCGCGGCCTGGCCGTGTTCGCGCTTGCATGGTTGATTCGCCGTCGGCGCTGAGCGACGCTAGCAAGCCCGTGACGCGCCGGCCGTGAGATCTTCTAGTCCCGCTTGCGTGTCGGCAGTGCTCGCGTTCGTGCTCGCGTGTGGCGAGCCGCCCGCACCCACGGCGACGGCCCCGGTCCCCGCGACACCGGACGATCCGCCACCGGTCGTCGCGCCCGCGCCGGACAACGGCAAGGCACCGCCGGTCCGCAAGGACGGCACGATCTACGCCGACAGCGCGCTGATGGGCACGCACTTCAGCATCAACCTTTGGCTCGATCCCGACCGCACGGCGTTCGAGGCCGGCGTCGCGATCCAGGCCGGGTTCGACGAGATCGCACGGATCGAGCGGCTGACGAGCGAGTGGATGCCCGACAGCGAGCTCTCGCGATTCAATGCGGCGGCGGGCGGCGCGATGATGCCGCTGTCGACCGAGCTGTTCGCCGTGCTCGCGCGCAGCCGCGAGGTCAGTGCGCTGACCGACGGCACCTTCGACGTCACGTTCTTCGCGGTCGGCGAGCTGTGGACGTTCACGCCGGGATCGAAGCCGCCCGCCGACGCCGACGTCGCGGCCCGCCTGCCGCTCGTCGACTGGCGCCGCATCGAGCTCGATCCCACCGCCCGCAGCGGCCGCCTCGTCACCGCCGGCATGAAGGTGGGCCTGGGCGCGATCGCCAAGGGCTACGCGGTCGACCGCGCGTCGGATCTGCTGAAGGCCCGCGGCTTCCACCACCATGTCGTCGAGGGCGGCGGCGACACCTACGTGTCGGGCACCAAGGGTGGCAAGCCGTGGATGGTCGGCGTCCAGGATCCGAACGCGAAGGCCGTCGTCGGCGCGCTGCCGAGCTCGAACCTCTCGGTGGTCACGTCGGGCGACTACGAGCGCTTCTTCGAGTTCGAGGGCAAGCGCTACGCCCACATCCTCGATCCACGGACGGGCAAGCCCCTGCTCGAGGCGCAGTCGTGCAAGAGCATCACCGCGGTCGCCCCGAACGCGACCGATGCCGATGCGTTCGCGACCGCGATCGCGGTGATGGGCCCCGAGCGCGGTATGGCGTTCGTCGAGGCGACGCCGGATCTCGAGGCGATCCTCATCACCCGCGACGACCGCCTGCTGATCTCGTCGGGGCTCGTGGCGAAGTTCGTGGCGGCGCCCAAACGGTGAGCCGCGCTATCTCGCATACGCCGAGCGCTGACGCACGTCTCGCGGGTCACTCGACGTGAACAATCGCGCACAACTACTTCGGGGCATGCGACTTGTCAGATTCTTTGGCGACTCCTATGGTGTGATCGTGGTCGGGTCTGTCGGGGCTTCACGGTGAAGTCCCTCGTGCGGCCACTTCCGAGACGAGGTACGCCATGCGACTGCCCCCCCCAGCACGTCATGGTCTTTCTGCCCACCCCTCACGTGCCGGGCTGCTGCTCGCAGGCGCTGTCGCGCTGGCACCGGTCGGCGCGTCCGCCGACGACGGTCCACCGGCGCTCGGCCAATCGCGCGGCGTGCCGATCCCGGTGCCCGCGGGGGCGCCCCACTTGCGCGCGCCGAACGAACCCCAGGCCGCGTCGCAGGGCCGCATCTTCGTCAACTTCGACGGCGAGCAGCTCTCCGACGGCTGGGACGACTCCGTCACCAACACCACGCAGATCGGTCAGCTCGCCGGTAGCTTCGCCGCCTACGGCGACGGCTCCAAGCGCGACGCGACGATGCAGGCGGTGCGCGAGGACTGGGAGCCGTACAACGTCATCATCACCGACTCGCGGCCCGGGTCGGGCAACTACACGATGTGCATGACGGGGCCGACCAACCCGTTCGGCGGCGGCGTGCTCGGCATCGCACCGCTCGACTGCGACGACTCGCAGACGCCGAACAACATCGTGTACGCGTTCCACAGCGCGAACGATCAGTTCGACGCGTCGACGCAGGCGACGACGATCGGCCAGGAGGTCGCCCACTCGTACGGCCTCGAGCACGTCGACGAGCCCGGCGACGTCATGAACCCGTACAACGCCGGCGGCGATCCGTCGTTCACCGACCAGTGCATCGGCGTCGTCGGCGGGGTCGTGTGCGGCGGCCAGCACGCGGCCGAGTGCGGATCGCAGGGCCAGCAGAACTCGCACCGCGAGCTGCTCACCCTGTTCGGTGCGTCGACCCCCGACACGATGTCGCCGACCGTCGCGATCACGGCGCCCGAGGACGGCGCGAGCTTCGACGAGGGCGCGAGCTTCGACATCGTGGTCGAGGCCAGCGACGACGTCGACATCGATCAGGTCGTCCTCTACAACAACGACGAAGAGATCGAGACCGACGCGTCGTCGCCCTACGGTTGGGCGGTCAACAACGTGCCGACCGGCACCTACGTGTTCTACGTCGAGGCCTACGACGCGGCCGGCAACGTGTCGATGAGCGACACGGTCACGGTCAACGTCGGCGACGTGGCGGCCGACGACGGCGGCGACTCGGGTGACGGCGGCGCCTCGGCTGACGGCGGCGACGCGGGCACCGGCGACGCGGGCGATGGCGGCAGCGACGATGGGGACGGCGGCTCGGCGGACGGCAGCGGCGTCGACGACGATGGCGCCCTGCCCCCCGACTTCGGCCTCGATGGGCAGAACAGCGAGGGTTGCGTCTGTTCGAGCGCGCCCACGCCGGTGGGCTCGGCCGCGTGGTCGCTGCTGGTGTTGCTCGGGCTTGCGCGCCGCCGTCGGTAAGAGCGCCAGCGAATCGGAAGGAGGAGGGTTCCCGACGGGCTTCGCCCGGCGGGAGGAGGAACAGGAT
>JANNHK010000386.1:0-25976 GCA_031404355.1 Actinomycetes bacterium
TCGTCAGAAGTCACGCCGACCGCGAGCGAGATTGCAGCTGCCCAAGCCGAACTCGCGGCGGCCAAGGCCGCAACCGAGTCCACCCGCCTCGCGGGGCGACAACTCGTCGCCGAGGCGTACGCGGCCGCCGCGTCCGCCGCGGCCGACGCCGACGCCGCCGACGCGGCGCGGCGTGCCGCCGAGACGGCGTTGGCCAACGCGCGCGTCGCCGTCGGTGTGCGCGAAACCGTCGCGGGCGTCACCGGCGTCGACCTGGGCCAAGCCCGCCGGCGCGCGGGGATACAGGTCCCGGCCGACGAGGTGATCTTCGTACATGCCGCGCCCGTGCGCGTCGCCGAGGTCAGCGCGACACCGGGTGTCGAATTGCGCGGGCCGGTGATGACCGTGACCGACGCAGTCGTCGCGGTCGACGGATCACTGCCGCTGGAAGACGTCGCGCTCGTCGAGGCGGGAATGCTCGTGCAGATCGACGAACCCGACCTCGGCATCGAAGCGACGGGCGTCGTCACCCGCGTGGCCGAGACGCCGGGGACGAACGGCGTCGACGGCTTTCACGTGTATTTCGAGATTCTCGTGGACGGCGCCCCGCCCACGATCGTGGGTGCATCCGTACGACTGACGCTCGAAATCGAGTCGACGGGTGGCAGCGTGCTCGCGGTGCCGATCAGCGCGGTGGCGCTTGCTCCGGACGGATCGTCGAGAGTCCAGCGCGACAACGGCGGGACCCTCGCATTCGTCACCGTGAAACCCGGCCTGGCGGCGGACGGATTCGTTGCCGTCGAGCCCGTCTCCGGGACGCTGCGCGCGGGCGATCTCGTGGTCGTCGGCATCGACCAGCGCCCGCCCGACGCCGGCGCGAGTGATGCCACCAGCGCGAGTAGTGAGACCAGTGCTCCGTAGCGAAGCCGGTCCGCCGCTGATCGCAGTGGCAGGGCTCGGCCGAACGTACGGCACCGAACCGCCCGTGCACGCGCTCGTCGGCGTCGACCTCACCGTCCACGAGGGCGAGTGGCTGGCGATCGTCGGACCATCGGGATCGGGCAAGTCCACGCTGCTTTCGATCCTCGGCTGCCTCGACACCGCTACCACGGGCTCGTATCGGTTCGCCGGCATCGACGTGGCCACGCTGCACGACCGGGAGCGAGCGGGCCTGCGGTGCCGAGGACTGGGGTTCGTGTTCCAGGCGTATCACCTCCTCGAGAGCCGCACCGTCATCGAAAACGTGATGGTTTCGGAGATCTACCGCAAGCAACCGCGGCGGGGGAGGCGCGACCGGGCCGCGGCGGCGCTCGCCGAGGTGGGGCTCGCGCACCGTCGCGATTTCCTTCCCACCCGACTCTCGGGAGGAGAACGACAGCGGGTTGCGATTGCCCGAGCCCTCATGGCGTCGCCGCGACTTCTGCTGTGCGACGAGCCCACGGGCAACCTCGACTCCACGACGACGACGGCGATGCTCGACCTCTTCGCCGAGCTCAACCGGCGGGGGCTGACGATCGTGATGATCACCCACGAACGCGAAGTTGCCCAAGAGGCCGGGCGCCAGGTTCGCATCGTCGACGGACGCCTCACGGAGCAACCGTGAATCTGATCGCGCCACCCCGACTCGGTGGTCGAGACCTTCTCGACGAGGCCGTCGCGGGTCTGTTCAGCCGGCCCGTCCGCACCGCCCTGACCGTCCTCGGGACCGTCGTCGGTCTGGCCGCACTCGTTGCCACGATCGGGTTGTCGCGTACGGCCGGGAATCGCATCGTCGGCCGCTTCGACGAACTGGCCGCGACCGAGATCGTCGTCACCTCGAAGCCGCCCTCACCGGGTGGGGCGCCGACCGCGCTGCCGTGGGACACCGAGGCGCGCCTCGAGCGACTCAACGGCGTCACCGCGGCGGGCACGCTGAGCACGATCAACGTCGGCGACGCGCTCGTGCGCACCTCCCGGGTGAGCGATCCCGGCCGCCAAACTGCGTTCAACCTTTCGGTCGAGTCGGCGTCACCCGGCGCGCTCGAGGCGGTACACGCGCGGTTGCGAAACGGCCGCCTCTTCGACGACGGTCACTCGCAACGGGGTGATCTCGTCGCGATTCTGGGGCCGTCCGCGGCTCTCCGCCTCGGAATCACGGACGTCGGTCATCTGCCCGCGATCGCGATCGGAGACAACGTCTATCTCGTCATCGGGGTCCTGGACGGCGTCGATCGCCAGCCCGATCTGCTCGGTGCGGTCATCATTCCCGAAGGCACGGCCGTGCGCGAGTTCCGACTCGCGAGCCCGGAACGAGCCGTGATCGAGACCCAGATCGGCGCGACGGCGCTCATCAGCAGGCAGATCCCGAACGCGCTCCGACCCGACAATCCCCGCGCCCTCAAGGTCGTGTTCCCGCCCGAACCGAAACGAGTCCGCGACGCGGTACAGAGCGACGTCAACCTGTTGTTCATCCTGCTCGGCGGGGTCGCGTTGGTCGTCGGCGCGATCGGAATCGCGAACGTGACGCTCGTGTCCGTCATCGAACGCACCGGCGAGATCGGGCTGCGCCGGGCACTGGGCGCGTCCCGCCGGCATGTCGCGCAACAGTTCCTGCTGGAGAGTTCGGCAATGGGTGCGCTGGGCGGGATTCTCGGCGCCGCCATCGGCACGCTGGTCGTCGTCGCGGTCGCCGCGCACGAGTCCTGGACGCCGGTATTGGACCCCATCGTTCCGCTCGCGGCACCGGTGGTGGGTGCCGCGATCGGTCTCGTCTCGGGCGCGTATCCCGCGATTCGGGCCGCGCGCATGGAGCCCGTCGATGCATTGCGCGCGGGAACGTAGCCGGGTTCTTGGTGTCGCGACACCGGAGCCGGATATCACCCCTGCGGGTGACGCGCGCAATCGTCACTTGCGCCCCAGGGGTTACAGCGCGACCCTCGCGGGTACCGGTTGCTGTTTGGAGATTCGTGTTGTGATTGCTGCGGGAGGGCCGACGTTTGCCGTGCGCGCGGAAGCGCGCGGTGACGACATTCGCGTCGTCGTCGCGGGAGAGGTCGACCTCTCGACCGCGCCGGCGCTTCGCGACGCCGTGCTGGGCGCGATCGCCCGTGCGGTATCCGTTGTCGTGGTCGATCTCGGCAACGTGTCCTATCTCGACTCGACGGGCGTGCATTGCCTGTTCGACGCCGCGGCCGCGGCCAACGGGAAGTCGAAGGCGGTGCGGGTCGAGCACGCACCGGCCCACGTGGCTCGGGTGCTCCGCATCTCGGGCCTGGCCGACGTCATGGCGATCGAAACCGACGACTGATTCGCTCGGCGGCGGCAACCTCTCGACGCGGGAACACGCGAGCTTCTTGACGCAGTCATTGGGGCGGGTCGTCGGCGATCTCGTCGACCGTCCGGCGGCGCAACGACGCGGCGAAGCGGTCGCGGTCGGCGACGGTGACGGTGATACCAGGATGCCGAACCGATGCGAACGGGGTCAGGCCGGGGACCGGATCCCGAAGCAACGCGCAGACGCCGCCCGCAATCGTCGTTCCGAACGTGACGCCCCGGTCGGCGAAGGATCCGCGCGCGCCGATCGCGCGGTACCACCGGTACGGACCGGTCGTGCAGACCTGTTGCACGTTCGCGAGTTCGGTCTCACATGACCAAGGTCCGAACCGCACGATCATCCGATCGCGCGTGAGCGTGACGTGTGCCGTGCCGGAGGTCACGCCGAGCGAGGCCAACAAGGGGCGGAAGCGCGAGTCGAACTCGAACGCGAACTGCTCCACGTCCGGTTCGGTGTCGTCGCGCGGAGACGGGCCGTCCACCGTGAGGGCGCGCAGAACGCGGGCGACCGAGGCCGGGCTCACGGGACCGACGGCGCGCTCGCGCACCCAGCCGTCTCGGCCGACGAGCAATGCCGTCACCTCGTTGGTCTCGGGGATCTCGAGCCCGTCGGCGACTCGCCGAACGTCGGAGTAGACCGTGAGGGTTCGTCGGCGCGCGTCGGCAGGCACGGCGCGCGCCATGCCGCCGTCGATGAACCCGCGAGCCGGCGACCAGCGCGTCGGTATGACCGGCACCTCGTAGCACCCCAGACCCGGATGCTCGGGCGCGACCGACTGCCACCACTCCACCCAGGTGTCGACAGCCGCTTGCTGCGAACGCTTGAACGCGACCAGCACCAGGTTGTGCTCACCCGCGAACGCGTCGGGGAGGAGGACGTGGCGACCTTCGAGGTCACGCGCGGCGACGGCAGCGAATCGAAGCATGCCAAGGGAAGGTACCCCCGCCTCACCTTCGGGTCCTCCCCGCAGGATACTTCTCGGTCCTGTGAAGGGGCCGTTCGGTGGATGAGCAACTGCTCTTCGTGAGCCAGGTCGCGCCGTATCGCGACGGGCCCGCGGGCGTGCACGGCGTGCTCGAACAGGCGGCGATCGCCGTCGCCCAACTCGCCGAACTGAACGCACTCGAACCGGTGCGGGTCGACGACGTACGCGCCATCGAAGACGAAGAGTGGAGCCGCACGCGGGCGTTGGTCCTCTTCACGATCGGCGAAACGCCGTGGAACGTCGCGCAGCGGCTCGCGATCCTTGCCGGGCTCCGCGCCGGCAATCTTGCGGTCGTCGCGGTGCACTCCGCAACCGACTCGTGTTACGCGTGGGACGACTACGGCGCGGTCGTGGGTGCCCGCTTCGACGGGCATCCCTGGACGCAGACGTTCGCGGCCGAGGTGTGCGACGCAACGCACCCGGCGTGCGCGCACCTCGGCGCCGAGTGGAGCTGGCACGACGAGGTCTACCAATTCCGCGACCTGCGCAAAGACGCGCGGGTGCTGTTGCGTGTGCGCGACGGCGAACTCGACCTCACCGTTCCGGGCGCGCACCCACCGTCGTTCGGCTACCCGCTCGCATGGTGCTTCGAAGAAGGCGCCGGACGTGTGTTCTCGACGAGCCTCGGGCACTTCCCGAGCGCGTGGGAGTCGCCGACGTACCTGCGCCACCTCGGCGGTGGGCTCGCCTGGGCTCTCGGCGCCGCGAGGGAGCCACAGTGATCGATGTACGGCTCACCACGCTGGGCATCGAGTTGCCCGGGCCGTTCCCGCCGCACGACCCGCTCGATGCCGTCGTCGTCCACGGCGGCCGAGCGCGTACCTCGGGTCAGTTGCCGCGCGCCGCCGACGGACAGCTGGTGTTCCCCGGCCGGCTCGGTGCCACGGTCGACGTCAGGCAGGGCGCGATCGCGGCGCGCTGGTGCGCGCTCAACGCGCTCTCGGTGCTGCGCGCCGAACTCGGGTCGCTCGACCGCATCGTTCGGGTGCTCACCGTGATCGGATTCGTCGCCTGTGAACCCGGGTTCGCCGAGCAGCCGGCGGTCGTCGACGGCGCGAGCCGGTGTCTCGTCGAGGTGCTCGGCGACGCGGGTCGCCACAGCCGATCCGCGATCGGCGTGTCGGCCCTCCCGCGTGGGAGCTCGGTCGAGATCGAAGTCGAGGTCTCGCTGAACACATAGTCTCCGGGCCGTGCCTCGCATCACGGTTGTCGGCGGTGGGAGTTACCACTGGGCGCCGAGTCTGCTGACCGACTTCGCGAACACGCCGTCGCTGCAGGGTGCCGAGGTGGTGCTGCACGACGTCGACCAGTCCCGGGCCGCGGCAATGGCCGACCTCGGCCGCGCGTTTGCCGTGAGGCGCGGCATTCCGTTGTCGGTTGTCGCCGAGCCCGACCGGCGCGCGGCGCTGCGCAACGCCGACTTCGTCGTCACCGCGTTCTCGGTCGGCGGGTTCGACAGCATGCAACACGACCTCGAGATCCCCGAGCGGTACGGCGTCGTGCAGCCGATCGGCGACAGCGTCGGGCCCGGCGGCATCACCCGGGCGCTGCGCAGCATCCCGGTCTTGCTCGACATCGCCCGCGACGTTGCCGATGTCGCGCCGAACGCGTTGCTGTTGAACGTGACCAATCCACTCACTGCGCTGTGCCGGTCGGTGACACGCGAAACCGACGTCCCGACCGTCGGGTTGTGCAACGAGTTCGTCTCGACATCGTTCGTGCTCTCGCTCCTGCTTGACTGCGGCATGAACGACATCGACGCCGTGCTCGGCGGCGTGAATCACTTCCCGATGGCGACCGAGCTCACCGTCAAGGGCAAGGACGCGTTCGAACCACTCCGCGACCTGCTCGACGACGTCGACGGTCGGCAAACCTCGGGGCTCTGGATGGAAATTCCCGATCGGATGACGTACGAGAAGCTGTCCGGCGGTGACCACTGGACCAAGGGCGACGTGCTTGCGAACAACGCGGTACGTATGGAGTTGTTCGACCGCTTCGGTGTGTTGCCGTGCTCGGGAGACCACCACTCGACCGAGTTCGTGCCGGGCTTCGTGCACGCGCGGAACGACTTCGGCCGGTCGTGGAAAGTGCACGTGTACGGGCTCGCGACCCACAAGTCGGATGCGGACGACGACATCGGGCGCTACCACGAAATGCGCGACGGCGACGACGTGCCGCGGTTCCCGTCCGGCGAACTGGTCGCGCCGCTCGTCGACGCCATCGTGACGGGGCGGGAGCGCAACCTGCCAGTCAACATTCCGAATGCCCGCAACGTCACGAGCCTGCCCGACGGCGCGGTCGTCGAGGTCATGGGCACCGTCGACGGTGCGGGTGTGCGCGGGCGCGACACGACGGCCATTCCGGGGGTGATGGGGGAGTGGCTGCGGCGCGTCCACACGTCGCAGGAGCTCACGGTCGAAGCCGCGCTCACCGGCGATCGCGCTCTAGTGCACGACGCGATGATCACCGACCCGATGTGCGGGCATCTCGCCTACGACGACGTCATCGCCATGACCGACGAACTGCTCGAGGCGACCGCTCGGTGGTTGCCGCAGTTCCCAGGACGGAGATGAGCGCGCCCCGTATCGTCGTGGTCGGCGGGGCGAGCTACCAGTGGGTGCCCAAGCTCCTCATCGACATGGTCAACACGCCTTCGCTCGCCGAGGCCGAGGTCGTACTCGAAGACGTCGACGCGCGTGCGTTGCCGGAGATGGTCGACTTCGTCCGGCATCTCGCCGGTGTGAAGGGCATCCCGATGACCGTGTCGGCGACGACCGACCAACGTGAGGCGCTGAGCGGCGCCGACTACGTCGTCGTCACGATTTCGACCGGTGGCTTCGAGAGCATGCGCCACGACCTCGACATTCCGCAGCGTTACGGCATCCGCCAGGCGGTGGGCGACAGTGTCGGGCCCGGCGGCATCGTGCGGGCGTTGCGCAACATCCCCGTGCTCCTGGGCATCGCGCGCGACATGGCCGAGGTGTGTCCGGACGCGTGGCTCCTGAACCTCACCAACCCGATGACGACGCTGTGCCGGGCGGTGACGCGCGAAACACGGGTGAAGACCGTCGGCCTGTGCCACGAGGTGACCGGCGCCCAGTTCACGCTCTCGCAACTACTCGGTGCCGACTTCCGCGACTTCGATCTGACCGTCGTCGGCGTCAACCACTTCCCGATCGTCACCGAGATGTCGGTCGGCGGCGACGACGGGTTTGCGCAGTTGCGGCAGCTACTCGCCGAACCCCCGGGCGACGAACGCGTCGGCCAGATGCTCGCCGCCAACCAGGTGAAGTTCGCGTTGTTCGAACGGTTCGGCGTGCTCCCGGCCGCGGGAGACCGCCACCTCGCGGAGTTCTTCCCCGGCTTCCTCACCGAGGAGTCGGGGTGGGGCGACCGCTGGGGCGTCGCGCTCACGAGCATTGCCGAACGAGAGACGTGGCTCGACTTCTACAAGGCTGTGTTCTCCGAGCAACGAGCGGCGAGCGAAGTTCCGCAGGTGCCGTCGGGCGAGATGGTCGCGCCCATCATCGATTCCTTCGAGCGCAACCGGCCGCGCAACCTGCCGCTCAACGTCCCGAACCACGGGCAGTGCCCCGACCTGCCGCTCGACGCTGTGGTCGAGGCAATCTGCGTCGCCGACGCGAGCGGCGTACGCGGCCGCGACAACGCGACGGCGCCGCCCGTGCTTGCCGAATGGCTGCGACGCATCGTGGCATCGCAGGAGACGACCGTCGAAGCCGCACTGACCGGTGATCGCGACCGGGTCGTCGAGGCCATGTTGCTCGACCCCCTTGCCGGTCGGATCGACTTCGACCGGCTCGCGCAGATGACGGACGAAATGCTGGCCGCGACCAAGTCCTGGCTCCCGCAGTTCGCATGACCCGCACCTTCGCGGTCGACGCACTCGAGGTGCGGGTCTTCGACGACCTGCCCGCACTCGCGCGCGCCGCAACCGACGCGGCTGCGGTGGCGATCACCGCCGCGATCAGCGGGCGTGGCGATGCCAACGTGATGCTCGCGACGGGCAACTCGCAGATCGCGTTTCTCGCCGACCTCGTGCGCCGGGCCGACGTCGACTGGACACGCGTCACCGCATTCCACATGGACGAGTACGTCGGTGTCGCCGCCGCCCACCCCGCGAGTTTCCAGCACTACATGCGCGAACGCTTCGCGGCGCAGGTGCCGGTGCGCGCGTTCCACTACCTGTCGGGCGACCGGGGCGACCCCGAAGCCGAGGCCGATCGCTACGAGGCGCTGCTGCAGACCCACCCGCTCGACCTGTGCTGCCTCGGAATCGGCGAGAACGGGCACCTCGCGTTCAACGACCCTGCGGTCGCCGACTTCGCCGACCCCCGGGCGGTCAAGGTGATCGCGCTCGAACACGCATCGCGCCGCCAACAGGTGGGCGAAGGTCACTTCGCCAACGTCGACGACGTTCCCACCCACGCGATCACCGTGACGATCCCGGCACTCCTGCGCGCGGCACGCGTCCTCGCCATCGTTCCGGAAGCCCGCAAAGCCCGACCGGTGCACGATGCGCTCTACGGTCCGATCACGACGGAGTGCCCCGCGTCGATCCTGCGCGAACAAGGCCACGCCACGATGTACCTCGATCAGGATTCGGCATCGTTACTCGACCCATGACCTTCCCACTCGGAATTGGCGTCGTCGGCACGGGGTTCGGCGGACGTGTCGTCGCCCCGGTCTTCGCGGCGACCGACGGATGTGAGGTCGTCGATGTCGTCTCGGCCCGTGACGACAAGCCGGTCGCCGAACTCGTCGCGCGCTCCGATGTCGACCTCGTCAGCGTTCACTCGCCGCCGTACCTGCACGCGCGTCACGTGCGGCTCGCGCTCGAACACGGCAAGGCCGTGCTGTGTGACAAACCGTTCGCGATGTCGCCGGCCGAAGCGTCGGAGCTCGAGGCCGAGGCCGACGCTGCGGGTGTGGTGCACCTCGTCAACTTCGAATTTCGGTACCACCCGGCCCGGCGACTGCTGCGCGACATCGTCGCGCGGGGCGACCTCGGACGCGTCGAGCACGTGTCGTGGGTGCATCTCAGCGCGGGTACTCGCGTCCCGATGCGACCGTACGGCTGGTTGTTCGATCGATCACTGGGGGGTGGCTGGATCGGCGCCTGGGGGTCTCATGCCGTCGACACGCTGCGCTTTTGCTTCGGGGAGGTCGTCGAAGCCGTCGGGTTCCCGCGGACCGACATCGGCGAGCGCCCGGACGGCGACGGCGTGATGCACACGTGCACCGCCGAAGACGGGCTCACCGCGTCGCTCGAACTCGAACACGGCGTTACCGTCGCGATCGACAGTAGCTACGCCGCGCTCGCCAATATCGCGCCCCGGTTGGTCGTCACGGGCGACGAGGGCGTATTCGAACTCGTCGCTGACGAGCGGGTCACCCTCACCCGCGGCGACGGAACGCGCGAGGAGTCCCGCGTGGAAGTCACGCACGGTGTTCACGCCGAGCGGCATCATCTCGCCATGCAGCACTGGGCCGTCGTCGTGCGCGATGCGGTGCTCGGCCGCGACGTGCCTGGTGACGTGCCTACGTTCGCCGACGGCCGGGCCTGCGACGCCGTCCTGGCCCAACTGGCTGGGGTTACCGGATCCACCGATTCGGACGCGTCGGGGTGAATGATTGATCCGCCCGGGGCGGTGCACCGAATAGGTCGGGATCCGTCTCTCGTCCGAACTAGGGGAGCGTGCATGTCAGACACTGACTTCAACTGGGATGACCTTCACCCAGAGACCCGCCGGCTGCTGAGCCGCCGGCGGTTCATTGGAAACGGAGGGCGCGCCGCCGCGGGTGTTGTCGTCTTCGGCGGGCTGCTCACGGTCGTGGGTTGCGGCGGCGACGACGACGACGATGCCGCGACGTCCGACACGGACGCCCCGACGTCCGATACCACGGTGGCGGCCGACGCCGAATCGTTGTACACACGGCTCGGTGGCAACGCCGCAGTCACCGCGGTCATCACCGACTTCGTCGACAACCAGGTCGTGCCCGACGATCGCATCAACGCGTTCTTCGCGAACACCGACCTCGACCGGTTGAAGGTCCTGCTCATCGAGCAGGTCGGATCCGCGACGGGCGGACCCGAGGTATATACGGGCCGGGACATGGTCGCGGCCCACGCGGGCATGAACGTCACCGTGGTCGAGTTCAACGCGCTGGTCGAAGACCTCGTCGCGTCGCTCGACGGCGCCGGTGTGCCGGAACAGGAGAAGGGCGAACTCCTCGCGATTCTCGGTCCACTCCAGTCGGACATCGTCACCGCGTAGCCGCCGCACGATGAGCGACGAACAGCCGACGACGACGCCCGCCCGCTCCGAGCCCACGCGGTATCGGGGAGTGTGGTACGTCGTCGTCGCGCTGTTCGTCGGCACCGCGATCTTCACGCCCATCCGTGTCGCCTACAAGAACGGCGACACGCCCGAGGGCGGCTCCGGCACCGTCGTCCTGGACAACTTCGCGTTCGGCCCGACCCGGCTTCCCACCGACGCGGGTGTCGCGGTCGCCTTCGAGAACCAAGACGTCGCCGACCACACGGTGACCGCCGACGACGGTTCGTTCGACTCGGGCGTGTTGTCACCCGGCCAGACGTACGAAATCGCCGTCGACGCAACGGTCACGTACCACTGCGAGATTCACCCGAACATGACGGGGACTCTCGAGGTTTCGGGGTAGCGGCATGGATATCGAACAGTTCCTCCTCGACGTCACCAACGAGAACCTGCTCGCGTGGAAGACGGCGTTCGCGGCGTTGGTGATCGGCCTCGCCGGCTTCCAGGTCGCGACCGCTGCCCGCGTGTGGGGCGCCGGTGGGTTGCCGTTGAGCGAGGCAACTGCCGCGCGGATCCACCGCTGGAGTGGACGGCTCCTCCTGGTGCTGTCGGTGATGCTCGCGTACACGTGCCTGTTCGGACTCGCCGGACCGACATCGCCGACGCGGGTGCTGTTGCACTCGATCCTCGGCGGCACGCTGTTCGTGGTCCTGGCGGTCAAGTTCTCCGCTCTGCGGCTCGGGCGGCCGTCCGACCGGCACCTGCCCGTGATCGGCAGCTTGCTGTTCGTGAACTACGTCGCGATCTGGGCGCTGAGCGCGCTCGACTACGTGATGAACGGTGAACCCGAACCGAGTTCGCAGCTACAGATCTGGGTGTGGGCGGCGTCCGCGGTCGGCTTGGCGTTCGGCGGGTTCGGGCTGGCGGTATTCGCGCTATCGCGTCAGCGCCAGGTCAAACACACGTGACCAGCCCTCGGCGCTGAGACCCAACGCGTCGAGCTGCCGGCTCGCGTCGAGACGGATTTCCTCGGCGTCCGCGGTAGCGAGCGCTTCGAGGACGTGGGCCCGGGCGAGGGCCGCGATTGCGTGTTCGAGGGGCGCGTCGGTACCGGTCGCGATCGCATGCGCCGCGTCGACGGGCGCCCGCGCGTCGCCGTCGTCGAGCTGGAAACGGGCTGCGCTCTCGGCCCAGAGCGCGAACATGCGGTCACTGTAGGTACCACCGCGGCGGGCGTTGATCTCGCCGACGACGCGCAGCGCGTCGTCCGGGCGCTGCGCCGCGGCGTACGTCAACGCCAGCCGGCTCCCTAGTGCCAGCGCGGGCCCGTCGTGTTCCGCGCCGCCGTAGGAAGTCTCGAGCATCGCGAGTGCGTCGTCGACGTTCCCGCTCTGGAGTGACGCCAGCCCGATCGCGCCTGCAAGGTCGTCCCAGCCGACGCGTTCCTCCGCTGGGAGCTCGTGCGCGTCGAGGATCGTGCGTGCGCCTGTGACGTCGCCCCGTTGCAGCATCACGTTCGCGTCGAGCAGGTCGGGGATACGGCGCATACCTTCGTCGGGGAGTGCGTACGCGACTTCGCGGAACCGCTTGAGGCACGAGTGGTACTCGTCGACCCGCGCCAGTTCGGCGAGCCCGCGTAGGACGGGAATCGTCGCCTGCACCTCGCCCCACCCGTCGCCGATCTCCTGGAACAGGGCCATGGCCTCGCGGCCGCGCTTCGTCGCTTCTTCGGAACGGCCGCTCCACAGCGCGATGTCGGCGAGCAAAACGTTCATCATGCCGACGGCCCACGTGTTGCCCGTCTCGTTGGCTTCCTCGACGATCTGCTCGGCCAGTTCGGCGGCTTCGTCGAGCTTGCCCTGGTTGTACCGGACGAACGCGAGAAGGCCGAACGCCCACCCGAGGCCGCCCCAGTCGCCGAGTTCGCCGAACAGTTCCGCCGACTGCTGGAGCCGCACTTCGGCGTCGGCGCTTTCGCCGCGCGTGAAAGAGATCCACGCGAGGTTCTGGAGCGCCCACGCTTCGCCGCGGCGGTCTCCGACGGAACGGTAGGACGCGAGCGCGTCGGAGATGAGCCGGCCCGCTTCGGCGGTCTCGCCGCGGAACAGGTGCGCGATGCCGAGCCCGCGGAGCGAGTTGGCAACGCCGGAAACTTCGCCGACTTCCCGCCAGCGTTGCACGGCCTCGCCGAGGACCGACTCGGCTTCGTCGTAGTTGCCGGTTGCGACGTGGACTTCGCCGAGGAGGTTGAGCGCGGCCGCCTCGGTGCGGACATCTTCGGCCGCGCGGGCCTCCTCGAGCACGAGGAGCGCGTCTTCGGCGCCGTCTTGGAGCGCGCGACGCGCGATGCGGGCGCGCGCCCGTCCGAGCATCGCGGGCCAACGCTGCGGGCCGTCGGCGGGCATGAGCGCGAGAGCCCGGTCGAACTGCCGGCCCGACACGAGCCAGGTTTCGACTTCCTCGGCGCGCCGGCCCGCCTGGAGCAACGCCGCGATGGCGCGCTCGCGTACGTCGGGCGGAACGCCGAAGGCCGGGCCGACCTCGTCGACCAGTTCGGCGGCGGTCGCCAGGTGGTGCGCGACCTGGTCGAGCGTTACCTCGCCCCGATCGGACAACAGCGTTGCCAGCATCGCGTGGCGGCGGGCGCGCTCGGCTTTCGTCAGGGTTCCGTACGCGACTTCGCGGATGAGCTCCGACTTGAAGTGGAACTCGTCGCCGTCGACCAGGAGGAGGTCACGTTCGGCCAGACGCTCCAACAGGCGGGCCGCGTCGTCGCGGGCGGAAAGCGCGGTCGCGGCCGACGCCGGGCCCGACCCACCGACCACGGCACAGTCTTGCAAGAGGGATCGTTCCGCGGGTTCGAGTGTGTCGAGCCGGGCCGCAACGAGGCCGTGCAGTGTCGCGGGGAGTTCGGTCACGCCGAGTTCGCCGGGCCCGATGCGCCCGTGCGCCTGTGTCGACTCGCGCACGAACGCCGCGAGCTCTTCGACGAAGAACGGGTTGCCGCCGCTGCGGTCGCGCAGCATGGCCACGAGTTCGTCGTCGGCGCACCCTTCGAACAGGGCCTGCACGAGTTGGGTTGTCGCGTCGACGTCGAGCGGGTCGAGTTGGAGCACGAGCGCGCTGTATCGGCCCGGGTCGGGGACCCAGTGTTCGTGGCCGGTGCGGGCCGAGCCGACGATGACGAACGGGAGCTGCGAAAGCCGTCCGAGGAGCCGGTCGGCGACCTCGAACACGGTTTCGTGCGCCAGGTGCATGTCGGAGAGCGCGAGCACGAGCGGCGCCTTCGACGCGAGCGCTTCGAGGAACGCGAGCGTGGCCCGCATGCCTTCGTCGCGCTCTCGGCTCGGGTCCACCCCGGGGCGGGTGACGCCCTCGGTGACGTAGAGCAACCCTTCGGTCAGCCGCTCGATTTCACGTTCGTCGCCGGCGCCGAGCGCGTTGGTCACCGCTTCCGCGACCTTGACGCGTGCTTCGGCAACGGTGAGACCGTCGATACCGCATGCGTGTCGTAACGCCTCGGCCACGGGTCCGTATTCGTTCGTGTCGCCGTACGGGACACATTGTCCGGACAGCACCCGCGCGCCGAGTTCGTTGCGGGCGATGTCGGCCAGTTCGTCGGCGAGGCGGCTCTTGCCTACGCCGGCGTCGCCGTACAGGAACACGAGCAGCGCCCGCCGCCGTCGGGCTGCCATGTGGAGTGCGTGGCGGAGGGCGGCGACCTCGGCGTCGCGTCCGACCAGGGGCGTGCGGCCCCGCTCGCGGCGCCGGCCGGGCAGGGTGAGTGCCTGGAGCGCGCGGTATGCGTCCACCGGTTCGTCACGCCCTTTGACCGCGTGCAGCCCGAGCGGTTCGTATTCGATGGCGTCCCGGGTGGCGGCGTAGGTGCCGGCGCCGACGACGACCTCGCCGGGCGCGGCCAGGGTTTGCAGCCGGTGCGCAGTGTTCACGACGTCACCCATCACCGTGGACTCGCCCCCGGCGCGCATGGCCCCGACGAGGACTTCGCCGGTGTTGACGCCGACTCGGATGCGCAGCGGCGTCTCGGCAACGCCCTCGACCCGCGTGAGCGTTTCCTGCATTCTGAGCGCCGCCCGGACCGCCCGTTCGGCGTCGTCCTCGTGCGCGACGGGCGCACCGAACAGCGCGACCAACTCGTCGCCGACGATCTTGTCGAGCCTTCCGCCGAACGCGGTGATGTCGGTGACGAGGCGGTCGAAGCATTCGTCG
Organism: Actinomycetes bacterium; assembly: GCA_031404355.1. GTDB lineage: Bacteria > Actinomycetota > Acidimicrobiia > IMCC26256 > PALSA-610 > JANNHK01. The sequence goes on from JANNHK010000386.1 coordinate 14,807, forward strand.
ACGACGCGCTTGACCTGCTCAGGGTCCGCGAATTCGGACAACGTCGTGAATCCCACGAGGTCGGCCATCACCACCGTGACGAGGCGCCGCTCCTCGGGCGCAATGACGAGCCGCTGTCCACACTCCGGACAGAACCGGGCCCCCTCGGGAACCAGTGCCCCGCAGGTCGGGCAGCTCATGGGGGTCACAGTACCCGGAGGCCGTTCGACGGCCGCGCTTCGGGTCCCGCCGTTCAGGTCTCTGTTTCGAGTGCCGATCTACCTGGGATGGACGCGCGGCTCGAAATTCTCGAACATCTGCCGCAGCCCGCGTTTGCCGTCACTGTCGGCGACGACGGTTTCGAGTTCGTGGTCGCCAACCGGTCCTATCTCGACGTCATCGGATGGCCCGCGGACCAGCGGTTCGGCGGACCGGCCCCCGCTGTGCTCCCGGACGCGACGCTGGCCGCGTACGTCGAGCATTTCAAGCGTGCTGTCGTCGACCGATCTGCAGTCGGGTTCGAGACGGATGCCAACGGCGGCCGCCGCACTCTCGCGGTCGACTGCTCGCCCCTGTTCGACGCGGCCGGGGTGTGTACACACGTGATCGGCATTGCGCGCGACGTGACCGAGCAGAAGCGCGTCGAGGCGGCGCTCGCGTATCACACGCGTCACGACCCGCTGACCAACCTTCCGAATCGCGTCAAGCTTGTCGAGACACTCGCCGACTCGCTCGTGCGTACCCGCGGCGGGTCGCTCGTGGGTCTGGTGTTCATCGACCTCGACGACTTCGAAATAGTGAACGACAGCCTCGGCCACGACGCCGGCGACGCGCTGTTGACTGTCGTCGCCCGCCGGATCGAACGCGCCCTGCGCGCCGGCGACAGCATCGCCCGCTTCGGCGGTGACGAGCTGGCGATTGTCTGCAACGGCATCACGACGATCGAAGAGGTTCGCGCCGTCGCCGAACGCGTGCAACGCGTCTTCGACGATCCCTTTGCCCTCGACGCCGGCGATGTGTTCCTCACGGCCAGCATCGGTATCGCGCTGTCGAACGGAGCCGACGATCGTCCGGACCGGTTGATGCGTGACGCCGATGCCGCCGTGTCGTACGCGAAGAGCCGCGGCCGCGCCTCGATCGAGGTATTCGACGAGCCCATGCGCGCTCGTGCGGTGGAACGGCTCGAAGTCGAGCGTGATCTGCGGCTCGCGCTCGGCCGCCACGAACTGCGCGTGCACTACCAACCGCTCGTGCGCTTCGACCAGTCCGAAGTCATCGGGTTCGAGGCGTTACTGCGCTGGGAGCACCCCGAGCGGGGCCTGCTCAGTCCCGATGCGTTCCTCGGCGTCGCCGAAGACACCGGTCTCATCGTTCCGATCGGCTCATGGGTACTTCACGAGTCGTGCGCGCAGGCGTCGCGTTGGGCCACGGAATCGGAGTACGAGACCCCACTCGTGGTCGCGGTCAACGTCGCGGCCCGTCAGCTCGTCCCCGAGTTCGTCAACACGGTGGAACACGCGCTGGCCGAGTCGGGTCTCCCGGCCGAGTCGCTGGTCCTGGAGATCACGGAGCGGGTGCTCGTGCACGACACCGAGCGCATCGGCGGTGTCTTGACCGGGCTGTGCGAACTCGGAGTGCAGATCGCCGTCGACGACTTCGGCACCGGCCAGACGGCGCTCGCCTATCTCAAGGCGTTGCCGATCCATTCTCTGAAGATCGACCGATCCTTCGTCGACGGCCTCGGTGAGAGCGAGGAAGACGACGCAATCGTCGCGGCGGTGGTGAGCCTCGGCCATGCGCTCGGTCTGAGCGTCACTGCCGAAGGCGTCGAGACGCCGCGTCAGCTCTCGGAGCTGCGTTCGCTCGGCTGTGACCTGGGGCAGGGCTACTACTTCGCCCGCCCGCAGCCCGGCGAAGTGGTGCGCGCGCTGGTGCACCGCCGCTTCCAGTGGAAGCAGCCCGCGTAATTTCGGGGCGGGTCAGTCGGTTTGGCGCCAGGCGCGGAGCAGGCCCCACGCGAAGATTCCGGTCGCGTGGCCGTCGTTCCAGGCGATCGTGATGCCGAAGGCGCCGACCAACTCCGCGTTCAGGGCGCGCAGCGGCTGAGGAGCAGATGGCCCCGGCCACGCGGGGCGGCCCTGGTCCCGTGCGCCGCGGCACTCGGCGCACGGACAGTTGATCCGCAACTCCTCGAGTTCGAAGTGGTCCTCGGTGCCGTCGTCCCATTGCACCGTGAGGCCGTGCTCCCGGTCGAGTTCGACGCCGGGCGGGGACGGCTCTTCGGGGAGTTCCACGAGCCGAGTCTGACTCACCCGGCGGGGCGCGGTTGAATAGTGCCGTGGTCGACCGGTCGCTGCTCTCCGACGCCGACGTGGATGCCGCCCTCGCGGCCCGGCCGGGCTGGGCGCGAACCGGTGACGAGATCGACAAGACGTACGAACTGCGGTCGTTCCCCGATGCGATCGCGTTCGTCGTGCACATCGGGTTCCTCGCCGAGAAGGCCGACCATCACCCGGACCTCGACATCCGGTGGCGGAAGGTCCGCGTCGCGCTCACGACCCACGACGCGGGCGGCTTGACCCGCCTCGACTTCGACCTCGCAACTGCGATCGACGCGTTCGGCGACTGAGGTGGCCCTGGTCGTCGCGGTCGTCATCGTCCTGGTGCTCCTGTTCATTCTGTGGGTCGCGTTCGCACGTGAGCCGGGCCCGGGACCGGGCGACGTCGCGATCGCGTACGAGAACGCGTGGGACCGGCTCGACTTCGACCTGCTGTACGACCTCTCGGGTGATGAACTGCGCGACAACCTCAAGCGTGACGGGTTCGTCGCCGCCAAACGGGCGGCGTACGCGACCACGACCGACGAGCGCCGGTTGCACGCGACGGTGACGGTCGACGAAGTCGTGCAGGCGAACGACACCGCCGTCGTCGTGACCATGGTCGTGACGAACGAGGGCAGTATCCGGAACAGCGTGCTGCTCGAACGGCGGTCGGCCGGGTGGCTCGTGACCGGCTACTCCTTGCGCGCGTAGGTCCAGCCCGTCCAGCGGTCCGGGTGCAGGACGAGGAACGGGCCGCCGGGCGCCGCATCGCCATACTGCGCGTACTTCTCGGTGAGCGCGTCCAGTCCTGCGTTGTGCTCGGTGACGATGTCGACGTGGGCGTCGATGCGAACCCACCACAACTGCGACCAGTCGTCGTCGTAGTAGTCGACGAGCAACGCGGCGTCGGGATGGGTCCGCAGGTTGTCGATTCGCCGGAGGCGGGTCGTCGACTTCGGTTTGCCGTCGATCGCGCTCACGATCGTGTCGCCCACCACTGCGAAGCACACGGGAACGGCGTGCGGGTGACCGGCCGGGGTGACCGTCGCGAGGCGGCCGACCCGGGCGGCAGCTACATAGTCCCGGCAGGACGTGAGGTCGAGGGCAGGCATGGAGGCAAGCGTCGCGCGACCATCAGGAGATGTCCTACCCGGGGGTGCTCCTCACCGGCGGTGCCAGCCGCCGCCTCGGCCGCGACAAGTCGACCTTGGTCTTCCACGGCGAGACGTTGGCCGCGCGCGCCGCTCGGGTCCTGGCCGCGGTCTGCGACCCGGTGGTCGAGGCCGGTCCCGGAGTGTCGGGACTCGTCGCCGTGCAGGAAGATCCACCGGGTGCGGGACCGCTCGCCGGTGTGCTGGCCGCGGTGGAACTCCTCGGCGTGACCGGACCGGTCCTGCTCCTCGCCTGCGACATGCCGTTCGTCGAGGTGCCGTTGCTGGAACTGATCGCGAACTGGCCCGGTGACGGGAGTGTCGTGCCGGTCGCCGACGGGAACTTCCAGTACGCGTGTTGCCGCATGAGCGCGGCTGCGCTCGACGAGGCGCTGGTGGTCGTGCGCGCGGGCGGGTATTCGTTGCGGTCGGTCCTCGACGCGACCTGTGAGCACATTCCCGAGTCGGCGTGGCGCGCCGTCGCGCCCGAGCACGCATTCCGGGACATTGATACGCCCGACGACCTCGCTAGCCTCGGCTTGTGACGATTCCCGCGACCCCGGTGCGGCGGGCCGTCACGCGCACCCACGTCCTCGCGGTCGACACCGAAGGTGCCCGGGAACGGCCCGACGGTCTCGTCACCGAGGAACCAATGGAGATCCGCGTTCACGGTCCGGGCGAAGAACCGGTGCCGCTCGCGGTCACCATGCGTACTCCGGGGAACGACTTCGAACTGGCGGCCGGATTCCTGCTGACCGAAGGCGTGATCTCCGGTCCCGACGAACTCGACACGATCGCGTACTGCCTCGGCGGCGACGGGGAGCAGCAGTACAACGTGGTCACCGTGCGCCTGCGGCGGCGCGTCGCGCTCGAAGTGACGGCGCGCCGGTTCCTCTCCAACTCGTCGTGCGGTATCTGCGGAAAGGCAGCCCTCGACGAACTGGCCGTCCGCTGCGATCCCGTCGGCTCCGGGCCCACGATCGCCGCGTCCGTCGTGCGGTCGCTGCCGGCGACGCTGGCCGAGCACCAACGCGTGTTCGACGAGACCGGTGGGCTCCACGCCGCGGCGCGGTTCGACGCGAGCGGGACCCTGCTCGCGTCGCGCGAAGACGTAGGCCGCCACAACGCACTCGACAAGCTCGTCGGTCACGCGCTGCTCGAACGCGCGCTGCCACTCGCCGACCAAGTGTTGCTCGTCTCGGGCCGGATGTCGTTCGAGCTCGTGCAGAAGGCCGCCGTCGCGGGACTGCCCGTGTTGTGTGCCGTCTCCGCGCCGTCGAGCCTGGCCGTGAGCGCGGCTCGCGAATTCGGCCAGACCGTGATCGGGTTCCTGCGCGACGACCGGTTCAACGTCTACACGCATCCTGAGCGACTTCGTGTCGAAAACTAGGAAAGCCGGGCGCGTCAAAGCGCCCCGGAAACTGCGGCGCGACCTCTGGGTGGGGTTTCGGCCCAACGGCGTGGGGGAGCAGAAGCCCCGTCACTATCGCGACATCGCCAAGACCGTGTGGGACAACAAGCGCAGCCTGCCGTGGGCGTGGCGCATCCTGCGCAAGGGCGTGTGCGACGGGTGCGCGCTCGGCGTGGCGGGGTTCCACGACTGGACGATCACCGGTGTGCATCTGTGCACGACCCGCCTGGAACTGCTGAAGGTCAATACCGCTCGCGCGATCGCTGACAGCGAACTGCGCGACGTCAAGGCGCTGCAGAAGCTGAACGGCCGCGAGTTGCGCGAGCTCGGCCGGCTCGCGTACCCGATGGTGCGGCGTACCGGCGACCGCGGGTTCACCCGCATCAGCTGGGACGAGGCCCTCGACCTCGTCGCGGACCGGATCCGCGCCGTCGGCCCGGACCGCCTCGGTATCTACATGACCGCGCGCGGCATCACCAACGAGGTGTACTACGCCGCGCAGAAAGCCGCCCGCTACATGGGCACCAACAATGTCGACAACGCGGCGCGGGTGTGCCATGCGCCGTCGACGATCGCGCTGAAGGAAACGCTCGGTGTCGGGGCCACGACGTGTTCGTACACCGATGTCATCGGGAGCGACCTGATCGTGCTTTTCGGTTCCGACGTCGCGAACGCCCAACCCGTCTTCATGAAGTACCTGTACCTCGCGAAGAAGCGCGGGGGCGAAGGTCGTCGTCGTCAACCCGTTGCGCGAGCCGGGGCTCGAGCGTTACTGGGTGCCGTCCAACGTCGAGAGCGCGGTCTTCGGCACGAAGATCGGCGACGAGTTCTACGGCGTGCACACCGGCGGCGACATCGCGTTCGTCAACGGCGTGCTGAAGGCGATGCTCGCCGCCGGGACGATCGACCGGGCGTTCGTGACCGCGCACACGACGGGGTTCGACGCGCTCCTCGAAGAGCTCGAACACGAATCGACGACCGATCTCGAACGGGCGTCGGGTGTGCCACGCGCCGACATGGAGCGCTTCGCGCAGACCTACGGCGCGGCCCGCTCGGCGGTCGTGGTCTGGTCGATGGGCATCACCCAACACGCGCACGGTGTCGAGAACGTGCGCGCCATCGTCAACCTCGCGCTCGCGCGTGGCAACGTCGGCCGTCCGGGCGCCGGGCTCATGCCGATCCGCGGTCACTCCGGTGTGCAGGGCGGCGCCGAGATGGGCTGTTACGCGACGGCGTTCCCGGGTGGCGTCGCGGTGAACGAAGCCAACGCCGCGGCCCTCGCCGAGCAGTGGGGCTTCCCGGTTCCCGCGGGTGCGGGTCTCGACGCGGCGTCGATGGTGGAGGCGGCCCGGCGCGGCGACCTCGATGTGTTGTGGTCGAGTGGCGGCAACTTCCTCGACGTGCTCCCCGCGCCCGAGACGACACGCGAAGCGCTGGCGCGCACACCGCTGCGGGTGCACCAGGACATCGTGCTCACGCATCAGATGCTCGTCGACCCCGGCGACACGGTCGTGCTGCTCCCGGCCGCCACCCGGTATGAGCAAGAAGGCGGCGGCACGTCGACGACGACGGAACGGCGGGTCGCGTTCAGCCCGGAGGTTCCCGGCCCGCGGGTGGGCGAGGCGCGCAGCGAGTGGCGCATCTTCGCCGACGTTGCCCGCCGGGTCCGGCCGGAACAAGCCGGCCAGTTCGGCTGCGACGACGCCGACGCGCTGCGGGCCGAGATCGCCCGCGTCGTCCCCTCGTACGCGGGCATCGAACGGCTGCACGAAACCGGCGACCAGTTCCAGATCGGTGGCGAGCGCCTGTGTGAAGGTGGTGTCTTCCCGACCGACGACGGCCGCGCCCGGTTCAGCGTGGTGGCGCCACCGAATCTCGACGTACCCGCCGACCGATTCGTGCTCTCGACCCGGCGTGGGAAACAGTTCAACTCGATGGTGTGGAACGACATCGACCCGTTGACGGGCGCGGCGCGCGATGCGCTGCTGATCGCAGACACCGACGCCGTGCACCTCGGCGTGAAGGACGGCGACGCGGTGTTGGTGCGTTCGCCCCACGGCGAGATGCGGGCCCGGGTGCACGTCGCCGCGATCCGAGCGGGCAACGTGCAGGCGTTCTTCCCCGAGGCCAACGTGCTGATCGCCACGAACCGGCGCGACATCTCGGGTGTCCCGGACTACAACGCGGTCGTCGAAGTGATACCGACATGAATACCGAAGCATTGTTCGACCTGTTCAACGAGGCTGCGCTCGCGGTGCGTGACGCGGTCGCGGCGATTCCGCTCGAACGGCGGCGCGACCGCACGGGCCGGTCGGGGCAGTACGCGCTCGACGTCGTGGCCGACGCTGCGGTGTGCGCCGTGCTCGAACGCGCGCCCGTGCGGATCGTGAGTGAGGAGTCGGGCCTGCACGACCGGTCGGGGAGCGTCACCGTCGTCGTCGACCCCGTCGACGGCTCCACCAACTGCGCCCGCGGCATCTCGTATTGGGCCACCTCGCTCTGCGCACTCGACGACACCGGCGCGCTCGCGGCATTGGTCGTCAACCAGGCGACCGGTGTGCGCACCTGGGCGATGCGCGGCGGGGGCGCGTTCCGCGAGGGCGAAGAGCTGCGGGCGTCGAAGGTCACGATGGTCGAGGACGCCGTCGTGCTCCTGACCGGCACCCCGGCCCGCGTGCTCCCGTGGAAGCAGTTCCGTGCGCTCGGCTGCGCCGCGCTCTCGCTGTGCGACGTCGCCGCGGGTGGGCTCGACGGGTACGTCGACTCGGCTGCGTTCCACGCGCCGTGGGATTACCTCGGCGGCCTGCTCGCGTGTCGCGAGGCGGGCGCGGTGGTGCGTTCCGTGACCGGGGAAGAACTCGTCACGAGCGCGGTCACCGCCCGGCGCCAGATCATTGCCGCGGGAACGTCCGAACTCGCCGACGCACTGCTCGCGGCGGCGCGCGCGTGATGGATCTCGACGGGTTGCTCGACATCGCGCGCCGCGCCGCGCTCGCCGGCGGCCAGGTCCTCGTGCAGCACTTCGGTGTGCTGCGCGACGTGCGCGCCAAAGCCCCCGGCGACTGGGTGAGCGAAGCCGACCTCGCGAGTGAACTCGCCGTGCGCACGATGCTCGAACGCGAGAGCGGCCTGCCGGTACACGGCGAAGAGGGGGGTGGTGCGCGCGCCGACATCGAGTGGCTCGTCGACCCCCTCGACGGCACCGCCAACTTCGTGCACGGATTCGACGCGGTCGGCGTGTCGATCGGGCTCGTCGACCACGGCCAACCCGTCGTGGGCGTCGTGCACGCGCCGTTCCTCGCCAGTGGGAGTGCGGTGGGCCGCACTTACACGGCCGCCCAGGGCGGCGGCGCGCACCGCGACGGCGTGCCGATCCACGTGAGCACGCGGCGCCCGAGCGAGGCCATCGTTGCCACGGGTTTCCCGTTCCGCAACAAGGCGCTGCTCCCCGAGTACCTCGAGTCGTTCCTCCCGGCGCTGGGCCTGTTCGAGGACGTGCGCCGGGTGGGTGCGGCCAGCCTGGATTTGTGCTGGGCGGCCGAGGGCGTGTTCGACGGGTACTTCGAGATGCGCCTCGGCCCCTGGGACGTCGCCGCCGGGGCCCTGATCGTGCGGGAAGCCGGCGGCGTGGTCACCGACTGGGCCGGCGACCGCGATGCGTGGCTGCCCTCGGGCAACATCGTGGCCGGGGCCCCCGATATCCACGCCGCGCTCCTGGCCGTCACGCATAATCGCGGGGAACCTTGACCGGACCGGCACCCGGCCGATCCCTATAACCGCAGGTCAGAAAATCGGTTGACTGCCCCCCGGGGTCCGTGGTCCGATACCTGTCCGGCAAAAGATCCCTCAAGAGAAAGCACGCGACCTGATGAGCACGTCCGGCTACACAACTGGCGCCTACGCAGCCGACGCCAATGGGATGGCCGGCATGACGCGTGCGCGTGTGCGTCTGTTCATGTCGACCTGCCCGGCCGGTGCTGCTTGGTCGCCGAATGCAATTACCGCACTCGGTACGACGCAGGGCCACAAGCACGGCCCGCCCCGATGCACTGAGGAGTCCCCGTAGCTGCTCGGCTACAAGAGAAGGGACCTCCCAGAGGCCGTCGGGGCAACACCCCGGCGGCCTTTTTGTTTGCCCAAAATCGGTCGCCACCCCGTAAGGAACACCACCACCACCGAGCGAAACCAGCCCGAAACGCAAGATCCGAAAGGTCGAACTGAAATGTTCGCCATCAGCCAGCCCATCGACACGAACCCCGACCAGTCCCTGGACTGGCAGGACGAGGCGCGCTGCAACGACGGAACGGGCTCGTTCCTGGAACTGTTCTTCTCGGAACAGCTCGACGACATCGCGGCGGCCAAGGCGTTCTGCCTCGAATGCCCGGTGAAGGATCACTGCCTGACTCAGGCACTCGAGCGGCGCGAGCCGTGGGGTGTCTGGGGCGGTCAGCTGTTCGTGAACGGCAAGGTCGTCGCGCAGAAGCGCAAGCGCGGTCGGCCGCCCAAGATCCGTCCGGAGACGATTGTCGACGACGGCGAGCAGCAGATCCTCAGCGCCTAGAAACCGCACTGCGGGCCGGGGTGACGAACCCCCAAGCGAACCCCGGCCCGCCGCGGACTACCTGTATTGCTGTAGTTCGTAGAAGACGGCGCCGGCGGTTCCGGGGCCGGTGTGCACACCGACGCTCGGACCGACCCGGTACTGCACGATCTCCGCCACTTCGTCGGCGGCGCGCAACGTTTCGGCGAGCGCGTCGCCGATGGCGGACGAACTCGGATCCGACACGCCGATCCCGACCCGAAGCGAGCGGGCGTTCTCCTGTACCCCCGTCGCCATGAGCGCGACGGCAGCTTCGATGGTCGTTGCCGTGCCGACTTGGCGCATGGCGCCGTCGCGCAGGCTGAGCACGGCGACGCCGGGCGCGTCGGTCACGTCGACCGCGAGACGGCCGCCCGCGCGGGCGAGGTGCAGGGCGCCGACCACGAAGACGTTGCCGCAGGTTCCGGCGACGGTTTCGGCCCGGCGGGCGGCGGCGGCGGCATCGGCCCCGCCCGCCAGCGCGTCGGCGGCTTCCCATACCGCACACCCGACGACAAACGACGCGGCGCCAGTGTCGACGACGGTCACGGGTACCGGCGCGTCACGCGCGGCGATGCGGGCCGCGTCGCATGTCGCCGAGATTGCGCTGCCGACGTGCAGTGACACGATCTCGGTCGCGCCGCGTGCCACGAGTGCCTCGTACGCGGCGAGGATGCGTCCGGGACTGGGTGCCGCGGTCAATACCTCGGGCGTGCCTCCGGCGAAGAAGGCGTAGAACGCGTCGGCGTCGAGGTCGACGCCTTCGAGGTAGTCGCAGCCGTCGACGGTGACGGTGAGTGGCACCACCTCGATGTCGTAGCGCGTGACGAGCTCGGCCGGGAGTTGCGCGTTCGAATCGGTGCAGACACCGATCATTTCGGTGGGCGCGCCTTCGCGAACTTGTACATGATCACCGCGCTGCTCGCGGCGGCGGCGGCCGGGAGGGCAATCGTCGGTTTCGGGCCCCAGAGGTTGGGCCAGCCCTTGCGCCACCACAGGAACGCGGCGGCGACCCACGTGGTGGACGCGACGGTCGTCGCCGCGAGGGCACGCGACTTGAACGGGCCCTTCGACGTGATGGCCGCGACACCGAGATCGACCGGGAAGTACGCGGGGAAGGTGATCGCGGCCTGCCCGACACTGCACGCGACGCCTTTGCCACCGCGGAACCCGTTCCACACCGGGAAGCAGTGCCCGACGACCGACGCGGTGCCCGCCACGTGCGCGCCGAGGCCCCCTCCGAGCACGGCGCCCGCGATGCTCGCGATCCCGCCCTTGCCCATGTCGGCGGCCATGACCGCATAGCCCCACTTGGCACCGAGCACCTGCTTGGCGTTGGCGCCGCCCGGATTGCCCGAGCCGTGCACCCGCAGGTCGACGTGACCGCCGGAGGCGAGGCGGGCCGCGATGTCGGCCGACGGGAGCGTCCCGAGCAGGTAACCGAGCGCCGCCGCCTTCAGTACTCCCGCCGCCCGTCGTCGCACGGGCGGCATCATCGCGCGACGGTCGCGCGGCTGCGCCCTCCGAGCCGCTCGAAGCGCCGGAACAGCAGCACAAGCGGGATCGTGCACGCGAGGGGTCCGAGCAACCACAGCGGCCGTTCGGCCCACCAGGCGAGTGTCGTGCGCTCGGGCGCGTGGTATCCGCCGAAACGCACGGCCGTGTAGAAGATCGCGTATCCGGTGAGGTGCCACAGGAACACGGTCATCGAGTTGGCGTTCGCCCACGC
>JANNHK010000387.1:0-13980 GCA_031404355.1 Actinomycetes bacterium
CGCCACCTGCGGGTTCGGGTTGCGGCCGACGTCGAACTGTTCGGCGGTCGCGCCGAAGGCCGCCTCGTCGCGGTTGGCCGCGGCGTACAGCATCACCACCGGGTCGCCCGCGTCGATCGCCACGCCGGACAGTTCGGTCGCGCGAGTCGCGGTGCGCATGAACGAGATCACGGGCGTGGTCCAGCGCAGGGTCTCTTCGCCCGCGGCGTCGAGGAGCGTCCGGTCGGCGACGAGTCGCTTCCACTGGTCGGGGTTCTCGGCCAGGGCCCACACGCCGCCGGACAGGGAGTGGCGGGTCGTCTCGTTGCCGGCGACGAGCAACTGCACGAGGAACATGACGAGTTCGGGGTCGGTCAGCGACTCGCCGTCGACCTCGCCGTTCGCGAGCACCGAGACGATGTCGTCGCGCGCGTCGCCCCGCCGGGCCTTCGTGATCGCGAGGAGGTACTCCTGCATCTCGGCTTGCAGGCGCTGGATCTTCTCGGCGGGCCAGTCGGTCGCGCCGGGAATGGACGCTTCCGACCAGTCGTAGAAGTCGTGCCAGTCCGACTCGGGAATGCCGAGGAGTTCGGCGATGATCCACAACGGGAACGGCACCGCGATCTGCTCGACGTAGTCGAACGGTTGGCCGGGTTCGATGGTGTCGGCCAGTTCGTTGGCACGAGCGCGTACCCGTGCTTCGAGGGCCCGCATGCGCGAGGGCGCGAACCCCGGTTGCACGAGCTTGCGGTACCGCGTGTGCTCGGGCGGGTCGGTGTGCATCATCGTCGGCGGCGTCTCGTACTGCGCCCCGATCTCGAACGTGAGGATTCCCTTGGCCGAGCAGAACCTGTCGGAGTCCCGCGACACGGTCATCACGTCGGCGTGCGTGCTCGCAGCCCAGTACCCGATCTGCGCGTTCCACGCGAGCGGGGCTTCGGCGCGCAGGCGCGCGTAGTGCGGGAACGGATCGCCCGCGTAGAACCCGGGCTCCTCCAACGTCGCCGCGAGCGCCTCGCCCGGACGTGTCATGAACGCACTCCTACTGCGTGTGGGTTTCCGAGTGGAGGAAGTGGGTGCCGGAACAGTTTGGCTGCGTTCTCGTGACTGATCTTCGCGACTTCGTCGGCGGGGAGCGCGCCGAACACTTCGGCGAACACCTTCTGCGTGTCCGGCCACGTGCCGTCGCCGTGCGGGTAGTCGGACTCGAACGTGATGTGGTCGACGCCGACGGTGTGCCGCGTCGAGAGCGTCGAGGGGTCGTCGATGGTCGAGAACCAGAAGTTGCGGTGCAGCACCTCGGCCGGGCGCATGGCGCCGGGGAAGTAGTGGCCGTACCCGGAACGTTCGACGATGTTCTCGAGCCGGTCGTGCAGCATCGCGACCCACCCGATGCCGCCCTCGCTCATGATGATCTTGAGGTTTGGATGGCGTACCGCGTGCGCGGACCACAGCCATTCCGCGCACGCGCTGAGCGAGAGCTGCCCGAACAGCGTCGCACCCAATGCGACGGCGGGTGACCCCGTCGGCATGTCGGCGACGCCCGTCGACCCGACGTGGAGGCAGATGACGGTGTCGGTCTCGGCGCAGGCGCGGATGATCGGCTCCCACCAGTCGGAGAAGATGGGCTCCATGCCGATGCGGTGCGGCATCTCGGGCAGCGTGACCGCGGTGAACCCGCGTGCGGCGTTGCGATGGATCTCGGCCGCGGCCTGTTCGGGGTCGGCGAGATACGTGATGCCCATCGGCACGATGCGGTCCGGGTAGGGCGTGAACCACTCGTCGAAGAACCAGTCGTTCCACGCCTGCGTCACCGCGAGCCCGAGTTCGGCGTCCGTGCATCGCGAGAACACGGAACCGCAGAACCCGGTGATCTGCGACGGGAAGTTCACCGACGCCCACACGCCGTTGATGTCCATGTCGCGGATGCGGGCGTCGATGTCGTAACAACCGGCGCGCATCTCCTCGAAGCGGGTCGGCTCTACCTTCCAGTCCTCGCGCTTGCGGCCGACGACGGCGTTGAGGCCGACCTGGAAGAAGATCTGCCCGTCGAACGCCCACACTTCGTGGCCCTCTTCGGTGTCGACCACCTTCGGCGCCGCTTCCTGGAGGCGGGCCGGGAGACGCCCCTCGAACATCGCCGGAGGCTCGACGAGGTGGTCGTCGGTCGAAAAGAGCGTGTAACGGATGGCGCGCGGGTCGGGGTCGGGGAGGAGCCCGTGGGTTTCGCTCTTACGCCAGTTGAGCTTGACCGGCCCCGTCGCCATGGCCGCAGGCTACGCCGCGCGCTCGGCCGCGCGTGAGGCATGATCGCGAAATGGGTGAGGTTCAGGGAGAGAGCGGGTTCGACTCGGCCGCGCCGCAGGACCTCGCCGACGATCCGGCCAAGCCGCAGGAGAGCTACCGGCGCATGCGCGAGTCGGCGGCCGTCGCGCGCATGGAAGGCTTCGTCACCGTCTGGACGCGGGAGACGATCGATCACGTGCTGCGCCAGTCCGACATCTTCTCGTCGAACATGGACGCGATCGATCTCGGCAACGTGCGCCCGCTGATCCCACTGCAGATCGACCCGCCCGACCATCTCAAGTACCGCAAGCTGCTCGACCCGCTGTTCGCACCGCGCGAGGTGGCGAAACTCGCGACCGACATCGCCGCGCTCGTGAACGAGCTGATCGACACGTTCGTCGACCGGGGCGAGGTCGAGTTTTGCGAAGCGTTCGCGATACCCCTGCCGTCGAAGGTCTTTCTCCGGCTCCTCGGGTTGCCGTACGAAGACCTCGACCAGTTCCTCTACATGAAGGACGGCATCATTCGCCCGGAGGGCGACACGTTCGAAGCCGCGGCCGAATACCGCCGGGTGGCGGCGCAGGCCATCTACGACTACTTCGGCGCCGCGCTCGACGAGCGCGAGAAGGCCCGCACCGACGACTTGCTCAGCCAGTTCCTCGACGCGGAAGCCGATGGCGAACGATTGACGCGCGAGGAAATCCTCGACATCGGTTTCCTGTTCCTCATCGCCGGGCTCGACACGGTCACCGACACGCTCGAGTGCGACTACGCCTTCCTCGCCCAGAACCCGACGCACCGGCAACAGATCGTCGACGACCCGTCGATCATCCCGTCGGCGGTCGAGGAGATGTTGCGCTGGGAGACGCCGGTACCGGGTGTCGCGCGCGTCGCGGTGCAGGATACGCAGCTCGCCGGGTGTCCAATCGCCAAGGGCGACGCCGTCGGCGTCATCATCGGCTCGGCGAACACGGACGAGGCCGAGTTCCCCGACGCGCACACCGTTGACTTCCAGCGCAGCCCCAACCGGCACATCGCGTTCGGCGGGGGAGTACACCGGTGCCTCGGATCTCACTTGGCCCGGCTCGAACTGCGGGTCGCGCTACGCGAGTGGCATCGCCGCATCCCGCAGTACTCGGTCAAGCCCGGCTTCGAGCTGGAGTATTCGGGCGGGCTGCGCTCGCTCGCGGCGCTCCCGCTCGTATGGGACGCGTAAGGCTTGGCGCCGCGACACTCCTGCTCGCGGTCGGGTTGGTGGCGTGCGTCGACCACGAGGGCAACGCGCGCGAGTTCTGCAACCGTCACGCAGACCTGATCTCAGCCGAGGCCGACAATGCCCAACTCGACCTTTCACCCGACGAGTTGCGTGATGTCGAAGACGAAGTCGAAGAGACCATGCGCGACGCCGAAGACGGCACCCGCCCCGTCCGGTTGGCGGCGCGCGACCTCGTTGACGCGTACCGGGAGCTGGCCGATCTGGTCGACGACGACGAAGCCGAACCCGACGAGATCGACGAAGCGCGAACCGAACTCGACGAAGCCCGCGAGAACATGCGCGACGCGTGCCGCGGCATCGCTGACTGACCACTATGCCGTGACGAGCTCCTCGAGCTGCTGCTGACGCAGTGACTCGGCCTGGCAGTGCGTCATGTCGCGCGGGTAGGTCTTCACCGCGATCAGCGTGATCGCGCCCGCGACGCCGAGCGCCGGTGCGATCATCAGCATCGCCGACCGCAGTCCGTATTCGTCGGACATGAAGCCGAAGACGATGGGCGCGGTGCCGATCGCGCCCGCCCGCAGGATCGAGCGCACGGCCGCGGCCCGGCCGCGCAGGCGGGGAACGATGATGTCGAGCTGCACCGCGCCGGCGGGTGCCATCGGGACACCGAGGAGGAAGCCGGACACGAGGAAGAAGGGGATGACCAGGCGCAGGCTGTCGAAGCCGAACGCGATCATGAGTGTCGCGACCGCGACGATCTGGCTGAGCCCGGCCATGATGATGCGGTGCGTTGGGTGACCGCGGCGCAGTTGGCGGTCGCTCATGCGCGCGCCGAAGGCGATGCCCGCGACGACAGACAACGCGAGGGTGGCGACGAGCGCGCCCGCGCCGGCCGCCGAGAAGCCGTGATAGCGGCGGAAGAACGTAGGCGCCCAGGTGGCGAGGGCGGAGAAGAAGAACTCGCCCGCGATGCCCGCGACGACGGTGATCCACATGGTCTTGACCTTGACGATCTCGCGGATTCCGTCGGCGAAACTGAGCGTGCGGTAGTCGAGCGTGCCTGCGACGCGCGCGCGTGCATCGGGCTCGATCTCGACGTGCGGTTTGTCGAACGCGGCGAGCTGCTCCTCGGCATGGTGCAGGGCGTCGGAGATGCCGCGCGCCGGTTCGGGAAGCAGGCGCCACACGAGAAGTCCACACACGAGACCGAGCGCGCCCCAGACGTAGAACGCGATGCGCCAGTCGAACAGCGTCGCGAGGATCCCGGCCGCGACGAAGCCGAGCAGCGCACCGACCAGGGCGCCGGCGCCGTACACGCCGAGGACGCGGCCGCGTTCGCCGACGGGGTAGTAGTCGCCGAGCAGCGACGGTGTGCTCGGTCCGTTGGTTGCCTCGATCGAGCCCAGGAACAGGCGGGCGAGGAACATCATGGCGAAGGTCTGTGACGCTCCCGTCCAGAACATCGCGATCGACCACGGGATGAAACCGAGTGCGATGAGCCAGACCCGGTTCCAACGGTCGGCGATGTACCCGAACGGCAACACCGACGCCGCGGCCACGAACGCGTACGCGCCGAACAGCAGGCCGAGTTGGTCGTCGCCGACGTCGAACGCGCGCCGCACGTCTTCCGACACCGTGGCCAGGATTGTGCGGTCGGCCGCGTCGACGGCACCGACGGTCATGAGGATGTAGAGGTAGCGCTTCGGGTAGCGGGGGAACCGCGCCCGTAGACCCTCGACTTCAGCCGCGACGCGAGCCCGTTCGTCGCCTTCGCCCGCCGGCTCCGCCCCCGCCATACGCGCTTATCCTCGCAGTTTCCCGCGCGGGTGTCAGCCGATCACGACGGTCGTGGGGCGGCGGTCGTTCGGGGCGATCTCGCGTTCCGTTCCGGTCATCGTCGCCGGCGCGGTCTGACCACCCGCGTTCAGATGGAGCGCGCCCGGTTCGACGACGAGGTGCATCGCCTCGTCGTAGTACGCGAACGCGGTCGGGTCGACGGTGAACGCCACCGACTGCGTCTCGCCCGGCGCGAGCGGAAGGCGCGCGAACCCGAGAAGTTGGCGACGGGGCCGGGTGACCCGGGCCACCTCGTCGCGTCCGAACAGCTGCACGATCTCGACCCCGGGCCGCGCCCCGGTGTTGGTCACGGCGACCGTGACCGTGAACGGGTCGGTTGTCGTGACGGCGCCGACGCGCAGCGCGCTGTAGGCGAACGTCGTGTACGAGAGGCCGAACCCGAAGCGGTAGAGCGGCGACGCGGGGGCGTCGACGTAGTCGCCGAGCATCTGGCTGCGCCCGCCGCCCGCGCGATGGTCGTGGTGCGACGGCACCTGGCCCACGTTCCTCGGGACCGTCACCGGCAGACGACCGGTCGCGTCGACGGTGCCGCTCAGCACGTCGGCCAGCCCGGCCCCGCCCTGCTCGCCGGGGCACCACGCGTACACCACCGCAGCAGCGCGCCCCACGAGCCACGGGAGCGCGTGGACGCGTCCGCCGAGGACGACGACGACAACGGGCCGGTCACCGGCGAGCAGCGCTTCGACGTACGACCGCTGCTCGCCCGGTAGGCCGAGGTCGGTCACGTCGCGGAACTCGCCGCTCGTGCAGTCGGCCATCAGACCTGACTTCCCGCCGACGCAGCACACGACGACGTCGGCCGTTTCCGGCTCGGTCAGCGCGAATCGTTCCGCGAGTCCGGCGCGGGGGGTGACCGACTCCGGGAAGAACGGCAGGTCGATTCCCATGATCTCGGTGTGCGCGGGATACGAGTAGTCGCCCTGGAGGAGGCGCACGTCGTCGGCCGCGGGGCCGACGACCGCAAGGCGTGTACCCGGCGCGAAGGGCAGCGTTCCGTCGTTCTCGAGCAGGACGATCGACGCGCGGGCCGCTTCGCGGGCGAGCGCTCGATGCTCGGGCCGGTGATACGCGGCGTCGGCGGCGGCTTCGTCGACGAACGGTCGCTCGAACAATCCGAGCGACTCCTTCAAGGCGAGGACGCGGCGCACCGAGCGATCGACGAGTGCGATGTCAATCTCGCCGGCATCGACGAGCGCGGCGAGCGGCGCGCCGTAGCAGTCGAGTTGCGGCAGCTCCATGTCGAGCCCGGCCGTGAGCGCGATCCGCGCCGCGTCTTCACGGGTCTCGGCGACCCGGTGGTGCGAGATCAACAGGCCGGTCGTGCCGTAGTCGGCGACGACCGCGCCCTCGAACCCGAGCTCCCCGCGGAGAAGATCGTCGAGGATCGCTTTCGAGCCACCGCACGCGAGGCCGTCGATCGAGTTGTACGCGTTCATGATGGTCGCCAGTCCGGCTTCGGCAATCGCGGCGCGGAACGGCTCCGCGTACACCTCCCGCAGTTCGCGGGGGCCGAGATGGACGGGCGCGTGGTTCATCCCGCCTTCGGAAAGTCCGTAGCCGAGGAAGTGCTTGCCGGTCGCGGCGACACCGTCGGTCAGCGTGCCCTGCACGCCGCGTACGTACGCGACGCCGAGCCGGCTCACGAGATACGCGGACTCGCCGTACGTCTCCTCGACCCGTCCCCAACGCGGATCGCGCGCGACATCGAGCACCGGGGCGAGCGTGTGCCGCGCGCCGGTAGCCACCATCTGCTCGCGGATGACCACGCCGATGCGTTCGAGCAGGTCCGGGTCCCACGCGCTCGCGAGGCCGATGGCCTGCGGGAACTGCGTGGCGTCGCGCGCGCACAATCCGGCGGTGCTCTCCTCGTGGACGATCGCAGGGATGCCGAGCCGCGTGTGCTCGACCAGATAGCGCTGGATCTGGTTGGTCAGCGCGGCGCGCTCGCTGGGGCGGAGCCCGGTCGTCGCGCCGATGCGCGTGATCTGGCCGATGCCGTGCTGCAAATGCACAGCGGCGGCGTCGGGATCGAAGTCGCCCTGGGGGAGGAGCGCCGTCGTCCAGACGCAGCCGAGCTGCGCACATTTCTCGTCGAGTGTCATCCGGGCGAGCAGGTCGTCGATCACGCCCGGATCGTGTCACACGACCTACTGCTGAATCGCCTCCGCGTCGATCGTGAGCGTGATCTTGTCGCCCACGAGCACGCCGCCGGTTTCGAGACCCACGTTCCACTCGAGGCCCCAGTCCTTGCGGTTCACCACGGTCGTTGCCGTGAAGCCGATCGACGTCGTGTTCCATGGCGAAGCCTGGGAACCGAGGTACTCGAGGTCGAGCACGACGGGCCGGGTCACGTCCTTGATCGTCAGGTCGCCGTGGAGGCGGTACTCGCCGTCCTTCGCCGATTCGAGCTTCGTCGAACGGAAGGTGACGGTCGGGTGCTGCTCGACGTCGAAGAAGTCGGGATCGCGCAGGTGCGCATCGCGCTTCTCGTCGCCGCTGGTGACCGAGGCCGCGTCGATGGTGGCCTCGACCGACGACTCCAGTGGGTTCTCGCCGACGACGACCGTGCCGCCGGTGACGCCGAAGCGCCCCCGGACCTTTGACACCATGAGGTGCCGGGCCGAGAACGAGACCGAACTGTGGGTCGGGTCGAGCGCGTACGTGCCGGGGTTCGGAAGCTGAACGCCTGATTGCGTCTGAGTAATGGCCATGGTGGGGCCCCTCCCTCGCGTGCTGATGGTTGATACTTGCGGCTGCAACCATTGCGCACGCAACGGTATTCCCGGGTATCCTGGATTCATGACCAGGTGGCTCACCGAACCCGAAATGCGGGCCTGGAGGGCGCTCGTGAGCCGCACCCACCACCTGATGGGCGAGCTCGACAAGGAGCTCCAGGCCGAGCACGGCATGACCGTGGCCGAGTACGGAGTGATGGCCCTGCTGTCCGAAGCGCCCGACCGCTCCGCCCGGATGACCGATTTGGCCGCTCGGGAGAACATCTCGCCCAGCGGCATGACCCGCCGGGTCGACGGGCTCGTCCGCAAGGGCTGGGTCGAACGGGTCCGGTGCCCGGAGGATCGGCGGGGTTCGTTCGCGGTGCTCACCGACGCGGGCTTCGAGCAGTTGCGGACGGCCGCGCCGGATCATGTGCGAGGTGTGCGCGAGCACTTCGTCGACCAGCTCTCGGAACGGCAGCTCGCAAATCTGGCCGCAGCGCTAGAGCGCCTCGACTGACACCGCGGTTGCCTTCAGCGCGCACCAGACCCGCCGGCCCGGTTCGAGCGCGAGTTCGGCGGCCGCGCCGGGAGTGACGTCGACGACGAGCGGAACCGGTGCGTCGACTCGCACGCGCACCCGGCTCGGCTCGCGGTCGAGCTCCACTACCGTCGCTTCCCATGTGTTGCGTGCGCTGGCCTGCGGCGCCGACGCGAACAGCGTGATCGCCGCGGGCTCGACAACGGCGACACACGGTCCCAGGACAGCGTCGTCGACCGCGACGTGGAGAACCGTTCCGTCGGCGAGACGCAGGAGTTCGTTGGACTCGAGCACTCCCTCGAATAGGTTCAGGCCGAGGAGCTGGGCCACGTAGCGCGAGCGCGGGTGATCGCGCACCTCAGCCGGCGATCCCTCCTGCACGACGCGACCGCCGTCGAGGACGATCAACCGGTCGGCGAGCGTGAGCGCTTCGAGCGGGTCGTGGGTGACGACGATGCGGACGCCGTCGTACGCGGCGAGGTGTTCGCGCAACGCGCGCCGGACCTCGACGCGCGCGCCGGCGTCGAGCGCGGCGAGCGGTTCGTCGAGCAGCAGAATGCGGGGCTCGATCGCAAGAGCTCGCGCGAGCGCCACGCGCTGGGCCTGCCCACCCGAAAGCTGCCGGGGCCGGTCGCCGGCCCGGTCGGCGAGGCCGACACGGTCGAGCCAATCGGCCGCCCGCGCGTTCGCATCGCGCTTGGCGGTACCGCGGGCGCGCAGGCCGAATGCGACGTTGTCGAGCACGCTCATGTTGGGGAACAGGAGGCCGTCTTGGAAGACCACACCGATCGGCCGCTGCTCCGGCGGCAGTCGGTCGATGGGCTCGCCGTCGAGCACGATGCGGCCACCGTCGACGGGCGCGAGTCCGGCGACGGCGCGCAGCAGGGTGGTTTTGCCCGCACCGTTTGGTCCGACGACGACGACGGTCTCGGCCGGGTCCACATGCAGGTCGACGTCGAGGTCGAGGGTCCCGAGCTTGAGCGTGACGTGCGCGTCGAGGCCGCTCACCGTCCCCACACCCGGCGTCCGACCAGCGCGAGTACGACGATGGAGATGACGAGCAGCACGAGACTCAAGGTGAGCGCAGCGCCAGTATCGGTCTGCAGCGCGAGGTACACCGCCAGCGGCATCGTCTGGGTCTCGCCGCGGAAGTTGCCCGCGAACGTGATGGTCGCGCCGAATTCCCCGAGTGCCCGGGCCCAGGTGAGCGTGATACCGGCGAGTAGCGACGGGCCGATGGCGGGCAGCGTGACGCGGCGCATCACCGTCCAGCGGCCGGCCCCGAGGGTCGCGGCCGCTTCTTCGAAACGGGTGTCGACGCCGCGGAGCGCGCCTTCGACCGTGATGACCATGAACGGCATCGCGACGAACGTCTCGGCGACGATCGCGGCCCACATGGTGAACGGCAGTGTGATGCCGAACCAGTCGTCGAGGTACTGGCCCACGACCCCGCGCCGTCCGAACGCGACGAGAAGCGCGACGCCGCCGACGACGGGTGGCAGCACGAGCGGCAGGAGTGCGAGGGCGCGAGCGACGGACTTGCCGGGGAACTCGACGCGGGCGAGCAGCCATGCGATCGGGATGCCGAAGACGATCGACAGGCCGGTCGCCGCGACCGAACACACGAGCGACAGGCGCAGCGCGGGACGGATCGCCGGATCGGAGAGGTCGTCGGTGATGTCACTCCACGGCACGCGTACGAGGAGCGCGACGAGGGGCAGCGCGAAGAACACGAGCAGCCCGAACACCGCGACCACGACGGCGAGTCGCGGCGGTCGGACCCCGGCCGTTACGGTGCCAGAAATCCGAACTCCTCGAGAATGGCGAGGCCCTCGGGCGACGTGACGAACTCGACCCACGCGTCGGCGACGTCGGGCGCGCCCGTATCCAGCAGGGTGGCGATCGGCAGTGTCGCGATCACGTTCTCGTCATCGGGGATCTCGACGCCTTCGACCTTGGCGCTCGCGCGCACGTCGGTGATGTAGACGATGGCCGCGTCGGCCTCACCCAACTCGACCACCGACAGCGTCGCCTTCGCCGACTCTCCTCGCGATACCGGGGTGACCGTGACATCTGCGGCGGCCAATGCTTGATCGGCGTATTTTCCGCACGGCACCTGCTCCGCGCACAGCACCACGGTGATGTCCGGGTCGGCGAGGTCGGCGAGTCCGGTGATGTCCTTCGGGTTTCCGGGTTCGACTGCGATGGCGAGCCGGTTGCGTGCGAACACAACAGGCTCGGATCGGTGCAGGTCAGCGTCGAC
The DNA here is from genome assembly GCA_031404355.1 of Actinomycetes bacterium. Taxonomy (GTDB): domain Bacteria; phylum Actinomycetota; class Acidimicrobiia; order IMCC26256; family PALSA-610; genus JANNHK01. The sequence continues at coordinate 10,860 of JANNHK010000387.1, forward strand.
GATCGTCTGCATGATCGCCTCGTCGGCTGACGCGAACGCGTCGCCGGGCGCGCCCTCCTGGATCTGCACGACCAGTTCAGACGACGCCGCGAAGTTGAACTCGACGTCGGGGTCGGGGTTGGCTGCCTCGAACGCTTCGCCGAGCTCGGTGAACGATTCGGTGAGCGAGGCCGCGGCGAACACGCGTATCGATGTATCGGCGACCTCGTCGTCATCGCTGCAGGCGGAAAAGAAGAGGGCCAGCGCGATTGCGGCGGCGAGCATCCTGGTGATCCGCACCAGGCGGACAATAGTCACAGATTGACTACTGGTGTCGAAGTTCGCCTTCGAGGAAGCGGCGGACTGACTGCGACGAGGCGTGCCGCCACCGGTCGACGGCGTCGGCGCCCGAGGCCCGGGCCCGGCGGGCCAGGGTGTCGAGCGCGGGCTCGAACGCGTCGCGCTGCGCCTCGAGCAACGGCCGCCGGTCGAGCCCGGCCCGGTCGGAGAGCACGAGCTTGACCAGGAGTTCTGTGCGCACGTCGCGCAGGTGCTCGATGGGTGTGCGGAGCCAGCGCCGGACCGCGCGCCGTGCTGCCGGCGTTGCGGTGAGGATGACGCGGGTCGCGCCCGCGCCGGGCTCGACGCCCGACTCCGTGACGAGGTCGTCGCCGACGAGTTGCGCGAGCGCCCGGTAGGTGAGGGGCCGGGACAGACTCCACACCCGCCCGACGTCGCCGTCGGGCGCGAGCGTGCGGACGACCGCCCATCCGTGGGTGGGCTTCTCCGCGACCAGCGCGAGGCACACCCACTCGGCTAGCGGGCGCGCCGCTGCTGCCATCGTTCCAACGCGGCGCGCGCGTACGTCTCGTGGTATCCGTGCCAGTCGGTCACGGCGCTCACATCGTGCCAGTCGATGTCGAGCACCTCGTGCGGTTGGGCGCGGAAGTCGGTGCTCGCGAGCGAACACAGGTAGACGACCGCGACCACGCCGTGCGGGTAGGCGCCGCTCGCGGGGAACGCGAAGACGTCGACGAGTTCGTCAACAGCCCCCTCGACACCGATCTCCTCGGCGAGTTCGCGCACGGCAGTCACGGCCGGATGTTCGCCCGGTTCGACCCATCCCGCGACGAGGCCCCACTTCTCGTCGTCGGCCCGGCGGACGAGGAGAATGCGGCCGTCGGCGTCGAACACGGCGGCGTCGGACCCGACCTTGCTCGTGATGTGGCCCAGTTCCGAGAGGAACTGGTCGCGCAGCGGGCCGGGTTCGATCGCGGCGTGCTGCGCGTACTCGCCCGCCGCCAGTTCGAGCAGGCGCTCGTAACGGTCGCGGTCGAACGGATTGTCGGCGTAGTGCAGTCCCGTGCGCGCAATGGCACGAACTTCGTCGAGCAGGGCGAGGACGTCGATCGGGGGACGCTACCGCGAAGAACTCGTTGCATTTACAATGCGACTACTTCACATGCTCGCGGTGCCCTCCGAGGAGGAGAGTCATGACGAACGTGTTGCTCATCACCACCGACCAGCAACGGGCCGATTCGCTCGGCTGCTACGGCAACCCGCTCGGAGCCACCCCGCGCCTCGACGCGCTCGCAGCCGAAGGCACCCGCTTCTCGCACGCGCGTACGCAACACGTGCTGTGCCAGCCCGCGCGCGCGTCGATCCTCACCGGGACGTACCCGTCGACGCACGGCGTCACCGGCAACGGCACTGATCTCGGCGCCGACAACGGCGATCGGTCACTTGCGACCTTGCTGCACGACGCCGGGCACCAGACGGCGTTGTTCGGCAAGGCGCACTTCGCGACGACGTTCCCGTTCTACCCGACGGGTCAGATCGAGTCGGTCGAGGGTTCCGCGCGCGTCGCGCCCGACTGGGCGGGCCCGTACTTCGGATTCGACCACGCCGAGATGATCCTGTTCGGCCACAACCTGCGCATCGCCGACCTGATGGGGCAGTGGAGTTGGGCGTTCGGCCCGCCGCCGTTCGGTCTGCACTACGCGCAGTACTTGTTCCGCGACGGGCCCGAGAAGGGCTACGAGCGGTTGCGCCTGATGCAGCCCGAGGCCGCGGGCGCGCAGTGGGACCACACGCAGACGTGGCGCAACGCGCTCCCCGAGGAAGATCACCCGACGACCTGGGTCGCCGACCGCGCCGTCGAATGGCTGCGAAACGTGCACGAGCCGTTCTTCGCATGGGTCTCGTTCACCGATCCGCACCATCCGCAAGACCCGCCCGCGCCGTGGTGCGACCGGTACTCCGCGGCCGACGCGCTGGAAGTCGTTCCCGAGATCCATGAAGGCGAACTCGAGAACAAGCCGCCGCTCCACGCGTTCTTCTCGAACGGCATGCGGGGTCGCCCGATGGAATGGGCCAACCCGGGCGGCGGCACCTACACGCGCGAAGAGCTGGCCACGATGAACGCGTCGTACTACGGCATGGTGGCGCAGCTCGACCACGCGATCGGTCGCGTGCTCGACGCGCTCGCCGAACGGGGCATGGCCGACGACACGATCGTCGTCATGACCGCCGACCACGGCGAGTTCATGGGCGAACACCAGCTCATCTTCAAGGGCCCGTTCGGCTACGACAGCCTGCTGCGCGTGCCCCTCATCGTCCGCGGTCCCGGTTTCGAGGCCGGCGCGGTCGTCGACGAACCCGTCGGCACGATGGACATCGCGCCGACCGCGCTCGACGCGCTCGGCCACGAAGTGCCGAAGTGGATGGAAGGCCGCCCGCTGCTCGACGGCCCGCGCGAGCACCACCTCGCCGAGAACGACTTCGACATCATCACCTGGATGCCGATGCGCACGCTCACGACCCGCCGCTACAAGCTTCACCGCTACCTCGAACAACCGTGGGGCGAGCTGTACGACCTCCAAGAAGACCCCGGCGAACTCGTCAACCGCTACGACGACCCCGAGTACGCAAGCGTGCGCGACGACATGATGGCGTTGTGCAACGAAGTCATGAACCACGACGTGCGAAGAGACCCCAAAGTAGGCCTCGTCGCCTAACCCCAAGGGATGCGTCGATAGCCAACAGTCCACGGGTGGCTAAAGACGCAACCAACGGGGGGGGTTGGTTTAGCGGGCGCAGGTGGTACACGGGCTGTTAAGGTCGGGTCCGGCGCGATGTTGTG
>JANNHK010000388.1:0-4664 GCA_031404355.1 Actinomycetes bacterium
CCCCCCCCCCCCACCCCCCGCCTTCCGCCTGGCTTCTACCCCCACCGGGGGGTTGTTGTCTCCCCACGCATCCCTCGTTGTTGTCTCACCTCGCTGTCAGGGTGGCGCCATGGCTGACATGACTTCCCCGGAGTACGCGAAGGTGTCGTTCGAGGTGTGCGCCGAGTTCTCCGTCGACGCCACGGGGGCGCCGCGGTGCTGCAACTGCGGGTGGCTCGACCACGAGCACGACCCGGTCGACATCGCGGCTTAGGCGGTGCGCTTCTTCTTGGCCGGGGCCTTGGCCGCCTTCTTGGTGGCCCTGGTCGCGGGTTTGGCCGCCTTCTCCGCGGCCTGGCCTGCGCTGGGGTGACGGTCCTTGGCGGTGTCGGCCTTCGCCAGTGATGCTTCGAGCGCGGCGACCAGGTCGAGCACCTTGGCGGGCGCTTCGACTTCGGGTTCGGCCACGATCTCCTCGCCCGCCGCCTTGCGCTCGATGAGATCCATCAGCTGAAGCCGGTACTCGTCGTGATACTTCTCGGGTTCGAAGCGGTCAACGGCGAGTGACTCGATGAGTTGTTCGGCCATGAGCTTCTCGCGGTCGGTCAATTCGATGTCGACGTCGGGCATGAGGTCTTCGCGCGCGACGACTTCGTCGGCGTAGCGCATCGTCTCGACACACAACATGCCGTCGACGGGGCGGATCGCGACGAGCCGTTCCTTGCTGCGCACGATGACGCGGCCGATCGCCACCTTGTTCCGTTCGGCCATCGCTTCGGCCAGCAGCTTGTACGGCTTTGCGCCCCGATCGTCGGGCACGAGGTAGTACGGCTGCTCGAAGTAGATCGGGTCGATCTCGGAGAGGTCGACGAACTCTTCGATCTCGATCGTATGCGTGCCCTTGGGTTTGAGCACGTCGAGTTCGTCGCCCTCGACGATGACGTACCGGCCCTTCGAGATCTCGTACCCGCGCTGGATCTTGTCGGCCGGCACTTCTTCGCCGGTCGCATCCGACACCTTGCGGTACCGGATGCGGGCGCCGGTGCCTGCTTCGAGCTGGTTGAAGCTCACGTCCTTGCTGCGGGTGGCAGTCACCATGCGGACGGGAACCTGGACGAGACCGAAGCTAATCGCCCCGGTCCAGATCGCACTGGGCATATGTATGGCTCCCTCCGCTCCCGTCCGGGGCGGCCTCCGGCGTGCGGGACGTCGCTGCGTCCGCACGTAGGGTCCATTCTAGATATGGCAGGCCGAACCACCGTCGAGGTCGAGGGCCGGGAGCTGACGCTCTCGAATCTCGACAAGGTCCTGTATCCCGGAAGCGGGTTCACCAAGGGCGCGGTGATCGACTACTACCGCCGCATCGCCCCGGTGCTGCTCCCCCACCTCGCCGGGCGCCCGCCCACGTTGGTGCGGGCCCCGGACGGCGTCACCGGCGACCGGTTCTTCGAGAAGCGCTGCCCGCCCCACCACCCCGACTGGGTGCGCACCGAAACGGTCGTCGGGGGCGGCGGGCATCAGGGCTGCATGATCGAGGAACTGCCGGCCCTCGTCTGGCTCGCGAACCTGGCCGCGCTCGAACTGCACACCCACCAGTGGACGGTCGCCGACCCGACGCACCCGACCGCGGTCGTGATCGACCTCGACCCGGGCCCGAAGGCGTCGGTGCTCGACTGCGCCCGCGTCGCGCTCGAGCTGCGCGCGATGCTCGAACAGCTCGGCCTGCGACTGTTCGTGAAGACGTCGGGGAGCAAGGGCCTGCACCTGTCGATCCCGATACGCATCGGATCCGCCACCGACGACGAGACGAAGCGGTTCGCGCTCGCCCTCGGGCAACTCCTCGAATCGCGCGACCCAAGGCGCGTGACGGTCGACATGGCCAAGGACAAGCGAACAGGCCGTGTGTTCGTCGACTGGAGCCAGAACGACGCGCACAAGACGACCGTGTGCGTGTACTCGTTGCGGATCCAGGAACGGCCGCGGGTCTCGACGCCGCTGACCTGGGACGAAGTCGACGACGCGCTGACCGGGGGCGACCCCGACGCGTTGACGTTTGAGGCCCCCGCCGTGCTCGAACGCGTCGAGGCCCACGGCGATCTCTACGCGGGCAACCTCACCGTGCACCAGGAGCTCCCCGCACTCTAGGTTCGGTCGATGGACCTCGACGGGAAGATCGCCATCGTCACCGGCGCCAGCCGTGGTGTCGGCGCGGCCACCGCCGTGTTGCTCGCCGAGCGCGGCTGCAAGGTCGTGTGCGCGGCCCGCGCGACCGACGCCGCACCTCTGCCGATCCCGGGGACGATCGACGACACCGTGCGCCGCATCACCGACGCGGGCGGTGACGCGCTCGCGGTCCCCACCAACCTCGCGCACGACGACGAGATCGAGCGGCTGGTCGAGCACACCGTCGAGTACTTCGGCGGGCTCGACGTGCTCGTCAACAACGCGGCCATCACCTTTCCCGGCGACCTCGAACTCTCGATGAAACGCTTCGACCTCGTCATGCAGGTCGACCTGCGGGCCCCGCTGGTCGCGACCATCGCCGCGGTGCCTCACATGCGGGCGCGGGGCGGCGGTGCGATCGTGAACGTGTCGTCGCTCGCCGCGCTCAACTACTTCCCGGGCCTGATGGCGTACGGCATGGCCAAGGTCGCGATGGAACACATGACGATGTCGACCGCGGTGCAACTCGCTCCGCACGGCATCGCGGTGAACACGTTCCGGATCGACCAGCCCGTCGCGTCGGAGGGTTTCCTCTACAACGCGCCCGAACTCGACCATTCGAGTTGGTTGCCGTCCGAGCTGGCGGCGCGCGGGATCGTGTGGATGATCGAACAGCCCGGGTCGTATACCGGCAATAACGCCGGGATGGCCGAGCTCCGCGAACAGTACGAGGACTAGCGGCGCACGAGGTCGAGCGACTCCGCGTACATGTCCAGCGCGGAACGCAGCACCGCAATGTTCGCGCTGTGCACGCGGCTCGCGAGCATCATCGTGACCATCTGTTCGGCCACGTCGACGCCGGTGTCGAGCGGCGGCTCGTCGGGACCCGGAGCGGGAGCGGTCGGGTCGTCGGGGGCCGTGGGCAGGCCCGCGCTCGACAGGGCAATTGCCGCGGCGTCGAACGAGGCCCGGGCGCGAGCGGCGCCGCCGACGAGTGCATCTATTGCAGTCACAACAGCCCGGATGCCTGTGTGTACGCCGCGCGTGCAGACGCGGCGGCGGCCGCAGAGTGTTCGAGTCGGAGCATCGCACCGACCCGTTCCCCGGCAACCGAGTTCGGTGACACCGGCGGCGGCGCCGACGCGGCAAGCATCTCGCTGATTTGCTGCGCGACCGCCTGTTGCACTTCCTCGCGCGGACTGCCCGCGGACGCGCGGGAGATCGAGTCGACCGGCGCGCGGTTCGTTACGTCGGCAATGCGTGTCAGAACCCGGCTCCTTCCGAAACCCTGCTCACCCACCCCGAATGTCGGCCCCGGGCGGCCGAGTCTTGAGCGCTAGAGGCGCTCGATGACCATCGCCATACCCTGGCCCCCGCCGACGCACATGGTCTCGAGGCCGTAGCGGGAGCCGTCGGTCTGGAGGCCGTTGATGAGCGTCGTCATGATGCGGGCGCCGGTCATGCCGAACGGGTGGCCGAGCGCAATGGCCCCGCCCCGGGCGTTGAGCTTCTCGTAGGGAATGCCGAGGTGCTTCGCGCTCGGGATGACCTGGGCCGCGAACGCCTCGTTGATCTCGACGAGGTCGATGTCGTCCATCGTGAGGTTGGCCCGCTTCAATGCCTGGCGGCAGGCTTCGATCGGGCCGAGACCCATGATCTCGGGGTTCAAAGCGCTGACACCGCTCGCCACGATGCGCGCCAGCGGCGTGACGCCGAGCTGGCTCGCCTTGGTGTCGCTCATCACGACCACCGCCGCCGCACCGTCGTTCAGCGGGCACGCGTTGCCGGCCGTGACCTTGCCGTCGGGGCGGAACACCGGCTTCAGCTGCGAGAGCTTCTCGACGGTTGTGCCGGCGCGGGGGCCGTCGTCCTTGGTCACGACGGTGCCGTCGGCGAGCGTGACAGGTGTGATCTCGCGCTCGAAGTAGCCGCTCTCCTGCGCCTCGACCGCGCGCTGCTGCGAGCGGGCGCCCCACTCGTCCATCTCCTCGCGCGACACGTTCTCGGCCTCGACGACGTTCTCGGCCGTCTGACCCATGGCGATGTAGACGTCGGGGAGACCGGCGCCGGGCGTCCACGTGCCCTGGCCGCCCTCGTTGCGCGCCTTGGTGCGGCTGCGGCTGTCGCCGAACTTCTCGTTGGGGCCACCGGTGTCGGCGGCACCCATCGCGAAGCGGCTGACGGTTTCGACGCCACCGGCGACGAACACGTCACCCTCGCCCGCCTTGATCGCGTGCGCGGCCATGCGGATCGTCTGCAGCGACGACGAGCAGTACCGGTTGACGGTCACGCCGGGCACGTCGACGCCGGCGATGATCGCGGCGACGCGCGCCACGTTGAACCCGGCCTCACCGGCCGGTTGGCCGCAGCCCCAGATGACATCTTCGACCTGCTGGGGGTCGAGCTGCGGGACCTTGTCGAGCACCGCCCGCAGGATCAGCGCCGACAGGTCGTCGGGGCGGCACTCGACGAGCGAACCCTTGTTGGCGCGCCCGATCGGGGTGCGGGCGGTCGCGACGATC
>JANNHK010000389.1:0-3084 GCA_031404355.1 Actinomycetes bacterium
GGCGACGGTTCCGGCACACGACCTCCCCGTTTCTAACAGCTGTCGGGGTTTCAACGCCTGGTGGAACACGGTCTCGGTCGCGTTAACCGCAGTATCGGCAACCGCGCCGGTCGCGCCGTCGACCCCCGACGGGATGTCGACGGCGAGTGTGCGCACACCGCTGCCGGCCAACAGCTCGGCCGCGGCCCGTGCGTCACCGGTGAGGCTGCCGCGGAACCCGGTGCCGTACATGGCGTCGATTGCAAGGTCGGCGCGTGCGAGTGCCCGCCCCAGCGCCGCGTGGTCGAAGCCGCTCGCGAGTTCGAAGACCTCGACACCGACACCGCGTCGGCGCAATACCCGCGCCGCGACGAGGCCGTCGGCACCGTTGTTGCCCTTTCCGCAGACCACGACAACCCGCCGCCCGTACGTTCCGCCCAGCATCCGAACCGCGTGCCGGGCGACGGCGCGCCCGGCCCGCTCCACCAAGACCGATTCCGGGGTGCCCGCCGCGATCGCGGCCCGGTCGGCTTCCGCCATCTCCGCGGGTGTCAGGACCGGGCGCACGAGCTCATTCTTGCGTCGCACGGGTGATCTGACGACACGTGTCCGACGCAGGTTTCATCTGGGGGGCTAGCTGCGCCAGCGGTCGGCGAGTTGCACGACCGGCTCGGTGAGGAGGTCGACGAGGTCGATCGTGGCGAGCACGTCGTCGCGCATGACCGGTTCGACTTCGGTGACCTGGTCGGCAATGGCCTGGTAGCGGTCGCGGTAGCCCTCGAGCACGCGGCGGGCGGCGTCGGCGCCGAACCGGGCGTGGAAGCGGACGTGGAGCAGGGTCAGGCCCGTGGTCTGGTTGGCCTTCACCTCCGGCACGAAGATCATCGTCCGGCCGTCGGCGCGGCCGCGGACGACCGTCACTTCGCGCTCACTCGCGGAGCGGTGCTTCGAACCGCGGAGCATCGGGTTCTCCTCGGTACGCGACGGGATGTCACGCGCGATGCCGCCCTTGTCGACGACGTGGATCGTCGAGGGGCCGTGCACCGGGTCGTCCTCGATGCGGTAGCGCGTCCACCCGACGACCGACTCGACCGCGGGGTCGAGCGCGACGAGCGTGCGCAGCGCGCGGTAACTCACGCTGTCGCGTGCCACGCCGGTCGAGAGCAATTCCTGCACGAGCGGCACCTGGAGCAACGTCTCGTCAGACCGCGAAATGCCGACGGTGACCGTCTTGGCCTGGTGCTTGATCGCGTCGACCGGTCGGGTGAGTTCGTCGATCGCCTTCGACACCGCGGCGATCAAGTCTTCGAGCAGCGTGCTCGGCGTGCCCACCTTGCCGAACTCCACCTGGTACGCATCGAGCGGTACAACGCCGGTCGCGTAGCGCAAGAGCGACGCGAGCCGCACCGCAGTCCACGCGTCGAGCGCGCCGTCGTACGAGCTCGTGGCGAGACCGTCGAAGAACGCCGCCGCGTGCGGACCGACCTCGCGCGCGAGCGTGAACAACATGTCGCCGTCTTCGGGGTTCGTGAGCATCGCTTCGATGTGGGCACGGATCTCGCGCAGCGGTCGGGCCGTCGCGTCGATCGCGAGGGCGGCTTCGTACCCGAAGAGATGCCCGGCCATCGTGCACAACACGAACGCGAGATCGGCGTGCACGACCGGAACGGAAATCGTCTCGAGCGCGGCCGGGAACCGCATCTCGCCGTCGTCGGCGATCACGATCGGCGCGGCCTTGTGCGCCCGGTAAATCGCGAGCTCCTTGCCGACGTCGTCGGCGTTCGAACCCCGCAGCCCCGCACCACAAACAAGAATGAGAGGCTCGGCCGAGAGGTCGATGTGCTTCTTGTCCTCCGTGACGTCGCACGAAATCGACTTGTAGCAAAGCTCCGAGAGCTTGATCCGAATCTCCTGCGCCGCGACGCGGTTGACGCCGTTGCCCACGACAGCCCACGACCGCCGGCCGAGCACGTTGCGCTGTGCGGCGACGGCAATCGCCGGGCGCCGGGCGAGGACCTCGTTCATCGCCGCGGGCAACTCGCGCAACGCGGCGAGCATCTCGACGTCGGGTCCGTCGTTGTGGTCGAGTTCGCCGGCGATCGCGTGCGCCAGCAGGAACCCGGCCGCCACCTGCGAGTAAAAGGCCTTCGTCGATGCGACGCTCATCTCGACATCGCGCCCGTCGGACGTGTACAGAACTCCGTCGCTCTTGTCGACGAGGTCGCTCTGGCGCCGGTTGACGATTGCCACCACGACGGCACCCCGCGCGCGAACGAGGTCGACGGTCCGGTTCGTATCAGTCGTCGTACCCGATTGCGAGATCGCGATGACGAACGAGTCGGACATGTCGCCGGCGAGCCCGAACCCCGAGAGCTCGGTCGCGGGCAACGCTTCGAACGCGACAGTGTTGCTGAGAACGGCTCGGCGCAGCGCGTGCACCAGCGCCTGGCCCGCGATCGCGGCGGTGCCCTGGCCGATGACGAGGATGCGCCGCAATCCGGGAGACCGCAGGCGGGCGACAACGGCCGGCGAGAGCGACTCGCCGGGCAGGTGTAGCTCGAGACGACCGTCGTGGTCGGTGATCTTGCCCCGCAGCGTCTTGCGGAACGAGGCCGGCGCCTCGGTGATCTCCTTCAGGAGGTAGTGCGGTGCATCGCCACGGTCGACGTCGCGCGTGGTGATCTCGGGCGTCGTGAACTCATCGTCGGCGATGGGCAAGGCGCGCCCGTCGTACGACCGGCGGTCGATACCTCTCGTGGCGTGCACCGCGACGACCTGACCCTGCGACGCGGGGTTGTTCGGCTCGAGCATCGTCTCGCCGTCGAGGCGCATGTAGCGGTCGCACACTTCGACCACGCCGTAGGGCTCGCTCGCGACGATGTACGCGTCGTCGGAGACACCGACGTACAGCGCCTGCCCACTGCCCCGTTGTGCGAGCAGGAGCAGATCGGGGTCCGACGCCACCTGCGCCGCGATCGCAACAGAGCCCTCGAACGACGCGACGGTCGAACGGAACGCCTCGGCCGGCTCCGTGCCGTTCGCGAGCCGCCGCGATGTCAGAGCGGGAATGACTTTGGCGTCGGTCGTGATCTCGGCCGGGACCCG
>JANNHK010000390.1:0-14006 GCA_031404355.1 Actinomycetes bacterium
CGACGATCTGGCGGGCGCGGAGTCGCCCGGTGGCGCCGACCTTGTAGGTGTCGACCGCGTCGTCGATGCACTCGTTGCCGCGTACGTACGCGGTGTGGCCTTCGCCCTCGAAGCGGACCGGTAACCTGGCCGCTTGCGAGATCGGAAACGTCGCGCTGCGTCCCGTTCCGGGTTGTCGTTCGAGGGGTTCGAAGCCGTCGAAGAGATCGGTTCCGGCGGCTTCAGCACGGTGTACCGGGCGCGCGAGATCGGCCCCAACCGGCTCGTCGCACTGAAGGTGCTCAGCGTCGCCGACGTCACGCCCCATGCCCTCGAATCGTTCCGGCGCGAGACGGTCGCGCTCGGCGCCGTTTCGACCCATCCAAATATCGTCACCCTGTACCGCCAGGAAGTTCGGCCGCGGGCGCGACGCTCTCCATCGCGCTGTCGGTCACTTCGAGAAGCACATCGCTGCTCGCAGTAGCGAACGAGACGACGTACGAAGCGGGATCCGAGAACCCGATCATGTCGAACACGACACGCTTCTCGGGTTCTTCCTCGGTCTCCTCGACCCGAACTTGCACTCGCCATCCCTCGAGCCCGCAGAACGCGACCGCCTCGTTGATAGGTTCCTCACCATTCACGAGGTTCGGAATGAAGAAGTCGAGAAAACCCTGGCTCGCGCCGCGCACGGCGGTCTCGAGTCCTTCCTCGTCGACGTCGTAGAACGTGGATCCGAAGCCACCCGCGCCAACCACCCGCAGCCGCGAAGAAGTACGACCTCGAAGTGTGGCTGCCGTCCGAGGGTCGCTACCGCGAAGCCACGTCGTGCTCCAACTACACCGACTACTCCGCGCGCCGTCTCAGCACCCGCGTGAAGGGCGAGAAAGGCTCGCAGCTCGTGCACACGCTGAACGGCACCGGGTGTGCGATCAGCCGCACACTCGTCTACATCTCCGAGCACTACCAGGAGCCCGACGGCGGGCTCGTGGTACCCGACGTCCTGCGCCGCTACCCGGGATTCGACCGGGTCGAGCGGAAAACCTCGACGGCGTGCGCCGCGAGTTGTGAATCACAGTCGGGGTACTAGGACCCTGGACTGAATCCCGAAATCTGCCTCCTCCACGGCTGGGTGTTGGGGTCGCACAATCGCCCGGTGGGATCCGGACCGTTCGAGGGGCCACGTAGAATGCACCGCGCCATGTTTGCCTCATTGCCGGAACGACCCGACCACGATGCACTCGAGCGCGCCATTCTCGAGTTCTGGGAACGTGAACAAACGTTCACTCAGCTGATCACCAAGAACGCGGATGGTCCGCGTTATAGCTTCATCGACGGTCCCGTGACCGCGAACAAGATCCTCGGCGTACACACGGCCTGGGGACGAACGCTCAAGGACGTTTTCCAGCGCTACAAAGCGCTGCGGGGTTACCACCAGAGATACCAGAACGGCTTCGACTGCCAGGGTCTGTGGATCGAGGTTGGCGTCGAACGGGAGCTCGGCCTCAACTCGAAGCGCGACATCGAAGAATTCGGTTTGGAAGAGTTCGCGCGTCGCTGCCGCGCGGTCGTCGAGTGGTCGTCGGATGAACTGACCAAGGGGTCGATCCGGCTCGGGCAGTGGATGCACTGGGGACGCGATTACTTCACGTTCTCCGACACGAACATCGAATACATCTGGCGGTTCCTTCGTATCGTCAACGACCGAGGGTGGCTCTTCCGGGGCCACCGCGCGACGGAGTGGTGCCCGCGTTGCGGCACATCGATTTCCGCGCATGAGCTCGCGGGGAGCTATACCGACCGTGAAGACCCCTCTCTGCACGTTCGCTTTCCGCTCCTCGATCGGCCCGGTGAGTCCGTCGTCGTGTGGACGACCACGCCGTGGACGCTGCCCGCGAACGTTTCCGCGGCCGTAAACCCCGATGCCCGGTACGGTCGGCGAACGAACGGTGATTGGGTCGCGGTTCCCGTCGACGGCTCGAGCGACGAGTTCGTCGAAACGGCTGCCGGTGACACCCTCGTGGGTCAGCGTTACCAGGGCCCGTTCGACGACCTCCGCACGGACGGCCCGGTTGTCGACCATCGAGTTGTCGCGTGGAGCGAGGTCTCCCTCGAAGAGGGCACCGGAATCGTGCACATCGCTCCGGGCTGCGGCCGCGAGGACTTCGAGTTGAGCCAGGCCGAGGACCTGCCGGTGCTTACGCCGGTCGACGAGTCGGGCGACTTTTATCCGGAATACGGATGGTTGGCGGGTCGGTCGGCGCGCGATTCCGCCGACGCGATCATCGACGACCTCCGAGGTCGTGAGCTGCTCGTGGACGCGGGAACGATCACGCACCGTTATCCCGAGTGCTGGCGTTGTCATACGCCGCTCATCGTCCGGATCTCCGACGACTGGTTCATCTCCGTCGACGAGATCCGTGCGCCCATGCGCGCCGCGAACCGCACGGTGGAGTGGACGCCCGAGTACATGGGCAAGCGGATGGACGACTGGCTCGTCAACATGTCGGACTGGAATATCTCTCGGCGCCGCTTCTACGGCCTGCCGCTGCCGTTCTATCCGTGTTCGTGCGGGCACCTCACCATCGTCGAGTCGCGCGCACAGTTGGCCGAGTTGGCGACCGCGCCGCTCGACGACCTGCCCGAACTGCACCGTCCGTGGATCGACCGCGTCGTCATTCGTTGCGCAGCATGCGGGAACGACGTGCGCCGCGTCACCGAGGTCGGTGACGTCTGGCTCGATGCCGGCATCGTTCCGTTCTCCACCCTCGGCTGGAACAACCCCGAGTTCATGGAGGCGGGCTACGCAACGGGCGCGGCCGCCGGACTCACGAAAGCCGACCTCCCTTCCCATGACTCCTGGGAACAGTGGTTCCCCGCCGACTGGGTTTCGGAGATGCGCGAACAGATCCGACTCTGGTTCTACGCACAACTCTTCATGTCGGTAACGCTCACCGGCAAGGCGCCCTACAAGAAGGTGCTCGGCTACGAGAAGATGCTCGACGAGCACGGCCACGAGATGCACGGGTCGGCGGGCAACGCGATCGAGGCGGTCGATGCCTTCAATCGCATGGGCGCCGACGTGATGCGATGGATGTACTGCCGGCAACCCCCGAGCCAAAACTTGTTGTTCGGATTCGGTCCTGCCCACGAGATCCAGCGCAATCTGCTGACGCTGTGGAACAGCGTCTCCTTCTTCGTGCAGTACGCCAACATCGCGGATTTCACACCGGACCTCCACGACCTCGAGTTCGAGCGCGACGCCGACGATGTTCTCGACCGCTGGCTCGTCGCGCGCACTCGCAAGCTCGCGGCGGCCGCGACCGATGCCTACGAGCACTATCTGACCGTCAACGTCCTGCGCGAGTTCGACGAGTTCATCGACGACCTGTCGAACTGGTACGTGCGTTCCTCGCGGCGCCGCTTCTGGAACTCGGACGAGGAGGCGCTGCGCACGTTGTGGGCCGCGCTCGTCAACGGCCTGCGCGTCATCTCACCGGTGATGCCATTCCTTGCCGAGCATCTCTGGCAGAAGCTCGTTTGCGAGGTGATGCCCGACGCCGCTCCGTCCGTCTTTCTTGCGGGCTGGCCCGCGCTGGAACCGGCCGACGAGGAACTCCTCGACGCGATCGCCGGGGTCCGCGCCGTTGTCGATCTCGGTCGCCAAGCGCGCGCCGCGGCGAAATTGCGAGTGCGGCAACCCCTGCAACGTCTCGTCATCGAGGGAGCCGAACTCCCGGCGAGTTACCTCGGCCAAATCGCCGACGAGCTGCGCGTCAAGGAAGTCGTTTGCGCGCCGCTCGACGCGACCGATCTGCGGGTCCGGCCAAACCTGCGCGTGCTCGGTCCGCGCCTCGGACCTGAGCTGGCGAAGGTGCGCAACGCATTGCAGGCCGGCGAATTCGAAATGCTCGACGACGGCGGCGTCCGTGTCGCCGGGCACGAACTCACGGCCGACGACGTGCTGGTCGAACGCACGGAGAAGGAAGGCTGGGCGGTCGCGGCCGCCGACGGGGTGAGCATCGCGCTCGACACGACGCTGAACGACGCGCTCATCCTCGAGGGTCGCGTGTACGACACGATTCACGCCGTCAACAACGCGCGCAAGGAACAGGGCCTCGAGATCACCGACCGTATTGATCTGCTCCTGAAGCAATCGGACGGAGAACTGCTGGAGCACGCCGACTGGATTGCCGCCGAGACACTCGCGCTGAGTGTCGGCCTGTCCGGCGACGATTCGATCCGCGTGACCAAGACCGAGCCAAAGCGCGAGTAAATGCTGAGAATGGCGGGCGTTCGGAAGTCGTACGGGGCGGTGGTGGCCTTGTCGGGGGTCGACCTCGAGATCGAGGCCGGCGAGGTGAGCGTCAACGGCATCGACGCCCTCGCCGATCCACGGCGGGCGCGCCGGGAGATCGGGTTCGCCCCCCAGAAACTCGGCATCTACCCGTCCGTGCGAGTCCGCGACAACCTTCTCTACTTTGGGGAACTCGTCGACGTGCGCGGCCGTGAACTCGCGCGCCGCATCGACGACATCGCGGGCTCTCTCGAACTCCTCGACCTCATGGACCGGCCCGCCCGCGCGCTGTCGGGCGGCGAGAAGCGTCGCCTCCACACTGCGATGGCAATGCTCGCTCGCGCGCCGTTGCTGCTCCTCGACGAGCCGACGGCCGGCGTCGACGTCCACACCCGCATGCGGTTACTCGAGGCGTCCGCGCGGTGGCCGCGGAGGAAGGCACCGCGGTCTGTTACTCGACGCACTATCTGCCCGAGATCGAAGCGCTCGACGCAACGGTCGCGATCATCGAGCGCGGGGAGATCATCGCCCGCGGTTCGGTGGCGCAGCTCGTGGCCCAAGACGGCGGCGGCGTCCTCGAACTCGTGTTCGCGGGGCCTCCGCCCACCGTGGAAATCGATCGCCGCTGCGAAATATCCGACAACCGCCTGCGCATCTACACGAGTCATCCGACCGACGACGCCGCGGCCGTGCTCTCCGCGCTTGGCGACGCCGTCACCGAGTTGCGCGGAATGGAGATCGTCGTACCGAGCCTCGAGAGTGTGTTCCTGACGCTCACGGGGCGGCGCTTCGCGGCGCGCGAGGAGGACCGAGATGTCGTTCCGGCGTAGCGTCGCGATCGCGCGTCAGGATCTGCGAATTCTGCGGCGTGACCCGTGGTTCCTCGTGTTGTTCGTTGATGCAGCTCAATGCGATAACGAATCTCAGCACGCTGATCCTCGCGGGTCTCGCGGGCGCGATCACGCCGATCACGGCGCTGCCCGACTGGCTGCGTTCGATCGCGCCCGCGATCCCGACGTACTGGGCGATGCGCGGCTTCCGCTCGGTCATCCTCAGCGACGGCGGAATGTCGGAGGTGCTCTTGCCCATCGTTGTGCTGCTGGCGTTCGCAGCCGTGTTCACGTTGGTGACCCTGCTGCGATTTCGGGTCGATGACACGAAGATCGCGTGGGCATGACCGTGAACAGATCTCGACGCCGATTCTCTTGCCGTGCTCCGCATCATCGACGAACTCTCGGACGTCTTCGGCGTCGAGTTGTCGGTCCTCGACATCTTCGACAATCCGACCGTACCGGCCGTGTGTGCACTACTGCGCGCGGCGGCGCCCGGCGCGGGAGGCGCATCGTGACATGTGATTATCCGCCCGGGTTGCAGCAACGTATCTTTGCGACGATTGAGCAGACGCGACCGGGCGCGTTCTTTGGCCCGCGCTTCCTCGTGCACACCGGGTCCGCGCGTCCGGCTGCCTCGACGTCGCTCGCCTCGAAGCAGCAGCATCGATCGTCGCGCAACACCACGACGCACTTCGCACGGCACTCCTTCCTCACGGCGACGAAATACGTGCAGCGCGTGTTCCCGGACGCGCGTGTGGCCGTGAACGTCACGGACATCAGCGGTGCCACCGTCGTGGCTCAATCTCGTCGAAGGATGGTTCGCGCAGCTCACGAACCGTCGACTGCGCCACGGCAGCTTCGATTCCGTCGCTGCGCTCACCGATGCGATCGACGAGTGGACCCTCCACTGGAACGACGACCCCAAACCCTTCATCTGGCTCAAGACTGCGAAAGACATTGTGGCCAAAGTTCGCCGCGGACGCGCAGCCCTCACCCACCAGACCAAATCCGCGACGGACCACTAGCACCGCGTTCCGTCGTCGGGCGCGGTGAGGTCCATCAGGTAGGTGTCGACCGCTTCGTCGATGCACTCGTTGCCGCGTACGTAGGCGGTGTGGCCCTCGCCCTCGAAGACGACGAGGACGCCCGACTCGAGTTGGTCGGCCACCGCTTCCGACCAACGCAGCGGTGTGGCCGGGTCGTTGCTCGTACCCAGCACGAGAATCGGCGGCGCACCGGCGGCGCGGACCGGCGCGGGCGCGCCGACCGCCGCCACCGGCCACACCGCGCACGGCGACGAGAGCCACACGGTCGCGGGACCGAAGAACGGTGCCTCCTGCGCGACCGATTCGGCCACCGCGGCGAACGCGTCGCCCTGGGGCGCAGGCCCATCGATGCAACCGATCGCGTAGAAGGCCTCGGTCTGGTTGGAGTACTCGCCGTCGGGTTCACGACCCGTGTACCGGTCGGCGCTCGCGAGCAGGCGGGTCCCGTCGCCCTGCGCGGCTTCCACCAGCGCCCGTTCCAACGAGGGCCATCCGGCCTCGCCCGAATACAAGAACGACGCCACGCCGAGATCGGCCTCGCCCGGTCCGAGTTCACGCTCCTCCCCCACGACTTCGGCGTACAACGGCTCCGCGTCGATCGCCTCCATCAGCAGAACGTACGACTCGCGTGGGTCGCCGCCGCCGAAGTCGCAGTCGCGGCTCGCGCAGTCGTCGAGAAACGCTTCGAGCGCGCTGTCGAAACCCTTGGCCTGGTCGACGGAAAGCTGCTCGAACGACAACGCGGGGTCGACGGCACCGTCGAGAACCATCGCCCGGATCTTCTCCGGGTAGCGATCGGCGTAGAGCGCGCCGATGTACGTGCCGTACGAGAACCCGACGTACGTCAACTGTTCTTCGCCGAGCGCGGCGCGGATCACGTCGAGGTCCTGCACCGTCGCTGCAGTCGACACGTACGGGAGCAGGTCGCCGGTTCGCTCGGCGCACCCTACGACGAACTTCTTGGCCGCCGCGAGGGCCTCGTCGACTTCGGCCTCGTCGTCGGGCGACGTGTCGATCGCGTAGAAGAAGTCGAGGTCGTCGACGCAGTCGACCGCGGTGCTCGTTCCGACACCGCGCGGGTCCCAGGACACGATGTCGAACCGTTCGAGCACATCAGGAGAGAAGTACGCCTCGGCCGCGGCGACCAGGGGAACGCCGGCGGCGCCCGGACCGCCCGGATTCGTCACGAGGGACCCAATGGCGTCGCCGTCGGCGGGGCGGCGCGCCAGTTCCAGTTCGACGGTCTCACCGTCGGGGTCCTCGTAGTCGAGCGGGACGGTCAGCGCCGCGCACTGGACGCGGTCGCACTCCTCCCATACGAGCTCGGGCGCACCCTCGATCGGGACGGGGTCAGGGGCCGCGTCGTCGTCGTCACCCCCGCCACAGGCGGCGAGCACCGCGAGCGCGGCAAGGATCGCGACGGCACGGCGGGGCATCCCGGCCACCCTACGCTGTCAGGGTGTTCCGTTTGAGCGCGCGGGCCGACCCTGCGTTCCTCGCCGAGATGCTGTACGAGATCGCGTACTGGCACGACGACGGCGAGGAAGAACGGCCGCCGTTCGACACGTTGCTCACCGAGCCCGACCACGCGCGTTTCGTCGAGGGATGGGGCCGCCCGGGCGATCTCGCGGTGCTCGCGCTCGACCGGCGCGACGAACCGATCGGCGCGGCGTGGTGCCGGCGCTTCACCGAGACCGAGATGCGGATCGCGGTGTTCCCCGAGTTTCGCCGCCAGGGCGTCGGCAGCTTGCTCCTCGGTTCGCTCCTCGGTTCGCTCCTCGCCCGCGCACGCGCCGGCGGCGAGGACGCGCTCGAAGTCGAGGCCGCGCCCGACAACCCCGCGCGCCGGTTCCTTCTCGCCCGCGGCTTCGCCGAGACGCCCGATCGCCCCACCCGGCTGGTGTGCGACCTCGCCGCCGAACTCATGGGATGATGCAGGGCGATGGCGGCGGTATCCGACGGCACCAAACGCGTCCTCGGCCTCACGGCCGCGGCAATCGGGATCGTCGCGAACGTCGTCGGCATCGCGGGCGCGTTCGGCGACTGGGGCTCGAGCACGACCGAGGTCGTCCTCTCCGTCGAACCGGCGGCCGCGGCCGACGCCGTCGAGGAGACCACCACGACTGAGGTCCCGGCCGAGACCGCCGAGGAGTTCCTCACTGCCCTGGCGGCCGCGATCGCGAGCGGCGACACCGCGTTCCTGACGACCCACCTGCACCCCGAGGTCGCCGTGCGCTACGGCGCCGACCAGTGCGCGGCAACGGTCGCGACGTACCTGGACCCGACGTACGCAATCGAAGTGCTGAACGTCTCCGAACCGGCCGACTACCAGTGGGTGACCGACAGCCTCACCACCGTCATTCCGGAAACGCTGTCGGTCGAAGTGCTCCGCACCGCCGACGGGGTGCAAGCATCGGCGACGGTGCACATCACCGAGATCGACGGCGCGTTCACCTGGTTCACCGACTGCGGCGCACCCGTCTGATCGCTAGCTTCCCATCTCGACGCGGCGCTTGCGGCGCTCCTCGTCGAGGACGAGCCCGCCGCCGACGAACAGGATCGTGCCGGGGATCAGCAGCAGCGACCACGGCGGGCCCGCGTCGGTCTGTTCCTGCACCGTCTCGACCTGCGCGCCGGTCGCCGGCCCGTCGTCCGCGGGCGTGTCGCTTCCTGCGGCTGGTTCGGGCTCGGGCTCGGGTTCGGGTTCGGGCGCCGGTTCGGTGTCGGTGCCCGTGGCAACCGGGGCCGGCTCGAGCGACGATGCGTCGCACGCTTGTTCGTCCGGGCCGACGACGAACGGGAACAGGTCGAGGATCCGGGACAGGTCGGCGTCCTGGCCCCCGACGGGCCGGACGAGCGCGTCCTGGTAATCCCCGAAACTGAAGATCTCGGTCTCGATCCTGCCGACGCCGCCGGTCATCGTCCCCGTCCCCGTCAGCGGGCCGTTCGGCGTCTGACCCCAGTTCATCTCGAACGGTCCGTCGAATCCGGGGTGTCCCGTGAACACCAACGTGATGTAGCTGACAGCATCGCCGTGCCCGAGCGCGAGACACGCGTCGTTGACCACCATGACGTCGACCAGGCGATCGACGGTATCCGGATCGGGTTCCACAACTTCGGGTGCCGTCGTCGTCGTGGTGGCCGGTGCCGCCGTCGTCGTCGTCACGGCGACCTCGACCGCGGGCACGATCCGCTCCGTCACGGGGCCCGTCGAGTCGCTCGGCATCATCGCGACGCCGGCCACGGTCGCGAGCACGACGAGCGCACCGCCCGCGAATTTCTCGCCGCGCGGTACATGCGGGAGGAACGCGCCCTGGCGCGGTGCAGCGGCCGCAACTGCGATCTTGGTGAGGACGAGCTTGCCGTCCTTGATCTCGGGCGGACCGAGCTTCCGGTTCCGCGACGCGAGCCAGTCGTTGAGTTCCTTCACCCAGTCGTTCGCGCCGTCGGCGCCGAACGGGAGGTTCGCGGGGTCGACCTCGAGTTTGCCTTCGGCGTTCACCTTGGCCGGCACCGTGATGGGCTCGTCCTTGAGCGGGAGCTTCATCTCGATGTCGACGCTGCCCGCACCGGCGGCGCCGGGCTTGAACTTCACGTCCGGGCTGATCGGGATCGGGAGCCAGTCGATCTTGCCCGGGCTCAGTTCGACCTTCGCGATCTTGCAGGACACGAAGTCCTTGAGATCCTGCGGGGCGCTCTTCGGAAGCTTCGGCCGCTTCGGTTTCGCCGGCTTGTCGCCCTGACCGTTCCCCATCGGCTCACCCTCCGCGCCGTGCCGGGCGCAGTGTACGACGCCCGGCTGGCAATCGGCGCGCTTTGCCGAGTAGGGATGGAGCAATGGAAGCCGAGGTCGACGAGGTCGACAAACCCCGACCGCAGTGGCAGATCCGGCTCATCCTCGTCGGACTGGTGCTCGGCGGCCTCGTGTGGGGCTTCGCGATCTGGTACTCGGTGACGAGCGACCAGCCCGAAGCCCTTCCCGACGCCGACTACGCGACGTTGACCGACATCTGCGGTGCCACGCTCGGCGACCTGCGCGCGCTGCCCGACCTCGAAGCCGACAGCGACGCGCTGGAAGCGGTTGCGCTGATCCGCGCCGAGAACGAGGTGTTCGACACGATGGTTGCGCAGCTCCGCACCGTCGAGCCCGACGGCGATGCCGGCGTCGCGCTCTCGAAGTGGACCGACGACTGGGAAACGGTGATCGAACGGCGGGCGGCGTACGCGGACGAACTCGAAGCCTCCGGTGAAGGTCGGTTCGGCTCGCCGCTCGAGATCGTGTTGCGCATCGGCACGTACGCCGAGGTCCAGGGCCTCGACGACTGCACCCCCGAAGCGATGCAACCCGATGTCGTCGACCGACCCCGCGCGTACGCAGACGACTCATGAGACTCGACGGCAAGGTCGCCCTCATCACCGGGGCCGGAAGCGGCATGGGCCGGGCCGCGGCCGAGTTGTTCGCGCGCGAAGGTGCCCGCGTCGTCGTGAGCGACGTCGTCGACGCCGCCGGCGCGGAGACCGTCGCCGCGATCACGGCCGCGGGTGGTGAGGCCACGTTCGTGCGCGCCGACGTGTCTCAGTGGGCCGACTGCGAAGCGATGGTCAAGGCCGCGACCGACACGTTCGGCGGGCTGCACGTGCTCTACAACAACGCAGGCGTGTTCCCGGCCGACGACGGCGGCGTGCTCGACACGCCCGAGGCCACGTGGCAGCGCGTCATGGACGTGAACCTCAAGGGCGTATGGCTCGGGTGCCGGGCCGGCATCCCGGCGATGCTGAAGTCGGGTGGTGGCTCGATCGTCAACGTCGCGTCGTTCGTCGCGCTGGTGGGTGCTGCGACCGCGCAGATCGCGTACACCGCGAGCAAGGGCGGCGTGCTGTCGATGACGCGCGAGATCGCCGTCGAGTACGCGCGCCGAGGCATACGCGCCAATGCGCTGTGCCCGGGCCCGATCCAGACGCCGCTCCTCGAAGCACTGCTGTCGGACCCGGCCCGACGCGCCCGGCGCATGGTGCACATTCCGATGGGCCGGCTCGGGCGCGCCGAAGAACTCGCGAAGGCGGCGCTGTTCCTCGCGTCCGACGACGCGTCGTACATGACCGGCAGCGCACTCGTCGTCGACGGCGGCATCACCGCTGCGTACGTGACGCCGGAGGATTAGCCTGGCGCCCATGGCACGCGGCATGTGGACACTCGGCGAACTGCACGCCGCGATCCTCGACGGGTCCGTGGACACGATCCTCGTCACGTTCCCCGACCTCCAGGGTCGGTTGATGGGCAAGCGGGTCACGGCCGACTACTGGCTCGACCACATGGAGTCGGGTTCGGAACCGATCCACGCGTGCAACTACCTGCTCGCGGTCGACTCCGAGATGACCCCGCTGCCCGGGTACGAGTACGCGAACTGGGAGCAGGGCTACGGCGACGTCGCGGCGCTGCCCGATCTCTCGACGATCCGGCGCATCCCGTGGCTCGAAGGCACGGCACTCGTCCTGTGCGACCTGCTCGACGAGGAGACGGGCGAGCCGGTCGAGGTGTCACCACGCCGCATCCTGCAGCGCCAGGTCGATCGCGCCGCCGCGGCCGGGTACACGGTCATGGTCGCGTCGGAACTCGAGTTCTTCCTCTTCCGCGAGTCACTCGACGAAGCGGCCGCGAAGCGCTACGCCGACCTCACGCCGCACTCGAACGTGATCGAGGACTACCACATCCTCCAGACGACGCGCGACGAGTACGTCATCCGAGCCATCCGCAACGGCGTCAACGCCGCCGGTGTCCCCGTCGAGTTCTCGAAGGGCGAAGCGGGCAAAGGTCAGCACGAGATCAACCTCTCGTACTCGACGCCGGTGACGATGGCTGACCGGCACGTGATCTACAAGAACGCGGCGAAGGAAATCGCCGGACAGTTCGGGCGCGCGATCACGTTCATGGCGAAGTACTCGGAGGACGAAGTCGGTTCGTCGTGCCACGTGCATTCGAGTGTGTGGAACGGCGACGCTTCCGAGTCGCTCATGTGGGACGCGGAAGCGCCCGACCACCTCACTCCCCTGTTCCGCGGTTGGCTCGGCGGGCAAATTGCGTGCGGGCGTGAGCTCTCGTGGATGTACGCGCCGACCGTCAATTCGTACAAGCGCTACCAACCCGAGTCGTGGGCGCCGACCGCGCTCGCGTGGGGGGTCGACAACCGCACGTGCGGCTTCCGGCTCGTCGGGAACGGTCCCGCGTTCCGCCTCGAGTCGCGCATTCCCGGCGCGGACGTGAACCCCTATCTCGCCTACGCGGCGACCATCGCGGCCGGTTTGCACGGCATCGAGAACGAGCTCGAACCGCCACCCCGCTTCCGCGGCAACGCGTACGCCGCACCCGACCTGCCGCGCGTGCCCGCGAGCATCGTCGAGGCCATCGACGCGTTCGCGCAGTCGAAGATCGCCATCGACGCGTTCGGCGCCGAGGTGCACGACCACTTGTTGAACACGGCCCGCCAGGAATGGCTGGCGTTCAACCGCACGGTCACCGACTGGGAGCGACGCCGGAACTTCGACCAGTGGTGACCATTGCCCTGACCGGGCGGAAGCTCGAGAAGTACCTCGACGCGATTGCCCGGTCGGGTGCCGATGCGGTCGTGTTCGACCCGTCCCACGACCCCGAAGCGGTGCTCGACCGGGTCGACGCCCTTGTCCTCGGTGGCGGCCCCGATATCGACCCGGAGTTGTACGGCGACGAACAGCATCCGCAGACCTACGGCGCGAGCCGTGAGGTCGACGAGTTCGAGTTCGACCTGCTCGACGGTGCGATCGCGCGCGGCACGCCGGTGCTTGCGATTTGTCGCGGCCTCCAGGTCGTGAACGTCGCGTTCGGCGGGACGCTGTACCAGCACATCACCGAAGATCCCGGAGTCGAACGGCACGGGAAGCCGGGCGAGGTCGGTGAGCGGGAAGAGCGTCCGATCGAGGTCGAACCCGGCTCACTCCTCGCCGGCGTGCTCGGCGCCCACGTGGTGACGGGTTCCTGCCATCACCACCAAGCGGTGGCAAAACTCGGCGACGGGTTGCACGTCACGGCGCGCGCCCCCGACGGAATTGTCGAAGGCCTCGAAGTCGAGGGCGCGTGGGTGCTCGCGGTGCAATGGCACCCCGAAGACACCGCGTGCAGCGACCCCGCCCAGCAAGCGCTCTTCGACGCGCTCGTCGCCCGCACCAAACCTGCGCCGGATGTGCGCCCCTAGGGCGCACATCGGACGCAAGAACGAGTGTGGGGTCAGACGATGCGGGCGCGCAACTCGTGCTTTGGGACCTTGCCGCTGGGGTTGCGGGGCATGGCGTCGATGACTTCGATGCGTTCGGGGATCTTCTGCATCATGAGGCCGACGGCCTGGCAGTGCTCGCGCACGTCGAGCATCGTCGGCGGGTCGGCGGCGTCCTTGGGAACGACGAACGCGACGACCATCTCGCCCCGTTCCTCGTCGGGGATACCGAGCACGGCAACGTCGGCGACCTTCGGGTGGCCGAACACGACGTCTTCGACTTCCTTGGCCGAGACGTTCTCGCCCTTACGGATGATGATGTCCTTGATGCGGCCGGTGATGACGACGGCGCCGTGCTCGTCGAACCGGGCCATGTCCCCCGTGCGGAGATAGCCGTCGGCGGTGAACGCCTCGGCGTCGAGGGTGCTGTCGACGTAGCCGCGCATTACCTGTTCGCCCTTCACGACCAGTTCGCCGGTATCGAGGATCTTCATCTCGACGCTCGGGGTAGGGGTTCCCTCGCCGTTGCGCTTCGACTCGTCGGGCGCGTCGATGTCGGTCTGGCTGACGATCGGTGCCTCGGTCATGCCGTAACCCGACGTGATAC
>JANNHK010000391.1:0-2084 GCA_031404355.1 Actinomycetes bacterium
AGTCGGTCGTGACGACCCTGCTGGTGTCGGGCGGCGTCCCGCAACTCCGCCAGATCGCCGAGTTGGTGCTGGGATGATCGAGCTGACCGCCGAGGAGGCTCGCGTGCTCGGCTGCCTCATGGAGAAAGCGGTCACGACTCCCGACAACTATCCACTGTCGCTGAACGCGGTCGTCACCGCGTGCAACCAGACGACGAACCGCGACCCCATCGCGCACTACGACGAAGCGGTCGTCGACCACACCCTCGAAGCCTTGCGCGAGAAAGGGCTGGCGCGACGGGTGATGGCGACCGGTCAACGGGTGGTGAAGCACAAGCACGTCGCCGACGAGGCGCTCGGGTTGAACGCGGCCGAGTTCGCGGTGGTCGGTGTCCTGCTACTGCGGGGACCGCAGACGCCGGGGGAGCTCAAGACCCGCACCGAGCGCTGGCACCGGTTCCGTTCGCTCGACGATCTCGAAGAGGTGCTCGGCCGCCTCGCGACGCGCGAGTTCACGGTGCACCTGCCCCGGCGGCCGGGCCAGAAGGAAGCGCGCTGGAACCATCTGCTCGTCGCGGGTGGGGAACTGCCACCCGCCGACTACGTGCCGCCGCCGCTCGCACAGTCGGCGCGGGTCGCCGCGCGCCCGGAACCGGTCGCCGAACCCGAAGCGGAGCGCACCGCGCCGGCACCCGCCGAGCCGGTTGCCCACTCGGTCGAGATCCGCGACCCCGCCAACGGTGAGGTGTTCCGCACCGTCGCGGTCACCGAAGCCGGCGAGATCGAGCAGAAGCTCGGCCGCGCGCGCGACGCACAGAAGGGATGGGGCGATCGCTCGTACGACGATCGCGCCGCCGTCCTGCGCGCGTTTCGCGAATTGCTCGAGGCCGAGGCCGAGGAGTGCGCCCAACTCACCACCCATGAGATGGGTAAGCCCATCGCTCAGTCGCGTGGCGAAATCACCGCCGTGCTCGACCGCATCGACTGGAACATCGAGAACGTCGGCCGGGTCCTCGCGCCGCGCACCGTTGCCGGTAGCGGCGGCGTCGAGGAACGGGTCACCAGCGAGCCGGTGGGTGTCGTCGCGCACGTGAGCGCGTGGAACTACCCGTACTTCGTCGGACTGAACACCATCCTGCCCGCCTTGCTCGCCGGCAACGCCGTGCTGTACAAGCCGTCGGAGTACGCGACGCTCACGGGCTTGCGCCTCGTCGATCTCATGCACCGCGCCGGACTGTCGGTCGACGTCGTGCAGTCGGTAGCGGGACTCGGCCCGACCGGCGCCGCACTCGTGGCGACCGAGGTCGACATGGTGTGTTTCACCGGTTCGTACGCCACGGGTCAGCGGGTACTGCGCGCCGCCTCCGACCGGATGGTGCGCGTCCAGCTCGAACTGGGCGGCAAAGACGCGGCGTACGTGTGCGACGACGTCGACGTCGAGTCCGCCGCGCTCGGTGTCGCCGAGGGTGCTTTCTACAACTGCGGGCAGTCGTGCAGCGCGACCGAGCGCGTCTACGTGCACGACGCAATCTGGGATGCGTTCCTCGACACGTTCCTCGACGTCGTGGGCGCCTACAAGGTCGGCGAGCCCACCGACGAACAGACCGACATCGGCCCGTTGGCCCGCGCCGCGCAACTCGACGTGCTCGACGAGCAACTCGCGGACGCGGTCGCCAAGGGCGCCAAGGTGCTGTGCGGCGGGAACCGCATCGACCGGCCGGGCAACTGGTTCGAGCCGACGGTCGTCGTCGACGTCGCCGACCACATGACGCTCATGCGCGACGAGTCGTTCGGCCCCGTGATCGGACTCCAACGCGTCCGCGACGACGCCGACGCGGTCGCCCACATGGACGACACCACGTACGGGCTCGGCGCGTCGGTCTTTTCACGCGATCGGGCCCGCGCCGAGCTGATCCTCACCCAACTCGACGTCGGCAACGCGTACTGGAACACCGCCGACCGTTCGAGCGTGCGCCTCCCGTGGGCCGGCCGCCGCAACTCGGGCCTCGGTGTCTCGATGTCCGAGTCGGGAATCCGCAGCTTCGTCCGCGAGAAAAGCTGGCATCTTTCTGGGTCGGGCTCCGACTGATCGGCGGCTTCGCCGC
>JANNHK010000392.1:0-5524 GCA_031404355.1 Actinomycetes bacterium
CACATGGGCGTCGCAATAGCAGTCATCGCCATCCTCCTGGCCGCCGCGGTCTTGATCGTCGTCACGGCCAATCGGCACCGTTCCACTACCGGCGCGCTCTCGCGCGAGACGGTTGCGAAGGATCAGTCGGCGCCCTCGGGCGACATGGTTCCCGTCGGTGCGTCGAGCACCGAACTCGAAGCCGAAGGCCGCTCGCGCGCCGACGACACACGCGCCACGCGCGGGCTCGCCCGGCGGCGCAGCAGCGCGGTCGTCGAGTGGGAACCGGTCGACGAAGACGAGATCGGAGTGTCGCGCCGGCAGTTCCTCAACCGGGCACTCTTCGGCGCGGTGGCTATCTCGGCCGCGACACTCGGCGCGGGCGTGCTCGCCTTCCTGTGGCCGACGGGAACGAGCGGCTTCGGCGGCAAAGTCAACGCCGGAAACCTCGACGACATCCTCGCCGAGATGGAAGCGAGCAAAGCACCGAAGTACGTGGCGAACGCGAAGACGTACCTCCAGCCGTTCCCCAAGTCCGCGGTACCCGCGGCGGAGAAGGTCTACCCGCCGAACGTGCTCACGGGCATGGACAACGGCATCGTCGCCCTGTGGCAACGCTGCGTGCACCTGGGTTGCAAGGTGCCGTGGTGCCAGACCTCGCAGTGGTTCGAGTGCCCGTGCCACGGATCGAAGTACAACCGCGTCGGCGAGAAAAAAGACGGTCCGGCGCCCCGCGGCCTCGACCGGTTCCCGGTCAGCATCGAAGGCGGCGACGTCTGGATCGACACCGGCATCGTCGTCCAGGGACCGCCGATCGGTACCAACACGACCAAGCAACAACAGGAAGGCCCGGCGTGCATCTGAGGACCGTGAGGCCCTAGCGCATGAACGTTCGTCTCCTCCTGATCGTTCTCAACGTCGTCTGGATCACCGCGCTGGCCGCGTACGTGATCTGGGCCGTGATCTCACCGAAGCGCGCCCGCGCCGAGGGCGAGCACACACCCGCGAACCAGACCGAGTTCCTCCCCGACGAGGACCTCGAAAGCCGACGGCTCGAGCGCGTCCTCGGCTGGGCATTGTTGTTCGGCGGCATCCTCGCGGTGGCCTTGCCGCTGTACTGGTTGCGCGAGCCGGCCCGCCAGGAAGAATCGATCGAGTACTTCGACGAGGGCGCGGCGGAACGGGGCAAGACGCTCTTCGCGCGGCCCGGCGGCGAGGGCTACGACAGCGTGCTCTCACTCCAGTGCGCGGGTTGCCACGGCGACGACGCCCGCGGTGGCGTGAAGACACAGATCATCGACATCGACGGCCCCGACGGGCCCATCCCGCCGCAGCAGTACAACTGGAAGGAACCGGCGCTCGACACGGTGCTGCTCCGGTTCAGCGACGAGGAGGTCGCGAACATCATCATCTACGGTCGGCCGGGCACACCGATGCCGGCGTTCGGTCTCGCGGGTGACGGCGCCGAGAACGACCAGACGATCAGCGACATCATCGAGTACCTGAAGACAATCCAGCTCACGCCCGAGGAAGCGCGCGCGCGGGCCGACGACGAACTCGCGTTGGCGCAGGAGCAGACCGACAAGCAACTCGAAGACGCGGAGGCCGCGCTCGACGCAGCCGTCGTGGCACGCGACGAAGAGGCGGTCAAGCTCCGCACCGCGCTCGACCTGCCGGACGCCGACGACACCGAACTCCTCGCCGCGTGCGAAGACATCGAGATCGCCCTCGGAGAAGGCGACGACAGCATCACGGCCTCGGCACGCGACGCGTGCAAGGACTACGTGGACGCAGCCGAAGCGGTCGACACCGCCGAGCGCAACGTCGAGTGGGCACAGACCTGGAAGGAAGGGCGCGAAGACGTGTCCGACGGTCAGTACCTGTTCGAGTTGTTCTGCGCGCGCTGTCACACCGAAGGCTGGTCGGTCTTCGAACCGGCCGACCCCGACACCCGCCCGCTGCTCGGCGCACCCGGCGGCGGTGGGGGCGTCAGCGGCGGCATCGGCTTCAACCTGCGCGACGGTGCCGAGATCCGCCGGTTCGGCGCGGGCGAACAGGGCGACGAAGACTTGACCGGATTCCAGGACCACGTCGACTTCATCACCGAGGGATCGGACGCGAACAAGCCCTACGGACGGCTCGGGATCGGCAGCGGACGCATGCCCGGCTTCGGCGACATGCTGACCCAGGAACAGATCGCGTTGATCGTCGAGTACGAACGCGACGGTCTCGACGACACGACCTACCCGACCGAAGGGGACGCACCTTGACCTCTTTGGGAATCTTGGCTTCGGAGTTGACGCACAAGACGTTGTGGAACCCGACGATCCTCGGCGTGCTCGTCTTCCTGAGCGCGCTCGGCTTGTTCTGCGGGTCCGTCTACCTGCTGCTCGCCACGAACCTCGGTGCCCGCCTCGGGTTCCTCATCTCGATCTCGTGTCTGTCGGGGTTCATGGTGCTGCTCAGCAGCCTGTGGATCACGACCGCGACCCCGCTCAACAGTCCGAAGGGGATCCCGCCGAAATGGGAGGCGAAGGAAGTCGTCACCGACCTCTCGGAGTCCGAGTTCGAAGCGGTGCGCGACATGGCGACCGACGGCAGGCGCGTCGAGAACGTCGAGGACCTCGGTGAGCTACGCCCCGGAGCCGAGGCCGGCCTCGTGATCCCGACACCGGAGGGCGAGGAAGAGGTCGAGGTTCCGCCGACGGCCCGGTTCGCCACGAGCACCGACTTCTTGACCGACTTCGAAGGCTTCGAGTCCTTCCTGACGGGCGGCGGATCGCGCCTCATCTTCCAGCACGAGCCGCAGTTCGCGGCGGTGCAGTTCTGCCCGAAACTCGAAGTGGTGACGCCGCCGGGGGAGACGCCCGAACCGGCCGTGTGCGACCCGCTCGCACCCAAGGAATACCTCGTGATGCAGTACAACTACGGGTCGCTGCGCCAGCCGCCGTACGTCTACTTCGCCGGCTCGCTCGTGATCTTCATCATCAGCCTGCTGTGCCTGCACTGGTACGAGCAGGACCAGCGGGCGCAACGCCGGCGCTCCACTGAGCTTCAGCCCGTCCCGACCCCAGGCGCGTAGGAGCCGACATGATCGCTCAGCAGTTGATCGACGCCAGCGAACAGGGCGGCGAGGCGTTCCTCGCGTTCGCGATCATGGTGTTCTTGTTCACCGGTTCGCTCTTCTACATGGACCACGTCCGTCGCCGGAACGAAGAGCGCCGCGACCGCAACGAGTAACCCGAGCGTTTAGGTCGCCTCGGCGGCCGCGGCGATCGTGGCGTCGATGTCGGCGTCGGTGTGGGCGAGACTCGGAAAGAGCGTCTCGTAGCCGCTCGGGGCGAAGTACACGCCGCGGTCGAGCAGCCCGTGGAACAGCTGCGCGTAGCGCTTGTGGTCGGCGGCTTGGGCCTCGGCGTAGTTGTGTACGGGCGTGTCGGTGAAGAACAGCCCGACGAGTGTGTGGGCTCGGGTCACCTGCGCGTCGGGGAGCGCGTCGCGGAGCCCGAGTTCGAGTCGCGCCGCGGTCGCTTCGAGTTGTTCGTAGGCCGCGTCGTCGAGGCGTTCGAGTGCGGCGAGCCCGGCCGCGGTCGCGAGGGGATTCCCGGAGAGTGTGCCCGCTTGGTACACGGGGCCGAGCGGGGCGAGCTGATCCATGATCGCGGCGCGCCCGCCGACGGCCGCGAGCGGCAACCCGCCGCCGACCACCTTGCCGAAGATCGAGAGGTCGGGCGTGATGCCGGTGATGCCCTGCATGCCGCTCGGGCCGACCCGGAAGCCGGTGATCACTTCGTCGAAGACGAGCAGCGCGCCCGCCTTGGTGCAGCGCTCGCGCAACCCTTCGAGATAGCCATCGGCAGGCGCGACGAGGCCCATGTTGGCGGCAATCGGTTCGACCAGCACCGCGGCGATGTCGGGACCGTGCTCCGCGAACAATGCGCCGAGCGCGGCGAGGTCGTTGTACGGCGCGACGAGCGTGTCGGCGACCGTGCCCGGCGTGACCCCGGCCGAGCCGGGGAGGCCGAACGTCGCGACACCGCTGCCCGCCTGCACGAGCAGCGCGTCGAGGTGGCCGTGGTAACAGCCCGCGAACTTCACGATCTTGTTCCGGCCGGTCGCGCCGCGCGCGAGCCGGACCGCGGTCATCGCCGCTTCGGTGCCGGACGACACCAGCCGCACCTTCTCGACCGCGTCGACACGGTCACAGATCGCTTCCGCGAGTTCTACTTCGCGCGCGGTCGGTGCGCCGAACGAGGTGCCGTCGGCCGCGGCGGCCTGCACCGCTTCGACGATGGCGGGGTGGGCGTGGCCGAGTATGGACGCGCCCCACGACTGCACGTAGTCGGTGTACTGGCGGCCGTCGGTGTCTTCCAGGTACGCGCCCTGGCCCCGGCGTACGAAGAACGGGTCACCGCCGACCCCGCCGAACGCACGCACGGGTGAGTTGACGCCGCCGGGAATGCGGGCTTGGGCGCGATCGAACCAGCTGCTCACGTGATCACGTTTGCAGCCACTCCGCGGCTTCACGCGCGAAGTACGTGAGGACGAAGTCGGCGCCGGCCCGCTTGATCGAGAGCAGGTGTTCGAGGGCGACCGCCTTGCCGTCGATCCAGTCGAGTTGGGCGGCAGCCTTCACCATCGCGTACTCGCCACTCACGTGGTACGCGGCAACGGGCACGTCGAACTCGGCGCGCACGTTCGCGATGACGTCGAGATACGCGAGCGCGGGCTTCACCATCACCATGTCGGCACCCTCGTCGATGTCGAGCCCGACCTCGGTGATGGCTTCGCGTTCGTTGGCGGCATCCATCTGGTAGCTCTTGCGGTCGCCGAAACGTGGCGCGCATTCGGCCGCGTCGCGGAACGGGCCGTACAGCGCGGATGCGTACTTGGCCGCGTAGGCAAGGATGCTGCGGGTCTCGAAGCCGCTCTCGTCGAGCGCTTCGCGGATGGCGCCGACCTGGCCGTCCATCATCCCCGACGGCGCGATCACGTCGGCGCCGGCTTCGGCCTGCGCGACGGCGATGCTCGCGTAGCGCTCGAGCGTCAGGTCGTTGTCGACTTCGCCGGCGTCGGTGAGGATGCCGCAGTGGCCGTGGTCGGTGTACTCGTCGAGGCAGTTGTCGACCATCAGGACGATCGAATCGCCGACTTCGTCGCGCAGATTCCGGAGCGCGACCTGCACGACGCCGTCGCGCGCGTCGGCCTGTGATCCGCGAGCGTCCTTGTCGGTGGGTATTCCGAACAGGATCACGCCCGGGATGCCGAGATCGGCGAGGGCGCGCACTTCCTTGCGCAGGCTCTCCTGCGTGTGTTGCACGACGCCGGGCATCGACGTGACCGGCTCGGCTGCACCGATTCCCTGCTTCACGAACAGCGGTGCGACGAGGTCGTCGACACCCAACCGGTGCTCGGCGACCAGCCGCCGCAGCGCGGGAGTTCGGCGCAAGCGGCGCAGCCGACGATCGGGAAACGTCACGTCGTGATCGTACCGGGCCGCAAGAAGTCGGCCGCCAGATCCGACTTCTGTTGACCTTCAAGACCG
>JANNHK010000393.1:0-21166 GCA_031404355.1 Actinomycetes bacterium
GGGGTCCCGCGGCAGCCTCCCGGTTGCCGCTGGGGCCGGGGCCGGGGTGTGGGCCGGCAGCTGTGTGCCCACACTCGCCGTCGACCCCCGGTGGGGGGGCGCGGCCGCGACCGGCGCGGTTGCCGATACTGCGGTTCACGCGACCGAGACCGTGTGCCTCCAGGCGTTGAAACCCGGACTGCTGTTCGAACCGGGGAGGTCGTGTGCCGGAACCGTCGCCGTCGCCGATATCGGCATCGACGTCGGTCTGGCCGCGACGTGGGTCCCGCAGGTCCAAGATCTCCGGCTGCCCGAACGCCGCGGCGCGGTGCACAAGTGGTCGTCGGCGCTGATGGTCGTCGGCGGTTCGTCCGGGATGATCGGCGCGCCGATGATGGCCGCGCTGGCGGCCACCCGCTGCGGCGCGGGGATGGTGGTGGCCGGTGTACCAGCCGACGCAGTCGGAGCGCTCACGACCGCGGCCGAGATCGTCCGCCGGGCCCTCCCCGCAACTCCCGACGGCGCGCTCGCCGAAGACGCG
The DNA here is from genome assembly GCA_031404355.1 of Actinomycetes bacterium. Taxonomy (GTDB): domain Bacteria; phylum Actinomycetota; class Acidimicrobiia; order IMCC26256; family PALSA-610; genus JANNHK01. Next base: position 521 of record JANNHK010000393.1, read on the forward strand.
GCGCGCGTCGTGCTCAAGGAGATCGAGCGGTACCACGCGCTCGCGATCGGTCCCGGGCTGGGTCGCGAGATGCCGACGCAGGCCGCGGTCCGCCGCCTCGTGGCCGAAGCGTCGGTGCCGATCGTCGTCGACGCCGACGCGCTCAACGCGCTCGCCACCGACACCGCACCTTTGCGCGTGCGCCACGCGGCCAACTTCCCGCGCGCTGTCCTCACGCCCCACGACGGGGAGTACGAACGGCTTGCGGGCCGGTCGGTCGGCGCCGATCGCATCGAGGCGGCCCGTGCCCTGGCGCGCGGCACCGACTCGGTCGTGCTGCTCAAGGGGCCGGGCACCGTCATTGCCGCGCCGAGCGGGCTCACCGCCGTGAACCCGACCGACTCCGCGGCGCTCGCATCCGCCGGAACCGGCGACGTACTCACGGGAATCATCGGCGGCCTGCTGGCCGCGGGCCTGCAACCCTTCGAGGCGGCCTGCACGGGCGCGTACGTCCACGGCCGGGCCGCGCGTGCCGCCGGAACGGGCCCCAGCCTCGTCGCGAGTGACCTCATCACGGCGCTGCCCCCTACGCTGGGCGCACTTCGGTCGGGTACCGACCCCTGGGAGGACTGAATGCCCGCGACCACCCTCGTCCGCGACATCATGACCAAAGATGTCGTGACACTGGCGCCCGATACGCCGGTGCCGGAGGCCGCGGACACGATGGCCGAAGGCGGTTACGGCGCCATGCCGGTCGTCGACGCAAACGGGCGTCTCCTCGGGATCCTGCGCGACGAGGACCTGATCGTCTCCGAAGCCCGCGTCCACGTGCCGACCTTCATCGTCTTTCTGGGCGCGACGATCCCGTTGCCCGGCGGGATGAAGCACCTCGAAGAGGACTTGCACAAGGTCGCCGGAGCCAGCGTCGGCGAAGTCATGGACGACGACCCGGTCACGATCGGACCCGACGACACGCTCGAAGAACTCGCGACTCGTATGCACGACCAGGACCTGTCGCACGTGCCGGTCGTGGCCGACGACGGTCGAGTCGTCGGCGTCGTCGCCCGCGGCGACATCGTGCGCCACATCGCCCGGACAACATGACGTCGTACCCCTCGCAGACGTCCCGGCTCACGTGGGCCGAGGTCGACCTCGCGGCCGTGCGCGACAACGTCACCGCGTTGCGAGCGCTGGTCGCGCCCGCGCGCATGCTCGCGGTCGTGAAGGCTGACGGATACGGGCACGGTGCCGTACCCGTGAGCCGCGCCGCGCTCGAAGCCGGCGCCGACGGGTTGGGTGTCGCGCTCGTCGAAGAAGGCGTGCAACTGCGCGACGCCGGTATCGACGCACCGGTGCTCGTCCTGTCGGAACCGGTACCGGCCGCGGCCGGCGTCGTCGTCGAACATGGGCTGACGCCCGTCGTCTACACCTCGACGGGTATCGAAGCGCTGGCCAAGGCAGTCGCGGTCGGCGGGCGCGGGATGCCGCTCGACGTGCACCTCAAAGTCGACACCGGAATGAGCCGGGTCGGGTGCCGAATGGAAGACGCGTTCGAACTCGCGGCCAAGGTCGTCGGCCTTCCGGAACTGCGGCTGGCCGGTACCTGCACGCATTTCGCGGTCGCCGACGAGCCCGAGAACCCGTACACGAGGTTGCAGATCGACCGCTTCGACACGGTGCTCGCGATGTTGCGCAGTGCCGGAATCGACCCCGGTGTGGCGCACGCGTGCAACACGGCCGGCGCGCTCGCGTTCCCCGCGGCGCGCTACGACCTCGTCCGCGTCGGGATCGGCGTGTACGGCGTGCCGCCCGCAACGGCGCTGGCCGGAGCGGTGGCGCTGCGCCCCGCGCTGTCGGTCAAGGCGCGCGTTGCGTTCGTGAAGACGGTTCCGGCGCGGACGGGTGTTTCGTACGGCCTTCGGTACGAGACCGATCGCGAGACCCGCATCGCGACCGTTCCCGCGGGCTACGCCGACGGCGTCCCCCGCAACCTCGGACACGCCGGTGGCGTCGTGCTCGTGCACGGGCAGCGGTGCCCGATCGCCGGCACCGTCACAATGGACCAACTGATGGTCGATGTCGGCGACCTCCCGGTCGTCACGGGCGACGAAGTCGTGCTGCTCGGTGCCCAGGGCGACGAATCGGTGACGGCGGACGAGTGGGCCGACCGGCTCGGAACGATCGGCTACGAGATCGTGTGCGGCATCGGCCCCCGCGTCCCGCGGCGGTATACGTGAACGGAAGAGACGTCGCCAAGGGTGCCGCGTTCGCAGGCGGCGCGATCGCCGGTATCGCGAGTGCTGCGTGGGCCACGCAGAAACTGGCCGCCGAGCGCGTACGCCGGATGCCCGACGGCGATGCGGCCCGCGCCCTCGAAACTCCCATCTACATCGACCAGGTCATCGATACCCACGACCGCGGCACCATCTACGTCGTCGAGTCGGGTGCAGGTCCCACGATCGTGCTGTCGCACGGTGTCACGCTGTCGGCGCGCACGTGGTTTCACCAGCTCGAGCTGTTGCCGAAGGACGGCTTCCGGGTCGTCGCCTACGACCATCGCGGCCACGGTCAGTCGGCACTGGGCGAGGCCGGGCACTCGCTCGAGAACCTGGCCGAGGACATCAACACGGTCCTCACCCGCCTCGACATCCACGACGCGCTGTTCGTCGGCCACTCGATGGGCGGCGTCGCGGTGCAGGCGTTCATCGACAAGTATCCCGACGTCGCCAAGGAACGACTGCGCGGCATCGTGTTGCTTTCGACGCTCTCGCGGGCGCCGCTCGGATCGCGATCCACCCGAACCAAGGCGAGACTCGAACGCGTCTTCAAACGGGTGCCCGACACGACGCCCTTGTGGAAGTCGCGCAACCTCGGGTTCATGCTCGCCCGCCTGGGATTCGGTACCGACCCGCAGCCGAGTCACGTCGAGCTGGTGCGCCGGATGATGCAGACGTGTGCGGCCGAAACCCGGTTGCAGGCACCGCGCGTGCTGGTCGGCCTCGACCTGGACGACGAGTTGGCGCGCATCACGATCCCCACGCTCGTGATCAGCGGTCTCGCCGACGTCATCACGCCTCCGGGCGAAGCGCGCAAGATGGCGAAGCTCATTCCGAACGCGCGTCTCGAACTACTCGAAGGCGGCGGACACCTGCTCATGCTCGAGCGCGCCGAAGAGGTGAACGCGCTGATCGCCGACTTCGCCCGCGAGGTCGGTCTCGAGCCGTGAGCACGTTCGACGTGCCCGGCGTTCGCATCGGGCACTGGACGGCGGCGCGCACGGGTGTCACCGTCGTGCTGTTTCCGAGCGACACCGTCGGTTCGTGCGAGGTCCGCGGCGGCGCGCCGGCATCGCGCGAGACGGCGCTGCTCGACCCCACGCGCACGGTGGAGCGCGTCGACGCGATCACGTTGACGGGCGGCTCGGCGTTCGGACTTGCCGCCGGCGACGGGGCGATGCGCTACCTCGCCGAACACGACCAGGGTTTTCCGACCGCGGGCGGGGTCGTGCCGATCGTCCCGACCGCCGCGATCTTCGACCTGCTCGAAGGCGAGGAACGACCCGGTGCCGATGCCGGGTACGCGGCCGCCGCGGCCGCCGCGGCCCAGACGGGCCCGCACCGCGATCGCGGCTCGATCGGAGCCGGGCGCGGCGCCACGGTCGGCAAATGGCGGGGGCGCGCGTTCGCGGCTCCGGGTGGGCTCGGGCTCGCGTCGACCCGGGTGGACGACGCGCACGTCGGCGCGATCGCGGTGGTCAACGCGGTCGGCGACGTCGTCGACTCGAACGGTGCCGTGCTCGCGGGGTCGAGCGCTCCGGCCGGCACTCCGGGCTTTCCGACCGATCGGGCCTTCGAGGAGTCGGGCAACACGACCCTCGTCGTCGTGGCTACCGACGGGCGGTGCGACAAGTTGGGCTGCCACCTTCTCGCCCAGAGTGCCCACGACGGCGTCGCCCGCTCGTTGCTGCCCGCGCACACCCGCTTCGACGGCGACCTCACGTTCGCCGTGGCCACGGGCGGAGTCGACGCGCACTTCGACCGGCTGCGGGAAGCGGCCGCGTTCTGCGCCGCCGCGGCCATTCGCAACGCCGTGCTGCCCGGGTAGGCTCGATCGTGTCCGTTTCATGCGGCTCCGACCTCGTCTATGCGGCTCCGCCCGCAGGCCCTCGATCGCCCGTGCGACCGCTTCGGACTGTCCGGGACTGCGGCCTGCACCTGGCTCGGCCCTCCATGACCCGCGCGGATCCGCGACGATGACCGGGCCTGCGGATCTCTCGCCTGGGCTGTTCGGGGAAACGCATCCCGCCTTGACCGCGGGCCGCACCCTGGCCGAAGTCGAGCGTGTCGCGCACGATTGCACCCTGTGCAAGCTCGCCGCCGGGAGAACGCAGGTCGTGTTCGGCGTGGGTGACGCCGACGCCGACCTCATGTTCGTGGGCGAAGGACCGGGCCAGAACGAAGACCTGCAGGGCATCCCGTTCGTCGGGCGCGGCGGTCAGTTGCTCACCCAACTCATCGAAGGCATGAGCATGACGCGCGACGAGGTGTACATCGCGAACGTCGTGAAGTGCCGGCCGCCGGGCAACCGCGACCCCGAGTCCGACGAGATCGAGAAGTGCGCGCCGTGGCTCGACCGTCAACACGAACTGGTCGAGCCGCGCGTGATCGTGACCTTGGGCAACTTCGCGACGAAGTTGCTGCTGAACACCAAGGACGGCATCACCAAGCTGCGCGGCCAGGAGTTTGCGTTCTCGCGCGCGGGAATCGTCGCGGTACTCGTCCCGACGTTGCACCCGGCCGCCGTGTTGCGCGGCGGCGGGCAACGTCTCGCCGAGGTTCGTTCCGACTTCGTGCGGGTCAAGCGGTTGCTGGCTGCCACGCCATGAAGTTCCGTACCCAGTCCGCCGCGCAGACGCGCGCGCTCGCGTCCGCGCTCGCGGAGGTGCTCGAACCCGGCGATGTCGTGCTGCTCGGCGGCGACCTGGGGAGCGGGAAGACGACGTTCGCGCAGGGTCTTGCCGCGGGTCTCGGTGTCGACGAACCGGTGACGAGCCCGACCTATACGATCGTGCAGGAGTACGAGGGCCGCTTGCCCGTCGCGCACGTCGACGTCTACCGCCTCGATCGGGTGCAGGAGATCTACGACCTCGGGTTCGACGACTTCTTCGACGGCGAACGAGTCACGCTGGTCGAGTGGGGTGACGTCGTCGCGCGCGCGTTTCCCGTCGACCATCTCGTCGTGCAGATCGTGGCACGTGCGGACGCAGCCGCCGGCCCTATCGCCGGAGGCTCGGATGTCGGCGGCGAGGGAGCCATGGTGATAGCCGTCGGCGACGAACGCGACATCGTGCTCGAATTCCAGGGCCGTTGGCAGGAGCGGCGACCGCGCGTCGAGGAAGTATTGGCCGGGTACGCCTGATGTTGCTGCTCGGTATCGACACGGCGACGAGACGCATCGGCGTCGTCCTCGCGAGCGAGAACGGACTGCTCGGTCGCGTCGAGATCGGCGGCCCCGAGGATCGCGCCCGACCGCGCCATGCCGAAGCGCTCGCTCCGGCCATTCGCTACCTGTGCGACGAGTGTTCGGTGTCGCTGCGCCAACTCTCGGCGGTTGCGGTCGGCATCGGCCCGGGCATGTTCACGGGCCTGCGCGTCGGCGTCACAACCGCGAAGGTGCTCGCGCAGACGTTACGGGTGCCGGTCATCCCGATTCCGAGTCTCGACCTGCTCGCGTACCCGCTGCGGCACAGCCGGTCGTTGATCGTTCCCGCCATCGACGCCCGCCGCCACGAGGTGTACTACGCGATCTACCGGACCGTTCCGGGCGGTGTGCAGCGCGATTCCGAGTACGAACTGGGCTCGCCCGACGACCTCGCGGGCGAGATCGCGGCGCGGGGCGAGGAGACCCTGGTGTGCGGCGACGGTGCCCAACGATTCGCCGCGTCGTTTCGCGACCTCGACCGCGTCGAACTCGCGGGCGCGGCGCACGCAGCACCGAGCCTGTCGGCACTGGCGGAACTGGCGATCGCCCGGTACGAACGCGAGGAGTTCAGCCCGCCGTCCGAGGTGCTGCCGATGTACCTGCGCCGGAGCGACGCCGAAATCAACTGGCAGCCGAGGAGCGCGTGATGGTCGCGCTCCGGCGAGACATCGAACCAGTGGGCGTCCAGATCGTCGCCATGCGCCGTCGGCACCTGCGCAGCATCCTTCGCATCGAGGCGCAGGTGTACCCGCGACCGTGGTCGCACAGCCTGTTCCTGAGCGAACTGGCGTTGCGCTCGACCCGCGCGTACTTCGTCGCCAAGGTCGGGCGTGAGATCGCCGGGTACGGCGGCGTCTTGATGTCGCTCACCGACGGTCACATCACCACCATCGCCGTCGATCCGAAGTGGCACCGGCGCGGTATCGGCACGCGCCTGCTCCTCGCCCTCGCCCGCGAAGCAATCGATCGGGACGCGACCGCGCTCACCCTCGAAGTGCGCCTGTCGAACAAGCCCGCGCAGGAGATGTACCGGCGCTTCGCGTTCGTGCCCGTCGGCGTGCGCAAGGGTTACTACGCCGACACCGGTGAGGACGCGCTGATCATGTGGGCGTACGAGGTCGACCGCGCCCCGTACCGGGAACTGCTCGACTCGCTCGAGCGAATGCGGGTCACGTGACGTCGATTCTCGGTATCGAGACGAGTTGCGACGAGACCGCGGCCGCGATCGTTGTCGACGGCCGCACCGTGCGTTCGTCGGTCGTCGCCAGCCAGGCCGACCTGCACGCGCGCTACGGCGGGGTCGTGCCCGAGATCGCCAGCCGCGCCCATGTCGAACTCATCGACGACGTGATCGAGCAGGCGCTCGTCGAAGCCGGCACTACCCTCGACGACGTCGATGCGGTCGCGGCGGTACACGGTCCCGGACTCGCGGGCGCGTTGCTCGTCGGCGTGAGCGCGGCCAAGGCGATCGCGCTCGCGACCGGGTTGCCGTACGTCGGCGTCAACCACCACGAAGCGCACATGTACGCGGCGCTGCTCGAAGATCCTGAGCTGGAGCCGCCGTTCCTGACCCTCGTCGTTTCGGGTGGGCACACGTTGCTCGTCGCGATGGACGACCACGGTTCCTACCGGGTGCTCGGCCAAACCGTCGACGACGCCGCGGGCGAGGCGTTCGACAAGGTGGCGCGTTTCCTCGGGCTCGGATATCCCGGCGGCCCGCTCATCGACCAGCTCGCGACGCAGGGCGACCCCGCGGCGATCGCGTTCCCGCGCCCGATGATCGACGACGGCGACAACTTCTCGTTCTCGGGGCTGAAGACCGCGGTCGTGCAGTGGGTACGCGCCCACCCCGACGCCGAAGTTGCCGACATCGCGGCGTCGTTCCAGGCCGCCGTCGTCGACACGTTGCTGACCAAGCTCGTGCGCGCGGCCGAGAAGTACGACTTCGGCACCGTCGTCATCGGCGGAGGCGTGGCCGCCAACTCGGCGCTGCGGACAGGCCTGTTGGACGCGGCCGAGCAGGCCGGACTCCACGCGGTGCTGCCCAGCCGGGCGCTGTGCACCGACAACGCGGCCATGGTGGCCGCCACCGCGTGGTGGCGCCTCAACGCCGACGGGCCCACGCCGCTCGATTCCGGGGCCTGGCCCAGCCTGCGGTTGGGGTGACGCGCCTTCACCCCGTTTGCTTGGGGTGGGGCGGGTTGGGTAGCGTTAGCACTCGACCTCGGGGAGTGCTAAATCCTCAGGTCCCATTCGCACGTCCCATTCGCACGACGTCCGCCGAGGAGGCGCATCGATGAACCTGCAGCCGTTGGAGGACCGCATCGTGGTCCGTCAGGCCGAGCCCGAGGAGACCACCAAGAGCGGTCTGCTCATCCCCGACACCGCCAAGGAAAAGCCCCAGCAGGGCGAAGTCCTGGCCGTCGGACCCGGTCGCCGTTCGGACCAGACCGGTGACATCATCCCGCTCGACGTCGCGGTCGGCGACACGGTCGTCTACTCGAAGTACGGCGGCACCGAGATCACGGTCGACGGCGAAGAGCTGTTGATCCTCCACGCCCGTGACGTCCTCGCCAAGACCGGCGGCGGCGGCGGCAAGAAGAAGAAGTAGCGCACCGACATACGAGTGCGACACAAGGGCCGGCCCGATGGGCCGGCCCTTTGTCGTTCGTGACCTGACGGCCCTTAGAGCACGATCCCGGAGCACGGGCTGCGGGTGCACGACACCGCGTTCCACATGCCGGTGGGAAGCGACTGCAGCGGCTTGCCCGGCGTGATGCGGCGGGTCGGCAGCCGGCGCGGCGGCGCCCCGTTCGCGACGGTTGTGGGCGGCGACGTAACGGGGGGTGATGTCGCGGCCGGCGATGTCTGCGGTGGTGACGTCACCGGCGCGGATGTCGCGGGTGGACTCGTCGCGGGCGAGGCCGTCGTCGGTGTCGGCGCGGGCCGCGCCGTCGACGGCGGGTTCGTTTCCTGCGGTGCGGAAGGCGCGGTCGTCGGAGTGGGCGCGGCCTCGTCGGTGGGCGCTTCGAACGTGTACGCGTCGGGCAGGTGGATCGTGCGTGCGTCGGTGAGTACCTCGACATCGAACGTCCCGGCCGTGTGCGGTCGGGTCGTGACCGCGACGGTTCCGCCGCTCTGGTATTCGAGGCGTTGCGCGCGGCTTCCGATGAACACGGCGAGCACCTCTTCGGCTCCGATGTCGGGTACCGCGATCGACACGCGTGTTCCGCCGTCGGCGGTTCCGCGGTCGGGGCTGAGTTCGAAGCGGCGCGCGGTCTCCGGTGCGGTTGTGGGCGGTGTGGTGTCGGGCGGTGTGCTGTCGGGCGGTGCGGTTGTGGGCGGTGTGGTGTCGGCGGCCGGTTCGGTGACAGGCGGCGCGGCCGGCGCGGTCGTCGGCGCGACGTAGGGGGGAGCGGTCGGCGGCAACGGTGCCAGCGGCGTCACCGCCACGGTTCCGGTGCGCTTGCTCTCACCGCCGGTGTTGTACGCCGACACAGCGAAGCGGTAGCGGCGCCCGTTCACCAGACCGCCGAGCACGATCTCGGCGTTCGTCGTCTGCGCGACAACCTTGCCGTCGCGCCACACGCGATAGCCCGTCGGCGTTGTGCCCTTACCGGGGGCCCACTGCAGCCGGGCCGCTCCGTCGAGCGCCACGCCCTTGAGTTTGGTCGGCTTGGCCGGGATCTTCGGGAGCGGAACCGTGGTCGGCGTCAGCGTCGGTGCCGGCGCCGTGGGTGGCGTCGTTTCGGGCGGTGTCGTCTCGGGGGGAGTCGTTTCCGGTGGCGCGGTGGTGTCGGGTGCGGTCGTGTCGGAAGGCGCAGTCTCGGACGGTGTGCTGTCCGGCGGTGTGGTCTCCGGCGGTGTGGTCTCCGGCGGTGTCGTCTCGGACGGTGTGCTCTCGGGTGCTGTCGTGTCGGGTGGTGTCGTTTCCGACGGGGTCGTCGTCGGGGTGCTCGGCACTGGCGGCGGCGGGGTCGGGTCGGGCGGCGTGTCGTTGCCGCCGGTGTAACGAACGTCGTACACGACCGCGTGGGGATGGCCCACGGTCGCCTTCGACGCGAGGTCGATCAACTCCACGACCAGCGCGTACGTCCCGGCCGGGAGTTCGGTCGAGATGCCGAGGGCATCTCTCGCGATCGCACCGGGGTCGAAGCCGGCATCCGCGCTCAGCAATGCCTCGCCGGCTTCGTCGGTGCGGGCGACACCGGTCGCGCCGCCGGGCAGCGTGTACGCCACGGGTTCATCGGCGACACCGACGGCCACGCCCGCATCCTGGGTAGCGACGGTGACCCGGTAGCCGAGTGCCGATGCGGGCAACACTCCCGGCTCGGCCACCGTGTTGACCGTGCCGAGTTGGCCGAGGTCGTCGAACGCGTCGAAGCCCGAGAACGAGTGCGACACCGGCAGGGTCACGCTGCGGGTCGCGGCCTCGGCATCGAGGCGGCCGCCGCTGACGCTGCGGCCCGCAAACGCGCCGCCGTCCGTCGCGGTATCGATCAGTCGCGCGTGTGCCTCGACCGGAGTGAGCGCGGGATCGAGTGCCAGCATCAGCGCGAGCGTGCCCGCCACGTACGGCGCCGCGAACGAGGTGCCCGATCCGTACCCGTAGCCGGCGCCCGTCGTTGTCGTGAGCACGTACCAACCCGGTGCGAACAGGTCGACCGAATTCGCGCCGTAGTTCGAGAAGTACGCCATGCGGTCGCTGGGTGTCGACGCGCCGACCGAGATGATGTTCGAGTTGACGAACGCCGCGGGATAGAACGGATTGAGGTCGGTGTTGACCGCGTTGTTGCCCGACGCGACCGCCATGACGACACCGGCGTCTGCCGCCCGGTTCACTGCGGCCAGCAACTCGAGCGTGTAACGGGAGCCGGCCCACGACGCGTTGATGACGTCGGCGCCATTCGCGACGGCGTAGTTGATCGCCGCGGCCGCGGCCGAGAACGAAATCGTCGGGCCGTTCGACACCTGGAGCGCCATGATCTTGGCCTCGGGTGCGGCTCCGGCGATGCCGACGCCGTTGCCCGCCGTTGCCGCGACGACGCCGGCGACATTGGTTCCGTGCGGGTGGTCGCCCGCGCTCCACACCGTCGAGTCGTTGCGGTAGAAGTCCCAGCCGTTGCAGTCGTCCACGAATCCGTTGCGCTCGTCGTCGATGCCGTTGCCGCACACTTCGCCGGGGTTGGTCCACGCCGCGTTCTCGAGATCGGGATGCGAGAAGTCGACGCCGGTATCGATGACCGCGACGACGACGTCGCGGCCGCGGCTGGCGCGCCACGCCCCGGCGGCACGGATGTCGCTCCCGGCCGTCGCGTCACCGGGCTGGGCCACGTAGCGGTCGCCGCGGTTCTCGAGCGCCCACTGGTTCGCGAACTGCGGGTCGTTGGTTCCGGACACGGTCGCGGCCTCGTCCGGGCTGACAGCTACGACACCCGGGATCGCCGAGACGGCGTCTTCGTCGAGCGACGTCGTCAGAGCGAAGTGCGTGGCGTCGATGCGCACGACGTCGGTGTCGGGGAGTTCCGCGAGCACGGTGGGGATCTCGGACGAGCTTACGAGTGTCTCGGTCGGGCTCGCGGTTCCGCCCCGGATCCAGGTGCGGCCCTCGGCATCGGTCACGATCTCGTCGGCGCCGACCAACAACGAGAGGTCCGGGAGCCGGGTGCGGTCGCCGGTTCCGAGGAGTGTCCCGTCGGTCACCTCGACGAGCTCGTCGGGCAACTCGACGACGAGGTGGTTGCGGCCGTCGCCGAACTCGACCGGTTCGGTTCCGAGGACGGGCTCGTCGAGCGGACCGAGTTGTTCGGCCTCGGCCTCGGCCTCACGTTCGGGCGGACCCGAGGCGTCGTCGGCCGGTGCGCCCTTGTCGATCGCGAGGGCGAACGGAGTCGCGACCAGTGCGCCGAGGACCAGGCCGGCGACGGGCGCGAGCCATCTCTTCGAGCGCGGGGGCACGAAAGAGGGATCGGCCTCCGGCGGGTCGGGGTTCACGCGGCGGCAACCCGTGTTACGCGTGTCACGTTGCCGGCGCGTAGTTCAGCCACGGGACCAGCTCGCGGTCGCGGAATTCCTCGGCGTCGTCGGCGGCGCAGGCGGTGTCGAGCCCGTCGAGCCCGGCAGTGAGCTGCGTGTTCTGCGCGTCGTCGAGTAGAGAGCCGCTCTGCGCGCTGGTCATCAACCCACGCAGGGTGTTCATGGCATCGGCGCAGGCGCCGGTCGCGGCGACCGGCTCCGGGTCCACCGCCGGACGGGGCTCGGCCCGGATTGTTTCAGACCCGTCTGCGCCGGATGGCGCGGGAACCGGGTCGGACAGGCGCGTCAGGGCGATCGCGCCGGCGCCGCCGGCGGCGAGCGTCAACACGATCGCCAAGAGCCATTCCCGCCGCACCGGTCATACGTCGGCGCGCCGGGACGCCTCCTGGACCGCTACTCGCCCTTCGCCCACTCGCCCTTCGCCTTGCCTACGGCTCCCTCGCGGCGCCGTCCGTGGCTTGGCTCGTCCGCACCGCCGCTTTCGCCCACTTGTAGTCGGCCTTGCCGTTGGGGGCCCTGACGATTTCGGAGACCACCACGTAGGAGCGGGGCCGCTTGAACCGGGCCAGGGCGTCGAGGGCGGCCCCGATGTCGTCGCCGGTTGCCGTCTCGCCCGGCCGCAGGCTCACGACGGCGGTGACCGCTTCGCCGAAGCGGTCGTCGGGGACCCCGACGACCAGGCAGTCGGTCACGGCCGGGTGCCGCTTCACGGCCTCCTCGACCTCTTCGGGGTACACCTTCTCGCCGCCGGAGTTGATGACGACCGACCCCCGTCCGAGCAGCACGATGCTGCCGTCGGCCTCGACCCGGGCGAAGTCGCCCGGCACCGACCAACGCGTGTCGCCGAACGTGCGGAACGTGCTCGCGGTCTTTTCGTCGTCTTTGTAGTAGCCGACGGGAATGTTGCCGCCGACCGCCAGCAGCCCGACCTCGCCGGACCCGGGTTCGACCTCGACACCGGCTTCGGTGAAAACGCGGGCGCCGGCCCCGATCACGAACTTGGCGGTCGTCGTCTCGGAACCGGGTGCCGTGATGGAGTTCGCGAAACCCACGCCTTCGCTCGACCCGAGGGAGTCGAAGCACATGAAGCTGCCGTGCTTCATGAGCGCCCGCTTCACTTCGGCCGACCAGATCACGCCGGAGCTGATGATGAGCAGGAGCGACGAGATGTCGTACGGCTCGCCGTTGGCTTCGGCTTCGTCGAGCGCGGCGAGCATCGGCTTGGCGAACGCGTCGCCCACGATCGCCATCTGCGTGACGCGCTCGCGCTGCACCGTGCGCCACATTTCGTGCGCGTCGAAGTGGCGGCCTTCGAGGGTGACGATGCGGCCGCCGACGAACAGCGACTGGAACGACGAGAACGCGCCCGTCCCGTGCATGAGCGGCGACGCGGGCAGGTGCACGATGTCGCGGCCCTCGCTGATCGTGCGGGCAATCGCACCTGCGACCGACGAGTCGGCGGGCGGGGCCGCGCCGGCGAGCGCGTAGGTCGAGTCGGCGAGCACGTTCCAGAGGTCGCCGGCCCGCCACATCACGCCCTTCGGCATGCCGGTGGTGCCGCCTGTGTAGAGGAAATAGAGGTCGTCCTCGGACCGCTCGATGCGCTCCATCGGTTCGTTGCCGGCGACGACGTCTTCGAACTTCACGGCGAAGTCGTGGTGCTCGCCACCGTCGTCGACCGAAATCCACAGCCGCACCTTGGGGGCCCGGTCGCGCACCTTGGCCACGTGGTCGCCGAGCGAGGCGTGGAAGATGAGCGCTTCCGCGTCGGAGTTGTCGAGCAGGTAGACGAGTTCGTCTTCGAGGTAGCGGTAGTTCACGTTGACGGGAACGCCGCGCAGCTTGAACGTGGCGAACAGGCCCTCGAGGTACTCGTTGCTGTTGTAGAGGTACGACGCGACCTTGGAGTCGGGGCCGAGCCCGGCCGCGGTCAGGCCCGCGGCGAGGCGGGCCGAACGGTCGTCGAACTCGCGCCAGGTGCGGCGCCGGTCGTCCTGGACGAGTACCTCCCGGTCGGGAAGGGCGTCGCCGACCGATTCCCAGATCGTTGCGAGGTTCCACACCACCGTGAGTTCTCCCTGGTCGCAGGCGGCTCGCAGTCTGGCAGCACCGGTACCTTGAACGCATGAGCCAGGCGAGAGGTCCGGAGGCCCGGTTGCTCACGACGGTCCGCGCGGGCGATCGAGGGCCGGAGGCCGGAGCCGCATGAACAAGGGCGGGGAGCAGCGGATTCCGCGGCCACCGTCGGTCCGGGCCGGCGATCCGGCGCCGTGGGCCGATCTTCCGTCCGCGGGACGGGTATTCACCCTCGACGCCATCCGCGAGCGGCTCGTGTCGCTCCCGCCGGTGGGCGAGGCCCGGGCGCTCGTTCCGGGCAGCGTCGCAGCCGCGGTGCTGGTGCCGCTGTTCGAGGTCGACGGCGAGGCGCACGTGGTGCTGACCAAACGGCCCGACACGATGCCCTCACATCAGGGCGAAATCGCGTTCCCCGGCGGCAAGTTCGATCCAGCGGTCGACCGCGACCTGCGCGACACCGCGTTGCGCGAGGCCGAGGAGGAGATCGGTCTCGACCCCGCGACGGTCGAACTCGTGGCGCAACTCGAAGGGCTGTCGACGGTGGCGTCGAAGTTCGTGATCACACCGTTCGTCGGGTTCCTACCCCGCCGCCCCGACCTGACGCCCGACGAACGCGAGGTCGTGCGGGTGATCGAGGTGCCGCTGGCCGAACTGATGGACGACGACGTCTACCGCGAGGAGCGCTGGGAGTCGATCCGGCCCGAGTTCTTCCCCGAGGGCCTGGGCGTGCACTTCTACGAACTGGCCGACGAAACCGTGTGGGGGGCGACGGCCCGCATCCTCACCGGCTTTCTCGCGCACCTCGTCGCCGGGCAATAGCCACCGGCACGCCGCCTTCGGGGTGGCTCGTGATCGCGCCGACGGGACGCGGGACCGGACCGGTAACCGGCGCGAACGTGATCCGCTGTGCGCACCGCGCGAGCACAGTCGCGAGCTGCATCATCGCCAGTCCGAACCCGATGCACTGGCGCGGACCGGACCCGAACGGCACCCACGCGTCCTGCAGCACCGGGGTCTCCGGGTCGAGGAACCGGTCCGGGCGAAAGGCGAGCGGTTCCGCCCACGACGCAGGGTCGCGTCCGAGCAAGTACGGCGAGTACAGAACCATGGCGCCTCTGCGCACGCGGTACGGGCCGATGGCGCCGGGCGCGACCTTTCGGCGCGGGACGACCGCCCCGGGCGGGTGCAGGCGAAGCGTCTCCTGCGCGGTCGCGTGCGCAAGCGGCAGATCAGTCAGGCGGAGTTCGGTGGAGTCTCGTGCGGCGTCGTCGGCTTCCTGGCGGAGCCGCTCCCACAGCGCGGCGTCGCGCATGGTCCGGAGAAGACACCATGAAATGGCCGCGGTGGTGGTGTCGTAGCCGGCGACGGTGAGCGCGACGACCTGGTCGTAGATCTCTTCGGACGTCAACCCGGCATCGATGAGAACGTCGAGCATGTCGGCGTTGTCACGGGCGGCTTCGCGCGTTGTCGCGCGCCGATGCGCGATTTCGACTGCCAGAAGATCGTCGACGCGTCGCCGCGCGGACCGTGCTCGGGCGCGAGCGCTGAACGGCACCGGATGCGGAAGCTGCCGGAGCAGCGGTTCGTTGGTGTATGCGACTGCCGGCTCGAGGAGTGCGCCGATGTCGTCGCCCAGGATCGACAGGTCTGCACCGAACAACACCCGGAGCACGATGCGGCGCACGGTTTGTCGGATCACCGGTTCGAGATCGATCGGCGTCCCGACCGGGAGCGCTTCGAGCGTTTCGTCGACCGTGTCGATAATGAGGTGCATCCAGTGGTCGAGCCGGCGGCGGGCAAAGGCCGGCTGGACGAGGCGGCGGCGGCTCCGGTGCGCTTCGCCGTCGGTGACGATCAGTGCCGTGCGACCGATGACGATGGCGAGGTTTCGAAACGCCGGTCGCCACCGGTATGCCGCCGGGTCGGCGCCGAGCACGTCGCGCACGTGCCCGCGGTCGCCGACGATCACGAACTCTTGAGGGCCGATACGCAACGCGAAGGTCCGCCCGTAGCGAGATGCCAGCGTGTCGAGTGCCGGGCAGGGGTCGTCGAGCAACGAACGACCGGCGGCGATCGTCGCGCGCAGCCCGCGTGGACCCGGGGCGCTGGCGGCCACGATCAGGCCAGCGCGCGCATGACGAGCGCGCCCGCCAGCGTGCTCCACGCAACTGCGGCGATCGCCATGGGGACGAACCGCGCGACACGCCGAATCTCCGTCGCGGCCGTGCCCGTGTCGACACCGCGGATCGCACGAGCAACCCGATGGATGCGTCGCGCGATCGCGACCGAGGCCAGCAGGAGTGGCACGAGCGCGACCACGGAAACGGGTGGTGCCCCGTCGTCGATACCCCAGGTCGCGAGCGCGGCGGTCAGCACTGCGCCGCCGACGGCGACGAGCCCGACGGCCAGCAGCATTCCGCCGGGTGGCCCGAGCGCGACGATCGTCGTGCGGATCCCGGCCGCTTCGTCTTCGGGAAAGTCTTCGGCCGTGTTCACGAGGATCACGCCCATCTGGGTTGCGCCGTACGTCGCCGCGATCACGAGCACAGCCAACGACGGTGTGTCGCTGACGAGTTGCGTCACCAGCACCATCGGGCCGACGAAGATGATCGCCCACAGGCAGCCGAGTTGAAGCAGGCCGCGGCCCTTGAGCCGCACCGGCGGCAGCGAGTACGCGGCACCGAGCGCGAGCCCGACGATCACGAGTGGCACAACGAGCGGCCGATCGAGCCCGACCGCGAGCGCGAGAGCCAGGCCGAGCGCGCCGAGCGCCGACGCGACGATCTGACGCGTCACGCTCGCGACTCCGAGCCGGCCGACCGCGCTCGCGAGGTGGGTTTTGTACACCGCGTCGAGCTCGCGGTCGGCGAGGCAGTTCACCATGTCGCCGAAGTTGAAGAGCAAGAAGAACAGCGCCGCGACCGCCCAGAACGCGCCGGTGCGGAGAACGTTCCACTCGGCGCCGGCGACGACGAGCGGGATGGCGATGATCGGGATCTCGGCGAGTATGAATTCGACGCGTCGAATTCGCAAGAGGTCGCGCAGCAGATGGCGCCGCTCGTGGGCCGGGGCCGCATCCTCGCTGCCCGGCCCGAGAATGTTGACGCGTTCGAGATGGCGTTGTTCGGTGCCCCGGAAAGCGCGGCGCCCGTGCAAAAGCGCGTGGTTGTCGGCGACGACGATGTCGCCCGGTTCCCACGCGTGCTCCAGGAGGTGCTCCGGCGCCGCCAGTTCGTGCGCCATGGCGGCGACGAACGCGTCGGACGCGGCGGGCGCTTGTCCCACGACGGCGACTGCAACGGGGTTCAGGTCGCGCACCGGCTCGGCGAACCGGATGGTTTCCTCACCGCTGATCGGGTGGCGCGCGAGCACGGTTTGCACGATGGACCCGCCGTAGTGCACGACCTTCTCGGTGGTGTACGTGCATGCCGTCGACCGCCACTCGGCGACGCGTTCGGGTGGCGTCGCTCGGAGCAGGCCGACCGTGTCGACGAAGGTCGTCTCTCCGCCGGCTTCGCGGGGCGGCGCGTCCCGGCACTGGAACACGATGTAGCGGGGGATCGCGCCCGCGAATGCGCCGTCCCAATGCAGCGGCACGTCGCCGTCGCTGTAGAGGTAGTTCTTCTTGGTGTCGTCGACGCGCAGCTCGTTGACTTCACCGAACGCCCACCGGAGCGGCTGGCCGAGACGAGCGGCCCACCGGGGAAACTGTTCACCCTCGAGCCGCCGGAACCCGCGCAGCACGACAACGCGATGCTGCACGGTCAGGGAGTGGATCTCGTCAGCCGGAAGTTCCCACGCGTCGGCGTCGCCGTCGGCGATCACGTGCACCCCGAACGGATGCTGCGGGACGACGCGGTAGCGGCCCGTGACCGGCGTGTCGGTCGTCATGCGACGCGCCCCGACGGCAGTTCGTAGTGACTCGCGCGGCCGCGCCGTTCGACGAGGGTCGCGCCCGCCTTTTCGGCCGCGTCTCGCTTCATGAGGAGGTATCCGTCGTCGTCGAGCACGATCACGCCGTGCCACGGCGTGATCCAGTTGTCGACGGCCCGGGTGAGGGTGATGCCGATCTTCGTGCCGTGCGCCGGCTGGGGGTGGATCGACAGGCGCAGCGCGGCGGGAAAGCATTCGGCCACGACCCGACTCCACGCGTGTGACCGCTGGATGACCTGGTACGCGACTTCCTTTGCTTCCCTCCGAAGCTGAGTCCGGCTCTCACCCGGGCGGGTGCCGACGAGGTCTTCGAAGACGAACCGGTGCATACCGTTGAACAGCGCCTTTTCAGACGGCCGCTCGGACGCGCGTGCCCGTACCGACTCGAGTGAGTCTGCGTAGTGCGCGTCGAGGTGGGCGCGAGCCGCCGGGTAGTCGCTCCCTTTGTCGCCGAGGACGTCGTCGAGGCCGAAGGTGTCGATGGCGTCAGTGCCGAGTTCAGTGAGCAAGCGCTTGATTCCGTCGGAGTAGTCGCTGACATTCTTGTCGGTGATGCCCACGATGTCGGCGAAGACCCGGCCGTCGGAGCACAGCGTGACCCGGGCTCCGGGGGGATAGATCTGCGTGATCTCGTCGCACAGATCCTGCAATGCGGTGAGTGCGAGTTCTTCGCCGAGGTCGGGCAGGGGCCCGAGCGTGGCGTGTGGATTCGGCGACTTCGCGGGGAAGGCGGGCAGCACGAAGTGGATAGGGGCACCGGCTTCGAGAAAGCGTTCGACGACGGGACGCTGCACCGCCCGGCACGTCGGGCACGGCTCGTGGTCCGTTTCGAGGAGACGCCGCCGGGCGAAGACCCGGTCGAGAATCGCGTCGGCCACGCCGGCGAGGGAGTCCTGCGACACGGGCGGGATGAAGGCCGAGAAGATCTCGTCGACCCGCGCGAGCGGCACGAGTGATGCGAGCGGGCCCGTTTCGCCCAACAGCGGGAGGAGTGAACCCAACAGCTCGCTCAACCCGTCGACGGCCTGCTTCGTCGTCTTTTGTTGGTCGGAGCCGTCCTGCGTCCACAGCAGCATCACGAAGAGATGCAGTGCGTAGAGCTGCCTGATCAGTTGGGCGCCGACCTCGTCGTTCGGGGCATCGTCGGCCCCGACCACGACCCCGCCGAAGACGGCCGTGACCCGGGCCCGGATCACCGACGTGTCGGATCCCAGCACGCTGACCGGGTCGTTCGGATCGAGCATGCCGGCGAGGAGGCCGCCCAGCGTGTTGCGGTGGGGCTCGACCAGGGTCAACTTGGCCTGCATGACCGTGCGGAACCGTGCCGCGATCGGACCGGGTGCGAGGTCGGCGAGTTCGCGTTCGAGTTCGGACGCGATGCGTTCGTACAGCGCGATCACGAAGTCCGATTTGCGGGCGAAGTATCTGTACGCGAGTCCGAGCGAGCAACCGACCGCGTCGGCAATGTCGCGGATCGTCGTCGCGTCGTAGCCCTGCTCTGCGAACAGACCGAGCGCGGCCTCGAGTAGGCGCTGCCGGGTGCGGTACCCCTTGGCCGTCCGAGTCTGCGTCATGAAGGTCCCTGACACGTAAAAGTGAACGTGTTCATTTTTACACGGGATGATGCGTTTGTACAGCTCTCAATCGGCTGCGGAATCGGCAGCAGAAGTGCCGAGCTCGCCGAACGGCGGCGATATCCTCATTGTTTCCACGCGCGGAGAGCCGGAGGGGCCAGTGGAAGTAGAAATCGGCATCGGTAAATCAGGTCGACGGGCCTACGGGTTCGACGACATCGCGATCGTGCCGAGCCGGCGTACGCGCGACCCGGAGGACGTCGATATCAGTTGGGAAGTCGACGCGTACAAGTTCGCGCTGCCGATGATGGCGGCCGCGATGGACGGCGTCGTTTCGCCGTCGTCCGCGATCGAGATCGGCAAACTCGGCGGGCTCGCGTGCCTCAACCTCGAAGGGTTGTGGACGCGCTACGAAGACCCCGAGCCGATCTTCGACGAGATCGCGAAGCTGGTGCCCGAGAAGGCGACGCGGCGTATGCAGGAGTTGTACGCGGAGCCGATCAAGCCCGAGCTCATCGGGCCGCGCATCCGTGAGATCAAAGACGCCGGTGTGCTCGCGTGTGCTTCGCTCACACCGCAGCGCGTCGAGGAGTACGCGAAGTTGGTCCTCGACGCCGAGCTCGACATGCTCGTCATCCAGGGCACGGTCGTGTCGGCCGAGCATGTCTCAAGTTTCGACAAGCCTCTGGACCTCAACGCGTTCACGCGTGACCTGCACATCCCGACCATCGTCGGCGGCTGCTGCAGCTACTCCGGCGCGCTGCACCTGATGCGTACCGGTGCCGTCGGCGTTCTCGTCGGAGTCGGCCCGGGTCACGCCTGCACCTCGCGCAGGGTGCTCGGCATCGGGGTCCCGCAGGGCACCGCCATCGCGGACGCCTCGGCGGCCCGCATGCGCCACCTGGACGAGACCGGCACCTACTGCCACGTCATCGCGGACGGCGGCATGCGCACCGGCGGCGATCTGGCGAAGGCCATCGCGGTCGGCGCCGACGCTATCATGATCGGCTCGCCGCTCTCCAGCGCCTCCGAGGCACCCGGCCGCGGCTACCACTGGGGCATGGCGACGTTCCACCCCGACCTGCCGCGGGGCACTCGCGTCCGCAGCGGGGTCAAGGGCACGCTCGAGGAGATCCTGCTCGGCCCGGCGCATGAGAACGACGGCACGCTGAACCTGTGCGGGGGCCTTCGCACCTCCATGGCCACCTGCGGATACGAGAACCTGAAGACCTTCCAGAAGGCCGAGGTCATGGTGGCACCCTCGCTCCAGACCGAGGGCAAGTCGCTCCAGCGCGCACAGGGCGTGGGGATGGGCCACTGAGGCTCGCATGACCGCGTCCGGCCATGATGCCGTCTTGGTCGTCGACTTCGGGGCCCAGTACGCGCAGCTGATCGCACGGCGGGTCCGCGAGGCACGCGTCTACTCCGAGATCGTTTCGCGCTCCATGCCACTCGAGGAGATGCTGGCGAAGCGACCGGTCGGCATCATCTTCTCCGGTGGGCCCGCGTCGGTGCACGTACCCGACGCGCCGGTGATCGATCCCGGCGTGTACGACGCCGGGGTGCC
>JANNHK010000394.1:0-2821 GCA_031404355.1 Actinomycetes bacterium
CCGGTCAGTGTGATCGTGTTCGGTTCGTTCGCCCGCGGCGAGGCCGGTCGCGACAGCGATCTCGACGCCGTGTTCGTCCGTCCCCGCGGCGTCGGTGAGGACGACGACCGATGGGCCGCGTCGGTCGAGCAGTGGCGCGCCACCGTACGGACGATTACCGGCAACCCGGTCGAGGTCCTCGAAATCGGCGCCGACGAAGTCGCGTCCCGCCTGGCCGGCAGCCGGCACGTGTGGCGAGATATTCGACGCGACGGTCGCTTCGTGCACGGTCACTCTCTCGATCAGCTGGCGGGCGCGCTCCGTGCCTAAATCGCGGACCCGACCGGTGTCCGCCAGGTGCTTGTGCTGTTGCGCCAAGCCGGCGAGGACGGCGCGGAAATCGCGTCTGACATACGCCGGCTGCTCCCGCTGAAGACCAAGACCGAGTACGAACCCGACCACGTCGCTCCGTCCGTGGCCGCCAAGGCCGTCCAGCGGGCGCAGCGCTGTACCGCCGTCTCCCGCCGTGTAGCCAACGCCGTCACCTGACATCACGCGTGGGTTCTTTGTCCCACCCGTGCGGATACTGAGGAGATGCAACTTCTCGACAGCATCTCCATCGGCCGGCCCGTGACCCGCGGCCCGGTGTCGCTCTTCCCTCTCTACACGCACGACGCACCGCAGACCGACTACGTGCCCGGACCCGTCGCCGCCGACACCGCGCTGTTCCACATCGACGAAGACGACGACGGCGAATCGGTGCCGTCGCTCACCGCCACGGTTACCGGAACCACGCCCGTGCTGCTCGTCGAAGGCGAGACGTTCAAGGGCGGACTCCAGAACCGGGTCCTCAACGTGAGCGTGTTGCTCGCGCCCGGCAAGCATCAGGTGCCGGTCGCGTGTGTCGAGGCATCACGATGGGGTGCGCGTTCCACCATGGGCCGCGCCGGAATGCGCGCCCCCCGCCGGGTGCGGCGCGTGAAGAACGAGAGCGTGCGCGAATCGCTGCAAGCCGACGGTTCGCACTCCGCCGATCAGGGCGCAGTGTGGGCGTCGGTCGACGACGAGATCACCGAAAGCCGGGCGAACGCACCGACCCAGGCGTTGCACGCCGCGTACGAACAAGCCGCGGCCGACGGCGACGACACCGCGCGCGCGATAGAAGAACTCGCGCGCCTCGGCCCGCTCCCCGGTCAGGCCGGTGTGGTCGTCGCGGCCGGAGGCCGGTGCCTCACCGCCGACCTGTTCGACCGGCCCGAAACGCTCGCCGTGTACTGGGGCGAGATCGTGCGCAGTCACATGCTCGACCGCCCCGACGGCAAGGCGCCCCGCCCCAGCCTCGGCACCGCGCTGCGGTTCGTGCGCCGACTACAGCACGCCGAACAAACCGAAACCGACGGAGTCGGCCTCGGCCGCGAACACCACTACCGCGACAAGCGCGTCATCGCGCAAGGCCTCGAACACGACGGCGCGTTGGTCCACCTGTCCGTCGTCGCGGCGTGACGCGATGAGTCAGTGCCCGGTGTGTGGCGAAACCCGATTCGACGACTGGGACGTGTGTCCCGGGTGCGGGCACCCATATCCGGACGACACCGATGACAGGTAGGAGCCCCGCTCGTGTCGATGCGGGCATGTCCTACGCTGCAACCCGATGACCGAGTGGTTCTCGATCGAGGTGTCCGACGGGAGCAGTTCGGCGCGGGAGTGGCTCGACCGCTACGGCGACCACATCATCAACGCCGCGCAACGCGAGGGGCTGGCCGATTGGGAGATGCGCCAACTGCCGTGGGGCGTGGTGATCGAACTCGAACTCACCGACGAGTTCGTGTGGGAGCAAGTCCGGTCGCACCCGGCCGTGGGCGCCGCACTCGACGCGGTTCCCGATCCAGTCCGCGGTCTGCTCGTGCACCGCGGGCGCGGCGGGAGCGCAGGCAGTCGACTCCCACTCGTGCCGCGGCCGTTCACAGGCTCTGGTGCTCTCGCGCTTCCCATCCCGTTCGACGAGGTCACACGAAGGTTGGCCCGCGGCGACGGCATCGACGACGTGCAGACTCACGTGCAAGAGGCGTAACTGAGTCGGTAATGGCCGCGACTTGGAGCCGCCGGCCCGCCGTCGCGCCGAGATGGCGGGGCGGCAGGGAGGTCACTCGTCGGACTCGAGTTCGGTGAGTGCGGCTCGGAGCTGTTCGACGAAGTGGGGCAGAGGGAGCAGCTCACGCCGCATAGAGCACTTGCGCCTCGGCGAGCACCGTGTCGCGAAGGCGCTCGTGGAGCGCGTTGCGGGACACGAGGTCGACGGGTCGGCCCAGGGCTTGGGACAGCTCGTCGGCGAGGGCTTCGATCTCCCAACCGAGTCGCGCGTCGGGCGCCAGTTCGTACAGCATGTCGATGTCGCTGCCGGGCTGGTGGTCGCTTCGGCTGACCGAACCGAAGACGTCGAGGCGGGCGACCCCGAACCGCTGACAGATGTCGGCGATGTGGGCAAGGTCGACATCGAGTTCGGGGACGGCCACGATCCAAGCCTACGACAGCGCTGCGACAAGCCGTGACGGCGCCAACGGGGTGAGCTCAGCTCGCGTCGAAGCGCTCGAGTTCTTCGATCGAGCCGGTGGAGTGGCGGCGACCTCGAAAGCGCGTCGCGGCTGCCCTGGATCTTCGTGAACACGATCTGGCTGCGGTTGTCCCGGGCTCGCGGCGTCTCGGCCCGCTCCGCGGCGAGGCAGGTGTGGTGGTCGCGTCCGGGGGCTGAGGGGTCCCCGTTGAGTGGTCCGCGTGTCATCGTCGTTGAAGGGGCGGCGAGTGGCTCGGGGTGTCCCACTCGCGAGCAAGACTGCGTGTCCTC
>JANNHK010000395.1:0-5389 GCA_031404355.1 Actinomycetes bacterium
GCGCGACCACGGCGTCACAGGCGCGTCAGGAACATTACGCGGGCCGGTCAGGGAAGGAGTGGACCGATGCCCTTGCCGAGCAGCACGATGCCGAACACGAGGTACAGCACAGCCATGACGGTGGCGTTGTTCTGCGTGAGCCAGGCCTTCATCGAGTCGAGGGTCGGCTGCGCCCGCTCGCCGAGTACGCGGTAGAGCACGACGGGTGCGGCAACGGTGGAACTCGCAAGGAGAACGAACACGGCGACAACGACGGCGTCTTCGCTCCCCGACAAGCCGGCCTGGGCGATCGTGATCGCGGCGGCAGTGCCGAACAGCAGGGTTTTCGGGTTGGCCGCGGAGAGCACGAACCCGAGCCCGAGTGCCTTGCCCGGGGTTCCGCTGTCGATGGCCTGCAGCCACTTGGGCAGGGCCACTTCGTCGTCCGGACCGGGACGATCGCGAAAGCCCTTGGCTCCGGCGGCGAGGAGCAGGAGGCCCAGCGCGAGTACGAGCACCGACACCCAGGTCGCGGGCTCTCCGCTCGATTGGTGAAGGTCCTGCGACTGCAGGATCGCGAGGACCACGACGACAACCACGGTGATGCCCGCGATCCACCCCACGAGAAACGCCGTGCTGTTCGCGGCCGCGCGTTGCGAGAACAGCATGAGGATGATGGCGATGATGGGTATAGGACTGATCGCGATGCCCAGTGCCGGTCCGAGAATCTCGCCGATCGCTTCACCCACGCGAGCGATCCCCGTTCGACGCGCACCGGAAGCCGAGGTTGCCGGTCGTGCTGTCAGGTTCGTTGGCGCTGCGCGCACCGACGCGGTAGCGACGGCAGTACGACGCGTGGCAAAGGTACGAACCACCGCGCATGACGTGGTGGGTGCCCGACTCGGGTCCGCCGGGGTTCTCGCGCGGCGAATGTGCGTAGTACCCGGGGTCGTACCAGTCGGAGCACCACTCCCACACGTTCCCGGTCATGTTGTAGAGGCCGTAGCCGTTCGGTTCGTACGCGGTAACCGGTGCGGTACCCAGGTGCCCGTCGGCGAGCGTGTTCTGGGTGGGAAACGTGCCCTGCCACACGTTCATGCGGTGCCCGCCGTCGGGTTCGAGGTCGTTGCCCCAGGGGAACAGCCGGCCTTCGAGGCCACCGCGTGCGGCGTACTCCCACTCGGCCTCGGTCGGGAGGCGCTTCCCGGCCCACAGCGCGTACGCACTCGCGTCGAGCCACGACACGTGGATGACGGGGTGGTCGGACCGGTCGTCGATGTTCGACTGCGGACCCTCCGGGGTGCGCCACGTCGATCCCAAGACCTGGCGCCACCACTGCGCGCTCGCAACCGCGCGGGTTTCCTCGAAGTCGTCGGGGAGCAAACCGCCGAACACGAACGACCAGCCGTACTCCTCGGCCGCGGTCCGATGTCCGGTCGCGGCGACGAACTCGCCGAACTCGGCGTTGGTGACCGCGGTCGCGTCGATCGAGAACGGCGCGAGCGTGACCGTGTGGACCGGTCCTTCCCCGTCGACGGGGTAGGCCCACGGGCCGTCGGTGCCCATCTCGAACGCGCCACCGGGGAGGTGTAGGTAGTCGCTCACGTCCCCAGTGAAGCGCGATCGCGAGCGGAGACCGAAGCCGTGCGGCGGACGTCGACCAGTTCCAGGCCCAGCGACTCGATGCGGCGCAGCAACCCGTGGAGTGCAGCCTGGTCGTCGAGGACGCCGGCCAGGACCGTCTCGACCGGAGGCACGCTCGCTTCCAGGTCGAGCTGCTCGAACTCGGCAGCCAGCGACGGTGTGAGCCGCCCCCGCAATCGGATCTCGTAGTGGTGAGCCGACACACCGACCTCGGTTCCTCGCGACGTGCCACCCCAGCATGTCGCGCCCGCCGGGTTTCGGTATCACCCCGACGGGGTGACGTTGGCGGGCTCGACTGGTATCACCCTGCTGGCATGGCAACTGAAGCTCCGCGCGCCCGAACCTTCCGCCTGCCCAAGTGGGCCTTCGGAGTGCTCGTGGTCGTGACCTCGATCACGGTCGGGGTCGCGACGACCTCGACCTGGCTGCACCAAACGACAACCGACACCGACAAGTTCGTCGACAGGGTTGCGCCGGTCGCGTCGGACCCGGCCGTCGAGGCCGCGCTCGGCACCTGGGCCGCGGCGGAGCTGCGCGAGGTGGTCGACCTCGAAGGGTTCTTCGAAGACGTCTTGCCCGACAAGGGCCAAATCCTCGCGCCCGTCCTGGCCAATGCGGTCCAGGGCTTCCTCGCCGAAGAAGCGACGAAAGTGTTCGCGAGCGACGCGTTCGACCAGGTGTGGGAAACCGCGCTCACGCGCGCGCATAAGGCCGCGATGAAGGTGTTGCGGGGCGGTGGCGACAACGTCTCGGTCGAGAACGGCAAAGTCGTGCTCCATCTCACGCCGCTGCTCAACCAGGTGCTGACGAGCGTCGAACAGCGCATCTCCGGTTTGTTCGGCAAAGACGTCGACCTTCCCGAGATCGATCCCGACGCGCCGCCGAGCGAAGCCGTCACCACGCTGGAGACCGCCCTTGGCAAGTCACTCCCGGATGACTTCGGCGAGATCGAGGTGTTCGACTCCGAGCAACTCGGCACGATGCAGCTCGCGCTCGAATACTTCGACCGCGGTGTGGTCGTGCTGCTCGTCCTCGCAGTCGTGCTACTCGCGTTGACGATCGCGTTGGCGCCCGACCGGCGCAAAGGCGTCCTCTACCTTGCCGTCGGAATCGCGGTCGTGACCGTCGTCCAGCGGCGGCTGACGTTCGCGGGCGAGCGCGAGCTGCTCGACCAGTTCAAAGTCGAGCAGAACCGCGACGCGGCGAACGCGATCATCGACCAGATCTTCTCCAGCTATCTCGGCATCACGGCGACGATCCTCACCGTGTGTGTGGTCGCGTGGTTGGTGGCGTTCCTCGCGGGGCCGGGGCGCCTGCCCGTCGCGTTGCGCCGTTCGGTGACGAAGGTCGGCGTGACGACAGCCGACGCGGCCGACGACGTTACCTGGCTGCGCGACCATGTGGGGCTCCTGCGGATCGGCGTGCTCGTCGCCGCGGGTCTGCTGATTCTCTTCACCGCGCTGTCATTTGTCGGTCTGCTCATCGTGGGTGTCATCGTCGGCCTCCTCGAAGCGTGGCTCGGTTTGGTGAGCCGCGGCGGGACGGACGTCAGCCCTCGAGCCAGGTGATACCGACGGCGAACGCGAACCCGAGCGTGGTGATGAGCCCGACCTTGCGGCCCGCGTACTCGTAGGCCTCCGGCACCATCGACGTGGTGAGCATGGTGAGAATTGCGCCGCCCGCGAATGCGAGGACGAACGCGATGACGGCGGACGACGCGCCGTCGAGGAAGCCGTAACCCGCGGCCGACGACACGGCCGACGCAAGCACGATCGTGCCCCACAACGCGTAGACGCGCAGGGGCTTCCAGTTGCGCTCGAACAGACCGGTCGAAGCGGCGATCGACTCCGGGAGGTTCGACGCGAACACGGCGACCAGCATTGCGACGCCGACCTCGCCCGTGAGCAGCGTCAGTCCGATGACCGCCGATTCCGGGATGCCGTCGAGCGCGGCGCCGAGCACGATGCTCATCGGTGACTCTTCGTCCTCCGGCCCGGTGGCTTGGCCAAACCGGCTGATGGCGACGTCGCCGAAGTAGAAGGTCAGCGCGCCGACCGCGAGTCCGAGGGTCGTGCTTCCGAGCCCGTCAGCCGTGCCGAGCGCGACTTCGACCAGTTCGAATGCCACGGCCGAGAGCAGCACACCCGACCCGAACCCCATGACGAGTCCGAGCCCAGTTTTGTGGGGCGCATGGATGTGGGCAATGACCGCACCGATGAGCAGCGACGACGCGGCGAGGGCGCCCCACATGAAGGCTTCGAGCACGGCGTCAGTGTCTCAGATCGGTGCGGTCTCGGAAGTGAATTGGGTTTCCTCGCGCAGCGTTCGTTCCTCGAGGCGGAGCGCGAGCACAGTCGCGGCGACGCCGACCGGAATCGCGGCGAGGTAGACCCCGCGCAGCGCGGTGACCACGTCGTCGGTGTCTCGGATCGCTTCGTAGATCGCACTCCACGCCGCGACGCCGATGGTCGAGCCGAGAATTCGACACAGCAGCGCCGACGATGTCGCGGCGCCGATGTCGCGGAACTCGACCGAGTTCTGCAGCGCGAGCAATGACGTCTGCATCACGCAGCCGACGCCGATACCGAGCACGGCGCCGTAGAGCGACGCGAGTGCCGGAGCCGTGCTCGTGTCGAGAGTCGTGAGCAGGCTGACGCCCGCCGTCATGATCACGCCGCCGACGATCGGCCACACGCGGTAACGACCGGTGCGTTCGACCGTGCGTCCCGCCACCAAGGTCGCGCCGGCCGTCGTGAACATGAAAGGAATCAGCAGGAGTCCCGACTCGGTCGGGCTCAGGTCGGCCACCTGCTGCCAGAACACGGGGAGGAAGAAGATTCCGGACGTGAACAGCGCACCACTTGTGAAGTTGATGCCCGCCGTCACGCGCGAGATCGAGCTGCGAAACAGGTGGAGCGGCACGATGGGCTCACGGGCGCGTCGCTCGCGCAAGAAGAACAGCACGATCAGCACGGGCGTCACGATGCCGAGCGCGAGCTGGCCGTGGAGGCTGGCAAACAGTACGATGCCGACGAGTGCCGCGGTGAGCAACGCCGCGCCGGGATAGTCGATCGAGTGCGGGATGCGCTGGTACGGGAGTTGCAGCGCAAGCACGACCATCACGATCGACACGAGCGCGAGCGGCAGGTTGATGAAGAACGCCCAGCGCCAGCTCAGCTGGTCGACGAAGATGCCACCCGCCAGCGGACCGATGAGGCTCGCGACCGCGAACAGTGCGCCCTGGTACCCGAGCCAGCGTCCGAGACTGCGGGTGGGGACGATGTCAGCGACGACGGCCATCGCCAAGACCCCGAGACCGCCGGCGCCGATCCCTTGCAGCGCGCGGGACGCGACGAGTTGCGGCAGATTCTGCGCGGCACCGCACAACATCGATGCCGCGGTGAATAGCGTGATCGCGAACAGGTAGAGCTTCTTGCGCCCGTAGAGGTCGCCCAACTTCCCGTAGAGCGGCATCGACGCGACCTGACCGAGCATGAACGCAGTGACGACCCAGGCCCGTTGATGTTCGCTCCCGAGGTCGCGGGCGATCGTGGGAAGTGCCGTCGCCACGATCGTGCCGTCAAGGGTGCTGACGATCATCCCGATCTGCAGCCCGACGAACACGACAACCGCCCGCCGGGCCGACACCGGCCCGTCCCGCTGGGTTTCAGTCACGGGTGTCTAACTGCGGGACTTCTCGTACAACGCGATGAAGTCGTCGACCGGTGTGCTCGCGATCGACTCGCCGACGACGTCGAGGGCGACG
>JANNHK010000396.1:0-9019 GCA_031404355.1 Actinomycetes bacterium
GGGCGCACCAATGCCCCAGCGCCTCGCGTGACGTTCAGGGCGACCGCCCACGCGGCCGACGCGACGAACGAGACGGCGAGCGACGTTCGCCACGGCGCGCGACTCGCGACCTTCGGCACCCAGACCAAGAGTGCTACGCCCGCCGCAATCGCGAAGAGGTGCGCGGGAGAAACGTGTACGTCGCGCACGGCGTAGAGCGGCGGGAACCGCACGCTGATGTCGACGCCCGACGATCGAAGATGCTCGCCCCAACGATTCGCGACGACGAGCAGTGCCAGGAACGCGGTCAGCGTGACCCAGGTTGTAGCCCGCCGGCGCGTTGCCGTCGACGACAGGAGCGCGGTGGTCACGACGGCAGCGTAGGAGAGCGGCAGGGCCGACCACCGTGCGTGCCTGCGAGTTTCGCGAATCGTAAGCCGCTTCGTGCTCGGGGCCGGGCGTTGCAGTCGTATCGTTACTGCCGTGATCGACGTCGTCCTGCCCGTCCTCGACGAAGCGCAAGCCATCCCCCGTGTCTTGGCGCAACTCCCCGCCGGGTATCGAGCCGTTGTCGTCGACAACGGGTCGGCCGACGGGTCGGGCGACGTCGCTCGCGATCTCGGCGCGCTGGTCGTGAACGAGCAACGCCGAGGCTTCGGTGCCGCGTGCTACGCGGGCCTCCTCGCGGCGACCACCGAGGTCGTGTGCTTCATGGACTGCGACGCGTCGCTCGATGCCGCCCAACTCCCGCGCGTTGCCGAACCAGTGTGCGAAGGAAGGGTCGATTTGATGATCGGTACGCGGCGAGCGGCACCGGGCGCGTGGCCCGTGCACGCGCGCATCGCGAACCGCGTCCTCGGCGTCATCGTCCGCCACCGCGCCGGTGTTGCAATCGCCGACCTCGGACCGATGCGCGCGGCGCGGCGCGACGCGTTGGTCGCGCTCGATCTCTGCGACCGCCGGTTCGGGTGGCCGCTCGAGATGGTGCTGCGCGCGGCCGAGGCCGGATGGACGATCGACCAGACGGAGGTCGACTACGCACCGCGCATCGGGAAGTCGAAGGTCACGGGAACGGCGCGCGGTACCGCCCGCGCCGTGCGCGACATGGCCGCGGTGTTGCGCCAGTGATCCCGGCGACGATCATCGTCATCGCCAAGGCGCCGGTACCGGGCCGGGTCAAGACGCGCTTGTGCCCGCCGTGTTCCCCCGAACAGGCGGCCAACCTCGCCCGGGCCGCTCTCGCCGACACGCTGGCCGCAGTCGCAAGCGTTCCGGTCGACCGCCATCTCGTGGTGCTCGACGGGGTGCCCGGACCGTGGCTGCCGACGGGGATGGACGTGGTCCCGCAAACACCCGGTGAATTCGGCGTACGTCTCGGAGCCGCGTTCGCCGTGGCGGACGGTCCCGCCCTCCTCGTAGGCATGGATACTCCGCAGCTGACGAGCGCGGCGATCGAACGTGCTCTGGGCGTGCTCCTTCGCCCGGGTGTCGATGCCGTTGTCGGTCCGGCCTCCGACGGAGGGTGGTGGGGAATGGGCCTACGGCGCGCCGACGCGCGTGTGTTCGACGGAGTTCCGATGAGTACGGGCCAGACCATCGCGTACCAGCTCCGGCAGATGCGAGCGCTGGGACTGCGGACAACGATGCTCGACCTCCTCCGCGACGTGGACGACTTCGACGACGCGCGAGCGGTCGCCGAACTCGTGCCGGGCTCCGCATTCGCGCGGGCGGTCGACGAGGTGGCCGCGTGCATACCCCTTCCTGAACGCGTGTGACGCCGACGGCGTCGACGCTCGGGTCCACCTCGTCGCCGCCATCGAGGCCGCCGGCCACGAGGTCGCGCTCCATACGTTCGACCACACCGATGTCGAGGGGCGCAGCGCCGAAGCCATCGGCGACGACCTCGCCGAGACGACGGCCGCAGTTCGCGCCGCCGGTGTCGTACCCGCATTGCTGTTCCGCCCGCCGCACGGCGTTCAGGACGTCGTCGGCGCCGAGGCCGTGTGCGCCGCCGGGCTGCGGACGATCGGCTGGTGGATCAACGTCAACGAGCTCACCGACCCGCTGCTCGACGCGATCGAGCCGGGCACGATCGTGCTGGCCCACGACGGTCGCCGCGACCGGCGCCTCGACGTGACCGAACTCGATCGCCTCCTGACCGCAATCGCGGCGCGCGGGCAGCGCGGTGTCGCTATCGGGGAGCTGCTCACCGCCGCCGGTGTGGAATCGGCCGCGCGCGGCCGCGCCCGCCCGGGCGATCGGTAGGTTCGGTGGCGATGGCCGACGAGGGGAACGCGATCACCGTCCGCGATCTCTCGCACGGGTACGAAACGCCCGGCGGGCGACTCACGGTGCTCGACTGCGTGTCGTGCGATGTCGCCCGGCGCGAGGTCGTCGCGGTCACCGGCGCGTCGGGCGCCGGAAAGTCGACGCTGCTCGCGCTGCTGGGTGGTCTGGAGCCACCGCAGTCGGGGACGGTTCGGGTCGCGGGCCGCGACCTCGCGGTGCTCTCCGGAGACGACCTGGCGGCCTACCGGCGCGAGGCGATTGGGTTCGTGTTCCAGGACTACGGGCTGCTCGGTCAGCTCACGGCGCTCGAGAACGTCGAACTCGCGTTGACCCTCGGCCGCGTACCCCGGGCTCGGCGCCGAGTTCGCGCCCGCGACCTGCTCGCGTCCGTCGGGCTCGCGAGCCGCGGCGAACACCGGCCCCGGGCGTTGAGCGGTGGCGAGAACCAGCGGGTGGCCATCGCCCGTGCGCTCGCGAACACACCCGAGGTGCTCCTGGCCGACGAGCCGACCGGAAACCTCGACGCGACGGCGACGGTCGCGATTCTCGATCTGCTCGCCGGTCTGCCCCGCGAACACGGCTGCACGCTCGTGGTCGTGACCCACGATCCGGCGGTGGCTGCCCGCGCCGACCGCGTGCTCGCGCTCGTCGACGGGCGGTTCGGACCATGAAGCGCACCGCGTCATGACGTGGCGCGACGCGATTGCACTGGCGGCACGCAGCGTCGGGCGGCGTCTCGGGCGCGCCGCGCTGACGGTGCTCGCGATCGGACTCGCGGCGGCGTTGCTTTCGTCGCTGCTCATTGCCAGTACCGCGGCCCAGCGGCGGGTGCTCGACCAGGTGAGCGACGGCGGGCCGCTGGCGGGTATCCAGGTCGCGGCCGCCGAACCCGATCCGGGCGCGCTCGACAGCGACAACCCGCCACGCGGTGAGGCGCGCGCGATCGACGACGACGCCGTCCGCCAGATCGCGGCGCTGCCCGGTGTCACGTCGGTAGTTCCCGTCGTCGCCAACCCGGTCATCGTGGTGCCGCCCGCGGAACCGCTTCCGGGGTCGCACCCGCGCCGGCGCGATCTCACGCGAGACGGCACGCTCGAGCGGTACTTCGACACGATCGTCGGCATCGACCTCACCCGGGCCGTCGATCTCCCGATCGTGATCGTGAGCGGGCGACTTCCCGCGACCAACGGGGCCGCGGAAGCGGCGGTCAGCGTTGGTTACCTGCGCCGGTTGGGAATCGACAAGCAGCGCGCCGACGACGTCGTCGGAACGGAGCTGGTGATCGGCGAACCGCGTGCGTATGCCGATGGTGACGACGTCGTGGTGCGTGGCCGCTGGGTCCGCCTCCAGATCGTCGGCGTCGTCGCGCAGGAGGTCGGTACGGGCCAAGTGGTGGTGTCGCTCGAGGAAGCCCAACGGGCGCGGGCGTGGTCGGTCGCGGGCATCGAGGTCGAAGGGTTCGACGTACCGGAGTCGCCGTATACGGCATTGTTCGTCGTTGCCGACGGTCTCGAACGGGTTCCCGAAGTCCGCCAGGCGATCACCGATGTCGGATACTCCACGAGCGCACCCGAGACACTCATCGAATCAGTGCAGCGCTACCTGCGTGTCGTCGAGATCGTGCTCGCGGGCATCGGCGTGATCGCTCTCGCGATCGCGGCGCTCGGAGTATCGAACGCGATGCTCGCGGCCGTGCGCGAGCGCCGCCGTGAGATCGGCGTCTTGAAGGCTGTCGGTGCATCGGATCGTGACGTGCGCCGTATCTTTCTCGTCGAGGCGGGGACGCTGGGATTCCTGGGCGGCATCGTCGGTACCGCCGTCGGCTACCTCGCGGCGCAGGCGCTCGCGGCCGTTGTGAACAGCTATCTGGCCAGCCAGCGGCTCGAGACCGTGGAACTCGGCCTCCCCGTCTTCCTCGTGGTCGCGGTCGTCGCCGGCTCGACCGTACTGGCACTTCTCGCCGGAACGATTCCCGCCCAACGCGCGGCGCGGCTCCCGGCGCGACAGGCGATGGGCGACGCGTGAGGCGCATGCTCGCAGTGTGTGCAGTTGCCGTTGCCGCCGTTGCCGGCGTTACCGGTTGCTCAGGTGGCGGCGGGAGCGACACGGCACCGACCGCGCCGAGCGAAGTCGGGCAATCGCTGTTGGTCATCGGATCGGGGTCGTCGAACGGTGAGGAACTTGGCGACCCGCTCCGCGAGGCGTGGCCGCGAGTGCTGTTCGGCGAGATGCTCCCGCCGTCGACGACGCTCGTCAACGGCGCGAGCGGACCGTCGACAGTCGCCGAGGCGATCGTCGAGCAAGTTCCGCTGGCCGACGAGTTGCGACCGGACTTGGTCGCGGTGTGGCTCGGCTCGTACGACCTGAATCAAGGCACCCCACCCGAGGAGTTCGGTACGCAGATGCGCGCCCTGATCGGCGCGCTTGCGGCGAGCGGGTCGGGTCGGGTCTTCGTCGCCGACCTGCCGCGCTTGCCCGCGTACGACGAAGAACTGCGTGTGCTCTACAACGACGAGATCGCCGCAGCGGTCCTGGCGTCGGACGCGACACTCGTACCGCTCCGGGACGAGACGCTCGCGCCGGTCGATGCCGAGCACGACTACCAGCCGGATGCGGCCGGCCACCGGCTCATTGCCGAGGCGTTCGCGGACTCGATGCTTTCCCGGTGACCGCGTTCGCCGTTGTTACAGCTCGGCGCGGTGGCGATCGACGAGTATGTCGGCCCAGTGACCGCGGCCCGTTGCCCGTAATCGCTCGACGTAGGGAGCGAGATGCCGGCGCACGTGGTACGGGCCGCCCTCGCTGCGGACGACGTCGAGCGGGTCGTTCTGTTGGCTGCGTTCGAGCTGATCGGCCGTCCACTTTTCGAGGATCGCGCCGCCGTGCTTCGCGGTGGTCGTGTCGGTCGCGGCGAGATCGGTCGTCTCGTGCGGATCGCGCGCGACATCGAACAGCATCTCGTCGTTCCAGTTCCCGTGGTAGCCGTCATGCCACGTTCGTAGATAGAGGTGGTCGCCGAAGCGCACGCCGCGCTGGCACGACCACGCGCCCTGCGACACCACGAGGTGATCTCGACCGGCGCCACCGATGGTGATCGGTTGTCCGTCCCACGCGCGTGGCACCGTGAGTCCGGCGAGTTCGACAAGGGTCGCCGCGACGTCGAGGTGATACTGCAATCCGTCGTGCACCTGCGGGGCGATTCCGGGCCAGCGGAGGACGGCCGGGATGTGGCACGTCGCCTCGTCGGCGGCCTGGTGGTCGGCGTAGACGCCGAGCTCACCGAACGCTTCACCGTGATCGGTGCTGACGAGTACCGCCGTGTCGTCGAGCACGCCGAGGTCGTCGAGTTTGTTCAGCAGTGTGCCGAGCGCGTCGTCGGCGTAGCGGATTCCGACGTCGTATCCGTCGAAGATCTGCTTCACCGAGTCCATCGAGCCGGCGTCCCACGGTTGGCGCGGCGGTGGCGGTCCCCACTCGTCGGGCGTGAAGCCCCACGGCTCCTGGGCCGAGTGCGGCCCGGACAATTCCCAGTTGCGCGCGCGTACGGCTTCGGTGTGCCACGCCGGGACCGGGTCCGACGCGAACGGGTTCCCGTATTCGGCGGGCGTGTTGTACGGCGTGTGCGGGTCCCACAGATGCACGTGCAGGAACCACTGGTCGGCGCGCCCGCGGCGCTCCAGCCAATCGAGCGCGCCGGGCAGGACCTGATCGGCACGCTCGCCGCCCATGCCCCGCATGAGGTTCATGGCTTCCATGAACCCGGCGTTCCACCACGTCGCCGAGTGCCGGAACGGAAAACTCGACAACGACGCGGTGTGCCAGCCCGCGTTGTAGAACCGGCTCGCCCACGACTGCGACGACCACCGGCTCACGAACTCGCGCTTGCGTCCGAGCGATCGCAGATCGGCGGTCGTACCGCCGTGGTTCACGACGCCGTTGCGGATCCCGAACGCGCCGGTGATGAGAGCGGTTCGGCTCGGCAAGCACGGCACATCAGACGCGTACACGTTGGCGAAGCGCACACCGTCGGCGGCCAGCGCGTCGATGTTCGGGGTCGTGGCGCGGTGATAGCCGTAGCAACCGACGTGGTCGGCGCGCAGTGTGTCGACGTCGAGATACAGGATGCGCATCTGCCCCTCAGCCTCGCCGGTTCCGGCCGCGGCGCATTGCACACCAACTCGTCGATGTTGGTCAAGCATCGCCCTATTTCGGTGGGCACTTGCGAATCACCGGCGTTGTTTCGTAGACAACTGGCGTGCCACGACTCCGGCAAGTCCCCCGGGACAGCGTCGAGGATGCATTCGTCCTCGCGATGTACAAACGCCTCTTCGGCGACCGGGATCCGGTCAGTGACCCTGGAACCGCGACCGGAACGCCCGGCGACTGGTGGACGGTGTTCGCCCATTCCCCGGACGTGCTCAAGCACGCGTGCCAGGGCTTCGCGCTCTACGCCAGCCCCGACCGCAAGGTCTCGGCGCCGCTTCGGGAGCTGGGTCAGACCCGCGCCGGCTGGTTGGTCGGCAGCCAGTTCGTGTTTTCGCAACACTGCAAAGCGTGCCGCGCGTACGGCTTTTCGGAGGAGAAGATCGAGGCGCTCAAGGCCTGGAGCATCTCCGGCCATTTCGATCCCCTCGAACGCGCGCTCCTCGCGTACACCGACGCGCTGGTGCAAGGCTTCGGCCGCGTCGACGACGCCGTGTTCGACGCGCTGCGCGAGCACCTGAGCGACGAGGCGATTCTCGAGTTCACGTACATCACGATGATGTACACGATGCACGCCGTCATTTCGGTGGCGTTGCGCCTCGAGTACGACGAGCGCACCGATCCGATCGTCGAAGTTGCCGCGCCCGCGGGCTACGCGGGCAATCTTGCCGGCGAAATCGCAGCTGAATGAGCGACGACACACCTGCGACGGGCCCGCTCGCCGGTGTCCGCGTACTCGAACTGGGGAGTTTCATCGCGGGGCCGTTCGCCGGCCAGCTGCTCGGTGACTACGGCGCCGACGTCGTCAAGGTCGAAGCACCCGGCGCCGGTGATCCGATGCGGCGCTGGGGCGTCACGCGCGACGGTGACAGCCTCTGGTGGCCCACGATCGGCCGCAACAAACGTTCGATCGTGCTCGACCTGCGCCGGGAACCGGCGCGCCGCGTCGCCGTGCAGCTCGCGGAGCAGTGCGACGTCGTGCTCGAGAACTTCCGACCGGGAACACTCGATCGTTGGGGCCTCGGTTTCGACACGCTTGCCGTGCGCAACCCCAAGTTGGTGATGGTGCACATCAGCGGGTTCGGCCAAACCGGTCCGCTCGCGGGGCAGGCGGGCTTCGGCAGCGTGGGCGAGGCGATGGGCGGCATCCGGTTCACGACCGGTAGCCCCGACCGGCCGCCGTCGCGCGCGGGCATCAGCCTCGGCGACGCGCTCGCGTCGTCGTTTGCGGTGATGGGCACGCTTGCCGCGGTCCTCCACGCACGCGAGACCGGGCGCGGCCAGGAAGTCGACGTCGCGATCTACGAAGCGGTCGCCGCGCTCATGGAGTCGACGATGGCCGACTACGAGCTCGGCGGGGTCGTGCGGTCGCGCTCGGGAAGCGTGCTTCCGGGTGTCGCGCCGTCGAATGTGTACCCGACGGGCGACGGCGCCGAAGTCGTGGTCGCGGCGAACGCCGACAGCGTGTTTGTGCGGTTGTGCGACGCGATGGGCCGGTCAGAACTCGCCGGCGACGCCCGCTTCGCGACGCACACCGCGCGCGGCGCGAACTCCGACGAGCTCGACGCGATCATCGGCGCCTGGACGGCAACATTGGCGTGCAACGACCTTCTCGCAACCCTCGATGCGCACGCCGTTCCCGTCGGGCGCATCTTCACCGCGCCCGACATGCTCACCGATCCGCAGTACCTGGCCCGCGAGATGGTGCGCCGGGTCACGTCGACGCAGGGATGGGAGGTCCCGATGACGGGCGTCGTCCCCCGTTTCAGCGCGACGCCCGGGACGATTCGTCACGCGGGCCCGCGTCTCGGGGAACACACCGACGAAGTGCTCACCGACGTTCTCGGGCTCGACGCCGCGCAGATCGACGAACTGCGTGCGAACGGAGCGATTGGCGCGTGAGCCGGCGCGGCTATTCGCCCCCGGTGGGGACGAGCTCTCGGTCGGCGTCCTCGTCGTCGTAGTCCGGCGGCGGGGCGTGGCCTTCGACGTCGAGGTTCGGGAGGATCCGGTCGAGCCAGCGCGGCAGCCACCAGTTCTTGTCGCCGAGCAACTCCATCGTTCCGGGCACCAACACCAGTCGGACGATGGTGGCATCGAGGAAGATCGCGGTTGCGAGCCCGATGCCCATCATCTTCATGGTGCGCTCGTACTCGAGCATGAAGCTCCCGAATACGACGACCATGATCGCGGCTGCGGCGGTAATGACCTTGGCGGTTGCCGCCAGACCGTCGGCAACCGACTGGCGACTGTCGCCGGTTCGCTTCCATTCCTCACGCACGCGTGAGAGCAGGAAGACCTCGTAGTCCATCGAGAGGCCGAACACGACCGCGAACAGCATCATCGGGACCCACGTCTCGATGGGGCCGGGTTCGATACCGGTCAGGTCGCCGAGCCAGCCCCACTGGAACAGGGCGACGACGATGCCGTAGGCCGCGCCGATCGACAACAGGTTCATGATCACGGCCTTCAGCGGCACGAGCAGTGAACGGAACACGAGCATCAGCAACAGGAACGAGAGCGTCAGCACTGCACCGAAGAAGATCGG
>JANNHK010000397.1:0-18863 GCA_031404355.1 Actinomycetes bacterium
GTTCGACGGCGCGAAGATCGAAGTGCATCTCTCCAATCCGTACGCCCGCGAACGCTGGCGTCACCGGTCGGTGTTCTCGCCCGTCGTCGACGGCGCGATCGTCGGCCTGAAGGCGACGGGCTACCGGCTCGCCGTCGAGGCTGCCGCCGACCTGATCGGAAGATCGTGAACTCCTCCCTCGCTCCGCTCGACGTCAAAGGCCGGTTGCCGCGCTTGCGGGCCCGACTCGAGCGCGACGAGCTACCCGCGATCCTCGTGACGAAGCTCGCCAACGTCCGGTACCTCACGGGGTTCACGGGTTCGGCGGGCATGCTGTTGGTGACCGCGTCCGACGCGCTGTTCGTCACCGACGGGCGCTACCGCACGCAGAGCGCCGAACAGATCGCGGGCGCGGAGGTCGCCGCGCGCATCGAGATCGGTGCGACGATGGCCGCCCAGCGCGAGTTCGTCGCGGCCGCGGTCGCAGGGTTCTCGAAGATAGGACTCGAGGAGCACTCGGTCACGTGGGCCGAGCAGCGCGATTTCGTCTCGGTGTTCGCCGGCCTCGACGTGGTTCCGGCCGGGACGCCGGTCGAAGATCTGCGCCGGGTGAAGGACGCGGGCGAAGTCGACCGTGTGCGCGCCGCGTGCGCGATCGCCGACGACGCGTTCCAGTCGCTGTTGCCGCGGCTGGGAACCGGTATCACCGAGAAGGAGTTCGCGCTCGCGCTCGAATTCGCCATGCGGGAACGCGGCGCGAGCGGCAACAGCTTCGACCCGATCATCGCGTCGGGTCCGAACGGTGCGATGCCGCATGCGCGTCCGAGTGATCGGGTCATCGGCCGCAACGAGTTGATCGTCTGCGACTTCGGTTGCATCGTCGATGGGTACTGCTCCGACATGACGCGCACCGTGTCGGTTGGCGACCCCGGGCCCGATGCCCGCCGCCTCTACGACGTCGTACTCGAAAGTCAGCGGGCGGGCCGGGCCGTGGTCGCGCCCGACGTTGCGTGCGCGACCGTCGACAAGGCTTCGCGCGACGTCATCGACGACGCGGGTTGGGCCGAGTTGTTCTCCCACTCGACTGGACACGGGGTCGGGTTGGAGATCCACGAAGCGCCGAGGGTGGCTTCGACGGCCCGTGATACGTTGCTCGTCGGCGACGTCGTCACCGTCGAGCCGGGCGTGTACCTCCCCGGTGTCGGCGGGGTCCGCATCGAAGACACGCTCGTCGTGACCGCTGCGGGTGCGGAGCCGCTGACCCTCACGCCGAAGGAACTGGTGTTGTGAGCATCTCGACGAACGACTTGAAGAACGGCATGGCCCTCGACTTGCCCGAGGGTCTGATGACCGTTGTCGAGTTCCAGCACGTGAAGCCGGGCAAGGGCGGCGCGTTCGTCCGCACCAAGCTGAAGAACTTCCGCACCGGGGCCGTGCTCGACCGCACGTTCCGGGCCGACGAGAAGGTGCAGAAGGCCGTCATCGACAAGCGCGACATGCAGTTCCTGTACCGCGAGGGCGACGAGTACGTCTTCATGGACAACGAGAACTACGAGCAGTTGCACGTGACGAAGGCGTCGATCGGCGACGCGGCGAACTTCGTCAAGGAAGGCGATTCGGTCGTGTTGCCGATGTACAAGGACGAGGTCGTCGGTATCGACCTTCCCGCCGCGGTCGAGCTCACCGTCGCCGACACCGAGCCGGGCATCCAGGGCGACCGCGTCTCGGGCGCGCGTAAGCCGGCCACCCTCGAAACGGGATTCGTCGTGCAGGTGCCCTTGTTCGTGAACCCCGGTGAGAAGGTCAAGGTCGACACCCGGTCGGGCGAATACCTCTCCCGTGCGTAGTTCCCGGTACTAGGTACATGCCCACGCGTCGAGAGGCACGGGAACGGGCGCTCGGCCTCGAGTACGAGTGCGAGCAGCGAAGCTTGCGCGCCGACGAGTTGCTCGATCAACTCCCCGTGGCGCCCGATGCGTACGCGTCGTTGTTGATACGTGGTGTCGACGAACATCGCGAGGAGATCGACGTCTTGCTGCGCAAGTACTCGGAACACTGGGCGCTCGAGCGCATGCCTGCGATCGACCGGGCGCTCTTGCGCATCGGCGTCTTCGAACTCGCGTGGGTGCCCGACACCCCGACCGGTGTCGTCATCAGCGAAGCCGTCGAACTCGCGCAGGCGTACTCGACCAAGGATTCGGGGCGGTTCGTGAACGGGCTGCTGTCGCGGATCGGCGACGAGCTGCGAGGCGAGTGACGTGTCGTCGACCGGCACCGAGACGATCGTCATTCCCGACACCGTCGAGGAGTTGTTCGGCGAGGAAGCGACGCGCCAGGAGCGCCCGTGGGTCGTCATCGTCTGGGACGACCCTGTGAACCTGATGTCGTACGTCGTGCTGGTGTTCCAGAAGGTCTTCCAGTACTCGCGCGACAAGGCGACGAAGCTGATGTTGCAGGTGCACAACGAAGGCAAGTCGGTGGTCAGCCATGGAACCCGTGAGAAGTGCGAGGGCGATGTCGCCCGGCTGCACGCGCATGGGCTCTGGGCGACGATGCAGCGGGATTCCTAGCCGTGGCCACACTCGAGCGCGACGACGGCGGACATCTCGTCGCGACGCTGCACGCCTACGAGGTGCAGGCGATCACGGTCGTCGCGTCCGATGTGCGCGACCTGTTGCGCGAGCCGCCCGCCGCCAACCCGGTAAGTGCTCGGCTGTTCCCGCATGCGTACTCGGACCCGACCGAAGACGCGGCCGAACGCGAGTGGCAGGAGATGGTCCACCCCGATCTCGCCGACAAGAAGATCGCGGGTCTCGACCAGATTGTCGCCCTTTTCGGCCGGGGCCCTACTTCCGGCGACCTGGTTCGCGTCGTGCTCGACCGGGAGCAGGAGGAACTGCTGCTCGGCACCGTCAACGACCTCCGCTTGGCGCTCGGAGCCGCGCTCGGGATCACGGCCGACACCGACTTCGACGACCTCGACGACCTCGAAGAAGGACCGGGCGCGCTCTACGAGTGGCTCGGCATGTTCGAAGAACGGTTGGTGCAACTCATGCTTGAGGACTTCCCGGACGGGCCGGCGGACGACAGCGGCGGGTGAGCGGGAATTCTCGCGTTTGCCCTGTTCAGCGTCGCCCCCCAGCGCGCCTAGCCTTGATGGCGCATGCAGGCATCGTTCCCCGGTCCCGCTCACGGCGCGCGCGCCCCGCAGGAGGTCGCGGTGGCGCTCCTCGACGCGGTCGAGTCGGCCCTCCGGGGCGCGTCGGGCACGGTGCGCCTCGCGCTCGTCGCGCTGCTCTCGGGCGGGCACCTTCTGGTCGAAGGTGTGCCCGGCACGGGCAAGACGCTGCTCGCCAAGTCGCTGGCCGCGTCGATCGGCGGTCGCTTCGGCCGGGTGCAGTGCACGCCTGACCTCCTGCCCGCCGATGTCACGGGCACGTCCGTGTACGGACCGCGTACCGGTGAGTGGGAGTTCCGTGCCGGCCCGATCTTCGCCAACGTCGTCCTCGTCGACGAGGTGAACCGCGCGTCGCCCCGCACCCAGGCCGCGCTGCTCGAGCCGATGGAGGAACACCAGGTCAGCATCGACGGTGAGACCCACCCGCTGCCGGATCCGTTCTTCCTCGTCGCGACGCAAAATCCGTTCGGGAGCGCGGGCACGTTCCAGCTGCCCGACAGTCAGTTGGACCGGTTCGCACTCGTCGCGACACTGGGCCGCCCCGACCGTGAGGCCGAGCGCGAGATCCTGACCGGTACCGGTGGCGTCGACGCGCTGGCCGAGATCGAACCGGTCACCTCACCGGTTGAACTCGCGTCGACCATTGCGGCCGTGCGTCACGTGCACTGCGCGCATTCGGTGCTCGACTACGTCCTCGACGTTGTCGCCGCGACCCGCACCCACCCGGCCGTCGCACTCGGCGCCTCACCGCGCGCGAGCCTCGGGTTGCTGCACGCGGCTCGGGCGCATGCAACGGTCATGAACCGCGATTTTGTCTCACCCGACGACGTCAAGGCGGTTGCCCCCGCCGCGCTCGGGCACCGCATCACGCCCGCCACGGGTGTCGATGTCACGACCGGGACGCGCATCGTCGCCGAGATCGTCGGCGTGGTCACGTCGCCGACTCCCTGACTGATCCGCACGAGCCATGTTCCGCACGTCGTCGACGGCAGTTCACGGCCCCGGCGACTTCACGCTGACCTCCGTCGTGTTGTTCACGTTGGGTATGTACGGCATCGCGGCCGGGTCCGTCACGAGCGACCAGACCGTCGTCGCGATCGGCGTGTTCGCCTTCGTGCTGTTCGCGATCGGTGTCGTGTGGCCGATCGTGATCCTCGCTCGCGTCTCCGTCGAAGTCGTTGCGCCCTCCGACGGTGCCGTCGGCGACGAGGTGC
The DNA here is from genome assembly GCA_031404355.1 of Actinomycetes bacterium. Lineage (GTDB taxonomy): Bacteria > Actinomycetota > Acidimicrobiia > IMCC26256 > PALSA-610 > JANNHK01. The sequence continues at coordinate 4,372 of JANNHK010000397.1, forward strand.
CGTTGCGCATCATCGTGCGGGGTCGCACGGACCGGGTCGAGGTACGCGTCCTCGATCCGCCGGGACGCTGGTGGCGAACCGCGGTGCCCGGAGTCGGGACGATGCCGCACCTCGCGACCCGGCGCGGTGTGTTCGACGAGGTGCGCGTCCAATTGCGCACCTCGGCACCGCTCGGAGTGTTCGTGCGCGTGCGCCAGGCGCGCGTCCGTATGCCCGAGCCGATCACCCTCGCGCCGCGCGCCCGGCCCGCGCCTGCGGTGCTGTACCCGATCGGCGACGAAGCACTCATGACCGATCCGGTACCGGCATCGGTCGCGGGCGGCGACACCGTGCGCGCCGTCCGGCCGTACGTGCCCGGCGACCCGGCCCGGCTCGTGCACTGGGCGACGAGCGCGCGGCTCGGTGAACTCGTCGTGCGCGAACACGACCCGCCCGCCGCGCAGGGGCTGGCACTCGTCGTCGACCTGTCCGGCCCCGACGAGTGGGGCGACGAAGCCGCGTCGTACGCAGCCGGAGTAGGCCGGGCTGCTCTCGCCGGCGGCGGCGTCGTCCTGTTGGCGACTCGTGAACGCCAAGGCCCGGTCTGCGAACGTGTCCTGGACGCGCGTGATCTCGGCCGCCGCCTCGCACGCGCCGTGGCCGGACCGCCGGCCGATGCGCCGGCCGGTTGGCCGCAACGTCTGGTGCGCGCGCTCGACTTCGGAACCACACCATGACCCCGAAGCCGCATCCGGCGCGCCCGGGCTCGCCCTGGCGCCCGGTCGCGGTCGCGGTCGTCGCGGCCCTCGGTGCCGTCGGCGCGTTGTCGGCGCCCCGCCTCGATATTCCCGTCATCGCGGCGATCGTGATCGCCGGCGGTGCGGGCGCGTTGGCCGTGCTGACCCTGCCGTCGTTCTCGACGCGACGCGCGAGCGTGCTCGTGCTTGGGGTCGGCGCCCTCGGTGCATTGCGGCACGCGGCGCTGCCGAGCTCCGACAGCCACCTCATCGTCTTCTGGGCGATGGCCACCCTGGTCGCGCTCGTCCTCGTCGATCGCGCCGACGCGGAGTCGACGCCCGCGCTCGTCGGTGCGCCGCCGCTGGCACCACGTGTTTCGGAGGCGACGCGAGCGGCCGTCGCGATCGGTGCAGTCGTTGTCCTGCTTTCGGTCGCGGTTGTGCCGACACTCACACGCGAACTCGGGCGCCAGGAGTGGCTGGGCAAGATCCCGACGTTGGGTGACGTGCAGAACTCGCCCGGTTCGCTGCGCGCGTCACGCGAGCTCGACATGACGAATCGGCCGCGCCTGACGGACACCGTCGTGTTCACCGTAGAGGCTGACCGGCCCGACTTCTGGCGCGGCGAAGTGTTCGACGTCTGGGACGGGGTGGGAACCTGGTCTCGATCCGACGACAGCTACGTCACGCTCGCCCGCTCGGGTGGCGCGGTCCCGCTCATCCTCGACTCGTACGACGTGGGCGCACAACGCGGCGAAGAGATGCGCCAGACGTTCTACATGGAGAGCCGCTTCTCGCAGCTGATCTTCGCGGCGCCGAGCGCGGTCGAGGTGCACACCGATCTCGTCTTGGTCGGCCGGCCCGACGGGACGGCCGGTGTGCTCCGCGGATTGGGGCAGGGTGCCGTCTACACCGTCACGAGCCGGAATCTAAAGCCGACCGCCGAGGTGCTCCGGGCCGCGGACGCGACCGCGCTTCCCGAGCCGCTGCGCACGCGCTACGCGGAGATGCCGGTGACGTCCGAGCGCGTGCGCGCGCTCGCGGAATCGATCACGCGGGACGCTCCGACGACCTACGACAAGATCCGGGCGATCGAATCCTGGCTCGGCGTCAACACCGAATACTCGCTCGACGCGCCGCTGTCGCCGAAGGGGGTCGACGTCGTCGACCACTTCCTGTTCGACTCGAAACTCGGCTGGTGCGAGCAGGTCGCGAGCAGTCTCGTGGTGCTGGCCCGTAGCGTCGGGATCCCGGCCCGGCTGGCCACCGGCTTCGTGCCCGGCGAGCGCGACGGTCTGGGCGGCCGCTTCGTCGTGCGCGAGAACGACGCCCACGCCTGGACCGAGGTGTTCTTCCCCGGCGTGGGCTGGCAGGGCTTCGACCCGACGGCGTCGGTACCGCTCGCCGGCGAGGCACCGACGAACGGTTCGTGGTTCGACTGGGCGCGTGACCACGTCGCGACCTTCGCGCTCGTTCTCGGTGCGATCGTGCTCGGCGTCGGCGCCGCGCCTGATTTCATCGCCCGGGCGCGCCGCCGGGTCCGGCGCCGTCACTCGTGGCCGGCCCGCGCGCTCGTCCGGCTCGAGAAACTCGGCCGGGCATCGGGTCGCCCCCGCCAACCGGCCGAGGGACCGGGGGAGTATGCCCGGGTCCTCGCTGCCGGTATGGGCGACGACCGCCTCGTGGCAGTCGGCGCCGCCATCGACCGCGACGCGTTCTCCGAGGCGGGAACGACGGAAGCAGCGCGCACCGGCGCCGACGACGTGCTCGCAGAACTCGCAGGTCGTCCGCGGCGCGAGTGATATCGTGCGGGGACCGTGAAGGGGATCCCGAGAGGTCCCTACGGAGGAGCACACCATGCCGGCCGGCGCGCCCGCGGAACATCAGAACGCGGACAAGCAGAACGCCTCACTTGACGCCCCCGACACCGCTGGTGGGGGCGTTGTCGCGTTCCGGACCCGGGTCTTCGACGCCGCCGACCTGCGTCGGGCGGTGACGCGGATCGGGCACGAGATCGTCGAGCGCAACCACGGTCCCGACCAGATCGTGCTCGTCGGCCTCTACACCCGCGGGGTCGTGCTCGCCCGGCGCATCGCCGCCGCGATCGAGTTGTTCGAGGGCGCGGCGGTGCCCGTCGGCGCCCTCGACGTCGCCTTCTATCGCGACGACATCGGGCTCCGGCCCATCACGCCGGGCGGCCCCACTGAGGTGCCCGACATCGCCGAGAAGGTCGTCGTGATCGTCGACGACGTGCTCTTCACGGGGCGCACGGTGCGGGCTGCGCTCGACGCGCTCCACGAGCTGGGCCGGCCCCGCGTCGTGCAACTCGCGGTGTTGGTCGACCGCGGCCACCGCGAGTTGCCGGTGCGGGCCGACTACGTCGGCAAGAACCTGCCCACCAAGACGGTCGAGGACGTGCGCGTGCACCTGGCCGAGACCGACGGCGACGACTGCGTCGAGCTGTGGGGCGCCTCATGAGGCACGAGGTATGAAACACCTCTGCAGTGTTGACGACTTGGGCGGACGGGCGGGGATCGAGCAGATGCTCGACCTCACTGATTCGTTCGTCGAGATCCAGCAACGCGACATCCCGAAGGTGCCGGCCCTGCGGGGCAAGACGGTCGTGTCGCTGTTCTTCGAAGACTCGACCCGCACCCGGTTGTCGTTCGAGACGGCGGCGAAACGGCTGTCGGCCGACACGATGACGTTCACGGTCGGGTCGTCGTCGGTGAAGAAGGGCGAGAGCCTGCTCGACACGGTGCAGACCGTCGAGGCGATGGGGGTCGACGCGATCGTCGTCCGCCACGGCGCGGCCGGCGCCGCGCACCGCGTCGCGTCGTGGGCCGAAGCGAGCGTCGTCAACGGCGGCGACGGTCGCCACGAGCATCCGACGCAGGCACTCCTCGACGCGTTCACGCTGCGCCGCCACCGTGGGCCGTCGCTCGACGGGTGCCGGGTCGCGATCGTGGGCGACATCCGCAACTCGCGGGTCGCACGTAGCAACGTCAAGCTGTTCCACGAACTCGGCTGCGACCTGACGTTGGTCGGGCCTCCGACGCTGATGCCCGAACGCCTCGACGGCTGGCCCGTGTCGGTGTCGTACAACATCGACGAGGTGCTGCCCGATGTCGACGTCGTGTACCTCCTGCGCATCCAGCGCGAGCGCATCGACCAGGCGCTGTTCCCGACGCTGCGCGAGTACGCGAACCGTTGGGGGCTCACCGCGGCGCGGGCGGCGCGCATGAAGCCCGACACGTTCGTGATGCACCCGGGGCCGATGAACCGGGGTGTCGAGATCGCGGCCGAGGTCGCCGACTCGTCGCGGTCGCTCGTTACCGAACAGGTCGCCAACGGTGTCGCGGTACGCATGGCCGTGCTGTGGTCGTTGCTCGGTTCGGGAGGCCCGGTTGTCTAGCGCCGAGGTTCTTGTCAAGGGCGGGCGGGTGCTCGACCAGAACGGGGAACGCGCGGCCGACGTCCGCGTCGTCGACGGGCTGATCGCCGAAGTCGCCGCGGGACTCGCTCCGGGCGCGGGCGCGACGGTCCTTGACGCCGAGGGCTGCGTCGTCACGTCCGGGCTCGTCGACATCCAGGTGCACTTCCGCGAACCCGGACGCGAAGATGCCGAGAACGTCGAGTCGGGCGCGCGGGCGGCGGCGCTCGGCGGCTGCACCGCGGTCGTGTGCATGCCGAACACCGACCCGCCACTCGACGACGCCGCGGTGGTGCAAGCCGTACTCGAACGCGGCCGCCGGGCCGCGTGCGACGTGCGTGTCGCGGGGTGCATCACGAAGGGGCGGGCCGGCAGCGAACTCGCGCCGCTCGGTGAGTTGTACGACCTCGGCGTGCGGATCTTCACCGACGACGGCGACTGCGTCGCCGACGCCGGGGTCATGCGAAGGGCATTCGAGTACACACGCGCGCTCCCGGGCGCGGTCGTCGCCCAACACGCCGAGGACCCCGCGCTGGTGCGCGGCGGCCACATGCACGAAGGCGCGTGGTCGGCCCGGCTCGGCATCCCGGGCCGTCCGGCCGAGGCCGAGTCGTCGATCGTGGCGCGCGACATCGCACTCGCCCGCCTCACCGGCGGGCGCTACCACCTGCTGCACCTCTCGGCCGGTGCGTCTGCAACCCTCGTGCGGGCGGCCAAGGCCGAGGGCCTGCGCGTCACCGCCGAGTGCACGCCCCAACATCTCGTCCTCACCGACGAGGCGTGCGCGCAGTTCGACCCGGTGTTCAAGATGAACCCGCCCCTGCGCGAGCAGGCCGCCGTCGACGCCCTGCGGGCCGCGCTCCTCGACGGCACCATCGACGCGATCGCGACCGACCATGCTCCACACGCGCCGGAAACAAAGGACGTCCCGTTCGAGGAAGCGCCACCCGGGATGCTCGGTGTCGAGACCGCGTTCTCGGTCGTGTACACGACGCTGGTCGAACCCGGATTGCTCACACTCGCGCAGGCGTTCGCCGCGCTGTCGTGGAACCCGGCCCGCATCGCGGGCCTCGAAGCGGAGCACGGCGGTCCGATCGAAGTCGGGCGCCCGGCGCACCTCTGCGTCTTCGACACCACCGAACGGTGGCAGGTCGACGGGCACCGGCTCGCGAGCCGTTCGCGCAACTCACCCTGGGAGGGCTGGAAACTGACCGGCAAGGTTCGCCACACACTGCTGCGCGGCGCACCCACCGTGCGCGACGGAGCGGCGACGCGATGACGCGACTCGAAACCGCGCTCTTGGTGCTCGCCGACGGGACGACCTTCGAGGGCATTGCCGTCGGCCACCGGCCTGCGTCCGGTGTCGCGGCGGGCGAAGTCGTGTTCAACACTGCGCTCGCCGGCTACCAGGAAATCGTCACCGACCCGTCGTACGCGGGCCAGATCATCACCTTCACGTACCCGCACATCGGGAACTACGGGGTCAACGCCGACGACGACCAAGCCGCGCGGCCGCACTGCCGGGGGGTGATCGTGCGCGATCTCGCCCGCCGGCCGTCGAACTGGCGCGCGACCGACAACCTCGACGGGTTCCTCCGTCGCCATCAGATTCCCGGCATCAGCGCGATCGATACCCGCCGCCTGACCCGCCACATCCGAGACGCAGGTGCGATGCCCGGAGCGTTCGGCGTCGCCGACCGCGACACGCTGCTCGCAGCCGCGGTCGCCGACGGCGGAACCGACGGCCGCGACCTCGTCGCCGAGGTCACGACCAAGCAGCCGTACACGGTGGGTCCCGACGATGCCGGGTACTTCGTCGTCGCGTACGACTTCGGCATCAAGCGCGCGATTCTCGACCAACTCGTCGCGTCGGGATGTCAGGTCGAAGTCGTGCCCGCCTCCACGTCCGCGGCGGCGGTGCTCGCGCGCGAACCCGACGGCGTGTTCCTTTCCAACGGTCCCGGCGACCCGGCCGGTGTCGTCGGCGCGAAGGAGAATGTGGGCGCGCTGTTGGGCAAGGTGCCCGTGTTCGGCATTTGCCTCGGTCACCAGATCATGACTCTCGCACTGGGTGCACGGACGTTCAAGCTGCAGTTCGGGCACCACGGCGGCAACCACCCGGTGCGCCACGTGGCGTCGGGTCGGGTCGAGATCACGAGCCAGAACCACAACTACGCGGTCGACGCGTCGTCGCTGCCCGAGGGATCGCACGTGACGCACGTCAACCTGAACGACGGCGACATCGAGGGCGTCGGTACACCTGACCGCATGGCGTTCAGCGTGCAGTACCACCCCGAGGCCGGACCGGGGCCGCACGACGCGCGGTACCTGTTCGACGACTTCACCGCCCTGATGCGCCAAGGCGCCGACGAACGCGTGGGTGGCTGACGATGCCGCGTCGCGACGATCTCGAAACGATCCTGCTGATCGGCAGCGGCCCGATCATCATCGGCCAGGCGTGCGAGTTCGACTACTCCGGCACGCAGGCGTGCCGCGTGCTGCGGGCCGAGGGCTACCGCGTGGTGCTCGTGAATTCGAACCCGGCGACGATCATGACCGACCCCGAGTTCGCGGACGCGACGTACATCGAACCGCTCGACGTGCCGACGCTGACCCGCATCATCGCCAAGGAACGGCCCGACGCGCTGTTGCCCACCATCGGGGGCCAGACCGGACTCAACCTCGCGGTCGCGCTGCACGAGGCGGGCGTGCTCGACGAGTACGGCGTCGAGCTGATCGGTGCCAACGTCGAGGCGATCCGCACCGCGGAGGACCGGCACCGCTTCAAGGAGGCGATGATCGAGATCGGCCTGCGCGTGCCGCCGTCGGGCATCGCCTACACGCTCGACGAGGCGATGCGCGTCGGGGCCGAGGTCGGCTACCCGGTGATCATTCGCCCCGCGTTCATTCTGGGCGGTGGCGGGACAGGCATTGCCCACAACCGCGAGGAGATGGTCGGGGTCGCGACCCGGGGGCTCGCCGCCAGCCCGATCGCCGAGATCCTCATCGAACGGTCGGTGACGGGGTGGAAGGAGTACGAACTCGAAGTCATGCGTGACCACGCGGACAACTGCGTCGTCGTGTGCTCGATCGAGAACATGGACGCCATGGGCGTGCACACCGGTGAGTCGATCACCGTCGCGCCCGCCCAGACGTTGACCGACGTCGAGTACCAGGAGATGCGCGACGCCGCGTTTGCGTGTATGCGCCGCATCGGCGTCGAGACGGGCGGCTCGAACGTGCAGTTCGCCGTGGATCCGCGCACGGGCGAGATGATCGTCATCGAGATGAATCCGCGCGTGTCGCGTTCGAGCGCGCTCGCGAGCAAGGCGACGGGATTCCCGATCGCGAAGATTGCGGCCAAGCTCGCGGTCGGGTACCGCCTCGACGAGGTGCAGAACGACATTACGCGTGAGACGCCGGCGTCGTTCGAGCCGACGATCGACTACGTCGTCACCAAGTTCCCCCGGTGGGCGTTCGAGAAGCTGCCCGGCGCGTCGCCGGTGCTCGGTACGCAGATGCAGTCAGTCGGCGAGGTGATGGCGATCGGCCGCACGTTCACCGAGTCGCTCCAAAAGGCGATCCGCTCGCTCGAGACGGGCCGGTACGGGCTCAACTGCGACCCGGCCGAAGCCGAGTTCGACCGCCTCGATGCCGACGAACTGGTGCAGGCAGCTGCGGTGCCGACGCCCGATCGGGTGTTCCAGCTCGAAGCCGCGTTGCGGAAGTTCGTGTCGGTCGAACGGTTGCACGAGGTCACGGGCATCGACCCGTGGTTCCTCGACGCCATGCTCCAGATCGTCGAAGAGCGCGACCGGTTGCGTCAGATCGGGTTGGCGGACATGACACGTGCCGACTGGCGCCAGGCCAAGCGGCTCGGGTTCAGCGACGTCCAGCTCGGCTACCTCTGGGGCGCGACCGAAGCCGACATCCGCGCCGCCCGGCTGCGGTGCGGCGTGCGCGTCACCTACAAGACGGTCGACACCTGCGCAGCCGAGTTCGCCGCGTTCACGCCCTACCACTACGGCACCTACGAGGACGAGGACGAAGTCGCGCCGCTCACCAAGCCCGCGGTCGTGATTCTCGGCAGCGGCCCGAACCGCATCGGCCAGGGTGTCGAGTTCGACTACTGCTGCGTGCACGCCGCGTTCGCGCTGCGTGACGCGGGCTACGAAACCGTGATGCTCAACTGCAACCCGGAGACCGTGTCGACCGACTACGACACGAGCGACCGGCTGTTCTTCGAGCCGCTCACGTTCGAGGACGTCCTCAACGTGTGCGAAGCCTTGCAGGCGCAGGGCGAGCTGCACGGCGTCGTTGTCAGTCTCGGCGGGCAGACGCCACTCAAACTCGCCCACCGGCTCCAGGAAGCGGGCATCACGATCCTCGGCACGTCACCAGCCTCCATCGACGCGGCCGAAGACCGCGAACTGTTCAACGCGCTGTGCGAGAAGCTCGGTATTCCCCAGCCCGACGGGGGGACGGCTTCGACACCCGACGACGCGGTCCGCATCGCCAACGGGGTCGGGTACCCGGTGCTGGTCCGCCCGTCGTACGTGCTCGGCGGCCGGGCAATGGAAATCGTCTACGACGACACCGACCTGCGCCGGGCGATGGGCGAGCTCGCGCTCACCGGGTCGCTCGGCCGCGAGGGCGGCCTGTCCGCCGAACGTCCGGCGCTGGTCGACCGGTTCCTCGAAGACGCCATCGAAGTCGACGTCGACGCGTTGCGCGACCGCACCGGCGACGTCGTCATCGGCGGCGTCATGGAGCACATCGAGGAGGCCGGCGTGCACTCCGGCGACTCCGCGTGCGCGATCCCGCCGCCGACGCTGTCGGGCGCGGTCGTGCAGACCATCGAACAGCACACGCGCGCACTCGCCGATGCGCTCGGGGTGATCGGGCTGTGCAACGTGCAGTACGCCGTGAAGGACGGTCACGTCTTCGTCATCGAGGCGAATCCCCGCGCGAGCCGTACGGTCCCGTTCGTGAGCAAGGCGACCGGCGTGCCGCTCGCGAAGGTCGCGGCCCGCGTGATGGTCGGCGAGACGCTCGCCGAACTGCGCGCCGAAGGGCTGCTGCGCCCGCCCGCCGAGGGCGCGCACGTGTCGGTGAAGGAAGCGGTGCTGCCGTTCAATCGCTTCCCCGACGTCGACTCGCTCCTCGGACCCGAGATGCGCTCCACCGGCGAAGTGATGGGCATCGACCGCACGTTCGGCATGGCCTTCTCGAAGAGCCAGGCCGGCGCGGGCAACACGCTCCCCTCGCAGGGCGCGATCGTGCTCTCGCTCGCCGACCGCGACAAACCCGGTGGCCTCGTCGCCGCCCGCCGCTTCGCCGGGCTCGGGTTCTCGATCGCCGCGACCGCCGGTACGGCCGCGATGCTCGAGGAGAACGGCATCCCGGTCGACACGATCATGGCCAAGGTGGGCGAGAGCATCGGGGTCGACGCGGTCGATCTCATCTCGTCGGGGAAGGTCGACCTCGTGGTGAACACGCCCCGTGGTCGCGGGCCGCGCGCCGACGGCATCGAGATCCGCCGGGCGGCGATGGCCAACGGCGTGCCCTGCGTCACCACCGTGGCCGCCGCGGTCGCGGCGGCGGCGGGGATCGCCGAAGCTGCGACCCGCGAGCCCGACGTCCGGTCGCTCCAGGAATATCACCGCGACGGTCAGTTGCGGTTGGAGGTCTAGGCGCCCATGGCGAGCGCAGGCGAGAGGTCCGGACGCCGGAGACGCATGAACATGGTCGACCTCGGTGTCGAACTCGGGCCCGTGCCGTTGGCGAACCCGATCGTGGCGGCGTCGGGCACGTTCGGGCACGGCGACGAACTTGCCGCGGTGTGCGACCCGAGTCGCCTGGGCGCGGTCACCTCCAAGTCGGTCGCGCCGTACCGCTGGGCGGGGAATCCGCCGTTGCGCGTCACGAATGCCGGCACCGGCGCGGGCGGCATGCTGAACTCGATCGGTCTCCCCGGGCCCGGTGTCGACGCGTGGGTCGCGCACGACCTACCCGCCCTCGAAGCACATGGCGCGCGCGTCATCGCATCGATCTGGGGGCGCAGCGTCGAGGAGTACGCGCAGGCGGCGCACGCGTTGAAACCGGTGGCCGATCGGTTGGTCGCGGTCGAGGTCAACCTCTCGTGTCCGAATGTCGAAGGCCGCAACGACGTGTTCGCGCACTCATGCGCCGCGACGACCGACGCGATTGCCGGCGTCGTCGACGCGCTCGGTGGGTCGGCGCCCGCGTTTGCCAAGCTGTCACCGAACGTGACCGACATCGTGAGTATTGCCGGGAGCGCACTCGACGCCGGTGCGGCGGGTCTGACGCTCGTCAACACGGTGATGGGATTGGCGGTCGACGCCGACACGCGCCGGCCGGTGCTCGGCTCGAACGGTGGCGGTGGCGGGTTGAGCGGTCCGCCGATCAAACCGGTCGCCCTGCGCGCGGTGCGCGACGTCGCGCGGGCCTACCCGGGCACACCGATCATCGGCACCGGTGGAGTCACGCGCGGCGTCGACGCGGTGGAGATGTTGCTTGCGGGCGCAACGGCTGTCGGCGTCGGAACCGCGACGTTCGCCGAGCCGCGGGCGACGTTGCGCATCATCGACGAACTCCGCGCGTGGTGCGCGGCGCACTCGGTCGGCCGCGTCCGAGATCTGATCGGAACCCTGGAGGATTAGCGTGCCCACGACTGTGACCGATCTCCGCCGCCGCCTCGCGCTGGCGCTCGACGTTCCCGATCTCGACACCGCGGCCGGCCTGGCGCGCGATCTGACCGAGTGGTTCGGGGTGGCGAAGGTGGGCCTCGAGCTCTACTCGGCCGCCGGCCCCGCTGCGATTGCGACTATGCGTGACCTGGGCTTCGACGTGTTTGCCGACCTCAAGCTGCACGACATTCCCACCACGGTGGGCCGGGCCGCCCGGGTGCTCGGACGACAGGGTGTCCGTTATCTGAATTTCCACGCTTCGGGCGGGGTCGAGATGCTCCGGGCCGGGGTCGGCGGCTTGGCCGAGGGCGCGGCCGAGGCCGGCCACGAGCCGCCGATCGGGATCGGGGTTACTGTCCTCACGAGCGATTCGGACACGTCTGCGTTCGATGCCCGGTTGGAGGCGGCGCTCGCGGCGGGGTGCGGGGGAGCGGTGTGCTCGGTCCACGAGATCGAGCGCGTGCACCGTGTCGCGCCCGGGTTCGTGACGATCGTTCCCGGCGTACGTCTGGCCGACGGTGATTCCCACGACCAAGCGCGCGTCGGTACCCCGGAAGCCGTGGTTCGCGCGGGCGGTGACGTTCTCGTCGTCGGGCGCGCCGTCACTGCGGCCGCCGACCCGAGCGCCGTCGCGCGCCGGATTTTTGCCGCGGTGCGTGACGGTGTAGGAGCGCGATAGCGCGCGTCGGCGGCGTGTGCAAACCGTGCGGACGCAGGGAGCTGCCAACTCGCCGAAGGCCCCTTCCGCGGCGAGCGAGGGAGCCATAGTCCCGTGCGGACGTTGGTCCCAGGTTGCAGAAACGCGACGCATCGCTATGCTGACCCGCTGCCGCGTCGGGATGGTTCTCAACCGGCGCCCGCAGGTCGACAAGAAGGAGTCCGCTATGGCGAATCCGCCCTCGCTCACGCCCGAACAGCGCACAGCCGCGCTCGAAAAGGCCGCGAAGGCGCGACGTCAGCGCGCAGAGGTCAAGGACAAGCTGAAGATCGGATCGCTCTCGCTGCAAGAGCTGTTCGACCAGGCCGACCTCAAAGACGAAACCGCGGGGATACTCGCGAAGCTCAAAGTCGTCAGCGTGCTCGAATCGCTTCCCGGCGTTGGCAAAGTGCGCGCACGCAACATCATGCGCGAACTCGAGATCAGCGACAGCCGCCGGCTGCGCGGCCTCGGCGCGAACCAGCGCAAAGCACTGCTCGCGCGCTTTCCCAACTAAGCACGCGACAAGCGTCGAGGCCGTAGCCGCATGAAGATGCCCGGCGTCCTGCTTGTGCTCGCGGGTACGTCCGGCGCGGGCAAGGGCACGATCGGGGAACTGCTCCGCGACCGTGACCCGGCACTCGGGTGGTCGGTGTCGTGGACGACGCGCCCGCGCCGTGCGGGTGAGACCGAAGGCGTCGACTACCACTTCGTCACCCACGACGACTTCGAACGCGCCCGAGACGACGGCGGCTTCCTCGAATGGTTCGAGGTATACGGCGACCTCAAGGGCACACCCCGCAGCTACGTAGTCGACCGCCTGACGCAAGGCGAGGACGTGATGCTCGAGCTCGACGTCAAGGGCGCGCTCGCGGTCAAGCGCCAGATCCCCGACGCTCTGCTGGTGTTCGTGAAGGCCCCGTCGCGCGAGGAGCAGCGCCGCCGGCTCGAGGCCCGGGGCTCGGAGACCCCGGAATCCATCGAACGCCGCCTCGACCGGGCCGAGGACGAAGAACGCCTCGCCGAGGCCGCGTTCGACGCGATCGTGGTCAACCACGACCCGGAGCAGGCCACCGCCCAGGTCGCTGGTATCCTGGAGACCCGGCGGAAGGTTGGCTGACCGGCCGGACCTTCCGCATCTCCCGACTTCCCGAACCCGGAGCTCGAATGGCTGATCGCCGCGCGTCGTTGATGGACCCCCGTATCGAGCAGCTGATGAACCGGGTCGATTCCAAGTTCACGCTCGTCACGCTGGCCGCCATGCGGGCCCGGGAGATCAACGACTACTACAACCAGCTCGGCGAAGGCCTCGGCCGCATCGTCCCTCCGCAGGTGACGTCGGTGTCGCGCAAGCCGCTGTCGATCGCGCTCGAAGAAGTCGCCGTCAACAAGATCCAGTACGAGCGCATCATCGTCGACGAAGCTCCCGCCGCCGACAGCGACGCGGGCGAGAAGGACTCTGCGCCCGCCGACGAGCCGGCCTAGCCCGCATCGCCCCATGGCGCATCGTTCGCGAACGGTCGTCCTCGGGGTCGCGGGCGGTATCGCGGCGTACAAGGCCGTCGACGTGTGCCGGCGGTTGGTCGACGCGGGCATCCACGTCATCCCGGTCCTCACCGAAGACGCGCAGCGGTTCGTCGGCGCGACGACCTTCTCCGCGCTGGCATCCGAGCCGGTGCGCACGTCGCTGTTCGACGACCGCGACCCGATCCCGCACACGACCCTGGGGCAACAGGCCGACCTCATCGTCGTCGCGCCCGCCACCGCCAAGCTGATCGGCAAGTACGCGGCGGGCATTTCCGACGACCTGCTCACCGCGACGTTGATCGCGACGCGTGCGCCCGTGCTGATCTGCCCGGCGATGCACACCGAGATGTGGGAGCACGCCGCCGTCCAGGAGAACCTCGCCACGCTGCGTCGCCGCGGCGTCGCCATCGTCGAACCCGAGAGTGGCCGGCTGGCGGGCGGCGACGTGGGCGCCGGTCGTCTCGCCGATCCGGCCGCGATCGCGGTGGCTGTGCTCGACCTCCTCGCGGCCGCCGGCGCGTCGCTCCTCGGCCGGCGCGTGCTCGTGACCGCGGGCGGCACCCGTGAGCCCATCGACGCGGTACGTGTCATCACCAACCGGTCCTCGGGCAAGCAGGGCTACGCGATCGCGGCGGCTGCGGCCCGGCTGGGCGCCACGGTCACGCTGGTGACGACGGTCGAGCGCCCGGTGCCCCACGGTGTTGCCGAGGTCGTCCGGGTCGAGACCGCGGCCGAGATGGAAGCTGCCGTCATGCCCCGCGCCGACGAGCAGGACGTCATCGTCATGGCCGCCGCGGTCGCCGACTTCCGGCCCAAGGCGCCGGGCGAGCGCAAGACCAAGAAGGAAGAAGGCCCGCCCGAGATCGCACTGGAACCGACGCACGACTTCCTCGTCGACCTGGGCCGCACCAAGGCCCCCGGTCAGATCCTCGTGGGCTTCGCGGCCGAGACCGAGAACCTCCGCGAGAACGCGGCGGGCAAGTTGGCTCGCAAGAACCTCGACCTGATCGTCGCCAACGACGTCAGCGCCCCCGACGCCGGCTTCGACGTCGACACCAACCGGGTGGTGCTGATCGACGCGCACGGCCGGGCCGACGAGATCCCGCTCACCACCAAGGACGCGGTGGCCCAGGTCGTGGTCGACCGCATCGTCGCGCTCTGTGAAGAGTTTCCCGCGCCGTCCGCCTAGGATCGGTCGCCATGAGAGTCAGGCGAGAGATCCGCAGGCCCGGTACTTGCCGGCAAGTCACACGGGCGATCGAGGGCCGGAGGTCGGAGCCGCATGAGAGTCAGGCGAGAGATCCGCAGGCCCGGTTAGTCGTTCGATTCCGCACGGGCGATCGAGGGCCGGAGGTCGGAGCCGCATGAGTAGGCACACCTTTACCTCGGAATCCGTCACCGAGGGCCAC
>JANNHK010000398.1:0-3328 GCA_031404355.1 Actinomycetes bacterium
GGGCGTCGAGGGCGATCGCACCGCGCGGACGCACGATGAGAGGATTGATGTCGAGTTCGCGTACGTCGCCCGCGAGGTCGAGGGCGAGCCGTTGCACGTTCATGATGACGGCGACGAGCGCGTCGATGTCGGCGGGTTTCCGGCCGCGCAGACCTTCGAGGAGCTTGGAGCCCTTCAGCTCGCGCAGCATGCGCCACGCTTCGGGTTCGTCGAACGGCGGCACGCGGAACGTCACGTCTTCGAACACCTCGACGAATACGCCGCCGAGTCCGACTGTGACGACGGGGCCGAAAAGGTCGTCGTGCGAGACGCCGACGAGGAACTCCACGCCACCCGTGATCATTTCGCTGACGAGAACGCCCTCGATGCGCGCCGACCGGTCGGCGCGCGTGGCCTTGCGCAGCAGCTCGTCGTAGCCGGCGCGCACGTCTTTGGCCGACTCGACGCCGACGCGTACGAGCCCGGCGTCGCTCTTGTGCGGCAGGTCGGGTGACGACACCTTCATCACGACCGGGAACCCGATCGCCTGTGCGGCCCGCACGGCCGCCGCCGCGGATGTGCACAGCTCGTCCTTCGAGTGCTTGATGCCGTACGCCTTGATCAACGCCTTGCTCGCGTGCTCGGAGAGCGCCTCACCCGGTGCAAGATCGGCGAGCAACTTGCGCGCCTTTCGCGCCGCGGGGAGCGGTTCGGTCGGGGCGCCAACGAACGGAGAGCGATATCGCGCCGCGAAGGTCCAGTAGTCGACGTACGCCCGCGCCGCCTTCACGCAGTTGTTGAACGTCCGGAACGTGGGCAGTCCGCCGTCCAGGAGCTGCCTGTAGTACGTGTCGTCGGTTCCGGCGGGGGCGCCCCACACGACGAAGATCGGCTTGGTCGTCGTCTGCGCGACCGCGACGATGTCTCGGGTGAACGGCTTCGAGAACATCTCGACCGCTCCGGTGATCGGGATGACCACGATATCGACGTTGGGGTCGGCGACGATGACGTCGAGGATCTGGCGGCCGCGTGCGTCGGCGACCGGCGGGCCGCCGCAGTCGACCGGGTTCGACACCCGCAGGTATGCGGGGATGAGCCCGTCGTGCAGTGCGCGCTGCGAGTCTTTCGTGAGGTCGGGGAGCGCGAGTCCGGCGGCGGCGAGCATGTCGGCCATGTGCGCACCCGTGCCGCCGCTGACCGCGTAGACACACACACCGGGGTTGCCCTTCTTCGCCCACTTCGGCGCCGGCTCGGGTCGGGTGCGGGCGAGCGCGGCCGACACGTCGAGCAACTCGTCGAGCCCGTCGACGCGTGTCACGCCGAACTGGCGGAACATCGCGGCGGTGACCTTGTCGGAACCCGTCAAGTGGCCGGTGTGCGACGCGGCCATGGACCGGCCCGCGTCGGTGCGCCCGACCTTCACCATCACGATCGGCTTGCGCAGCTTGGCGGCATGGTCGGCGGCGAGCATCAGCGTGCGGCCGTCCTTGAAACCCTCGATGTAGCACGCGACCACGCCGACTTCGGGTTGGTCGGCGAAGTGGCGGGCGAAGTCGGCGAACTCGAGGTCGACCTCGTTGCCCGTCGGCGCCCAGTGCGTGAGCCGGATGCCGATCTCCTGGCCCTGGAACACGGGCCGGCCCTGGTGACCCGACTGGGTGACGAGCGCGATCGCCGGGCCGTCGAGGTCGTCGCGGAAGTCCTCGAACGCGTTGAGGTTGGTGTTCGGGCCGAGGAGGCGTACGTCGCCGCTCTCGACCAACGTCGCGAGGCGGGCTTCGAGTTGTGCACCCTCGGCGCCCGCTTCGGAGAACCCGGCCGCGAAGATCACCGCGAATTTGGCTTTGCGGGCGAGCACTTCTTCGAACGTGTCGACGGCCCGGCCGGTCAGGATGATGGCCAGGTCGAGGTCGCCGGGAACGTCGTCGATCGAGGCGTAGCAGCGGTGGCCGAGCACCGTTTCGTAGGTCGGGTGCACTGGATAGAAGGTCGCGCCGTGCTTGGTTGCCCACGCGTCGAACTTGCGGGTCATCGCCGAGTTGGGCTTGCCGGAAACCTCCGACGCACCGATCACCGCGATGGTGTTCGGGTGCAAGAAGGTGTCGAGATCGACGTCGCGCAGCGCGAGGGCGCGACCCGAGACGTCGACCGTGGGCTCGGCGGGCATGCCGGCCCAGTATGACGGCCGCGTCAGGTTTTCTGCCATTTCGGGCAACGGGAACGCGCCGTGGGGCGTCATACGGATATGGGCGTGCGGTTCTTGGCAATCGTGATGGCCGCGGCGTTGGTCGCGGGTTGCTCGGGTGACGACGACGGAGGCGGTGACCAGTCGGTCGACCGCCGCGTTCCCGAGACGACGACGCTCGCGCCGGCCACCACGACGATCGACCGCCACGACATCGGGCCCGTTCTGGCCCAGCTGCGGCGCCCGGTCCCGCAGCGGCCACTGAAGGTCGCCGTCGTGATGTTCCTGTTGTCCGACTCGACCGGGCCCGGCCCGTGGACCGACGACGAGGTACTCGACACACTCGTGCGCGGCGAGGAGTCGGTGAATGCCGCGGTGACCGCGATCTCGAACGGACGCGTCACGCTCACCGGGGCCGGTGGGCCTGACCTGTACACGTGGTCGAAGTCCGACGTCGTGAGTATCGACGAGCGGCAATGTGACTCCACGGTGTGGTCGGACCTGGCGGAGGCGCGGTACGACCTCAGCGCGTACGACAGGGTCTTCATTCTGCTGCCGCGGCTGGAACCGTGTTTCTGGGGTGGGCTCGGCGGCCCGAAGTACGTCATCGTCTCGCTCGATCCCGCGCGCCGCGACTACGACCAGCGCACGATGCTGCACGAGTTCGGTCACTCGCTGAACCTGGCGCATGCGGGCCGGCTTGTCTGTCACGGACCGGACGGCGCGCGCGTCGCGGTGTCGGCCGACTGCACGATCGAGGCGTTCGACCCGTGGACGTTCATGGGCGACCACGTGTACCGGGGCGCGAGCGGGTGGCATCGCTTCGTCGCGGGCATGATCCCGACGGAGAACGTGGTCGTCCTGGACGACGGCGAGGTCGTACTCGACGATGCCGACGCTTTGGGCGACGGCACGACGAACCTTGCGTTCGTCCCGTTCGCGGACGGGACGCGCTATTACGTGTTCGAGCTGCACGAGTCGGGCGTCGCGGTGCGGGCGACGGTCGGTGACCTCACGACCGAGACCGACACGTTGCTGATCGACGCCACGCCCGGCTCGCAACCCGACGACACTTCCGAGTTCCCCGACCTGGCCGACTTCCGTGACAACGCGATGTCGACCGGCCAGGTGTTCGAGGACCCGGCCGAGGGCGTGCGGGTCACC
>JANNHK010000399.1:0-2162 GCA_031404355.1 Actinomycetes bacterium
CCAGCGGCGCCTGATCCTCGAGACGAACGGGCGTCGGTGGCATGACGATCCGGCAGACTACGAGTACGACAACGAGAAGTGGAGCGTGCCCGCCCGGCACGGATACCGGATCGAGTTCGCGACGTGGGAACGAGTAACGAAGGCACCAGCGACTCTCATCGGAAGTCTCGCGGCATGACGAGCGTGGGAATCGTGACGGGTGCGGGACGCGGGATGGGCGCAGCCTGCGCGGTGCGGCTCGCCGCCATGGTCGACGTGCTCCTGCTCGTCGACATGGACGAATCCTCGGTCGTCGCCGCGGCCGAGGAACTCTCAAACGCCGAACCGTTCGTGCTCGACATCACCGACCGCGACGGACTGCAACGCCTGGTGGTGCGGGTGGCAGAGCTCGGAACGCTCCGCGCGGTCGTGCACGCCGCGGGTGTCTCGCCGACGATGGGGGACTGGCGCCAGATCATCACCGTCGACCTCGTCGGCACCGCCCTGCTCGTCGACGCGCTGCGCCTGCTCACGACCACCGACACCGCGTACGTCTGCTTCGCGTCGATCGCACCGCTGCTCGCCGCCCTTGCCTTGGAGACCGACCCGGCCGTCGACGCCGCGATCGACGAACCGCTCGACCCGGCGCTCCTCGACCGACTCGCCGCGGCGCTGGGTGACCAGGTCGAGGACACGGGGATGGCCTACGTGTGGGCCAAGCGGGGGGTGCAACGACTGGTGCAGCGCGAAGCGGTCCGGCTCGGGCGGCTTGGCGCGCGGATCTGCTCGCTGTCCCCCGGCATGATCGACACACCGATGGGGCGCGAGGAATACGCCGCGCGCGACACGAACGCGATGCTCGTGCAGCTCACACCGCTCGGACGCGAAGGTCGCCCCGAAGAGGTCGCGGCGACCGTGGCATTCTTGGTGTCCGACGAGGCGAGCTTCCTCAACGGCATCGACATCCCCGTCGACGGCGGCTGTGTGGCCGCCTTCCGAACCCAACAAGTCGAGCTGACGTGAGCAAAGACCTGCACTACGACCCGTACGACGTCGAGATCGACACCGACCCGTATCCCGTGTGGAAGCGGATGCGGGACGAGGCGCCGCTCTATTACAACGAGGAACACGGCTTCTACGCGCTGTCGCGCTTCGCCGACGTGGAGCCGTGCCTCGTCGACTGGCAGACGTACTCGTCGGCCAAGGGCAGCGTCCTCGAACTGATCAAGTCGGGTATCGAGCTGCCGCCGGGGATCGTCCTCTTCGAGGATCCGCCCATCCACGACGTGCACCGTGGGCTGATGTCGCGGGTCTTCACACCGAAGGCAATGGCGGCGCTCGAACCGCGCGTGCGCGAGTACTGCGCCCGGTCGCTCGACCGCTTCGTCGGTGCCGGTGGCTTCGACGTGGTCGGCGACCTCGGCTCGGTCGTGCCGATGTTGGTCATCGGGATGTTGCTCGGCATCCCCGAGGCCGACCACGTGGCCATTCACGAAGCGCACGACGCCCTGCAGACGCTCGACGCCGCGCGCGATGCGAAGCCGGTCGACATCGAAGCCATCGCCGAGACCTTCGGCGAGTACATCGACTGGCGGGGCGAGCACCCGTCGGACGACCTCACGACGAAGCTGCTCACCACCGAGTTCGTCGACGAGACCGGCACGACCCGGCGCCTCGAACGCACCGAGGCGCTTCTCTACCTCAACATTCTCGCGGGCGCGGGCAACGAGACGACCCGCCGGCTCATCGGGTGGTCGGGCCAGCTGCTGGGAGACCACCCCGACCAACGGCGTGAACTCGCGGCCGACCGTTCGCTCATGCCCAACACGATCGAAGAAGTCCTGCGGTACGAGAGCCCGTCGCCGGTGCAAGCGCGGTACGTGATGCGCGACGTCGAACACCACGGGCCGAGGCTCTTCAGCCGGCTGGTTTTGTTATCGGTAGAAGACGCCATCATCGGATGATAACCGGTGATCGGTACGAGCGAAAAACGCCGGCACCCCTTTTGCAAGGGCGCCGGCGTTGTGTAGTGGGCTCCGTGTCGGGCGAAGCGACGAATCGAACTGACGGAAGGAGCCTGTTGGGTCAGCGATAGCCGCGGTGGTCACGCCAATCGTGTCGTCCGTGCGCGTAGTCTCGACCGTACGCCGCATGGCGCGCGCGATAGTGCGGCGCGTAGGCGG
>JANNHK010000400.1:0-3744 GCA_031404355.1 Actinomycetes bacterium
ACCTGTGCGGACGAGGTGAGGTCCCGCCTGCCGAAGGCCCCTCGACCGACTCCGAGGGAGCCATCGACGGAGTTCGCCGGCTATGAGCGCTCGGACCCTCCGCGGTGCGGCCGCGATCGTCGGGGTCGCCGATGCCGCGTCGCCGACCGGTGAACTCGACCAGCACGGACGCGCGCTCGAAGCGGCGATGGTCCGGGAGGCGCTCGCGGACGCCGGACTCACGATCGCCGACGTCGACGGCGTCTGTTACGGCGGCATGGTCACCGGCATGACGGAGTTCCTCGACGTGCGCGCCCGCTTCGTCGACGGCACGATGGTCGGCGGGTCGAGCTACGAACTGCACGTCGAGCACGCCGCCGCCGCGATCGCGACCGGGCTCTGCGAAGTCGTCGTCGGCGTGTACGCGGGCACGCCGCGCAGCGACCGCAAGCGCAGCAGCGGGGCCGGTGGTGGCGGGCGGCCGCCGATGATGCCGGGCCCGAACCCGATGCTCGACTGGGAGCTGCCCTACGGCATGCGCATGCCGATGGGCGCGTACGCGCTCGCCGCGAGCCGGCACATGGCCGAGTTCGGCACCACGGCGGAACAGCTTGCGCAGATCGCCGTGGACACGCGCCGGTGGGCGAGCCTGAACCCGCGGGCCCGCCACCAGGACCCGCTCACGATCGCCGACGTCCTCGCGTCGCCGATGCAGTCGTCGCCATTGCACTTGCTCGACTGTTGCCTCGTCACCGACGGCGCCGGCGCGTTCGTCATGACGTCGGCGGAACGGGCGAGCGACTGCGCCAAGGCGCCGGTGCCGGTGCTCGGCGCGGCGACCGCCACCGACCACTCGATGATCACGCAGATGCCCGACCTCACCACCACCGCGGGTGCGATCTCGGGACCGAACGCCTTCGCGATGGCGGGCATCACGCCGGGCGATGTCGACCTGCTCATGGGGTACGACTCGTTCACGATCACCGCGCTGTTGCACCTCGAAGACCTCGGCTTCTGCGCGAAGGGCGAAGGGGGCGCGTTCGTCGAGGACGGCAAGCTCGGCCCCGGCGGCGCGCTGCCGACGAACACGAACGGCGGCGGCCTCTCGTACACGCACCCCGGGCAGTACGGCATGTTCCTGCTCGTCGAAGCGGTGCGGCAGTTGCGCGGCGAGGCAGACGCCCGACAACTCGACGCACCGCAGATCGCGGTCGCGCACGGATCGGGCGGCGTGCTCTCGACGATGGGCACGATCGTGCTCGGCACGGAGGCCGCGCTGTGAGCAAGCCGTTCTGGGAGGCGGCGGCGCGGCAAGAGTTAGTGCTGCCGTGGTGCGTCGGGTGCAACAAGGCGTTCTGGTACCCGCGGCCGGTGTGCCCGTCGTGCCTGAGTGACGACATCGACTACCGGCCCGCGAGCGGCGACGGCACCGTGTACGCGGTGAGCGTGCAGCACAAGCCGGGCCCGATGCGCGACGCGGCCGACGGCCCGTACCCGGTCGTGCTCGTCGACCTGCCCGAAGGCGTGCGGGTCATGGGCAACGTGCTGGGGTGCCCGCCCGACGCGGTGGAAGTGGGCATGGCCGTACGCGCGACGTGGGAGGCGCGCGACAACGGCCGCAACGTCCTGCAGTGGGAGCTCCCATGAGGGGTCGGCAATGAGCATGGAAATCGATCTCGGTCCGCAGGCGTGTGCGTTTCGCGACGAGTTGCGCGAATGGTTGGCCGAGAATCACCCCGAGGGCATCGACGACTCACTCGACCCGCGGGTCCTCATGTACCGCGGTGGCCCCGCGGTCCAGGCGTGGACGAAGCGGCTCGCCGACGCGGGCTACATGTGTGTGAGCTGGCCGAAGGAGTTCGGCGGACGCGGCCTGAGCGGCGTCGAGGTCGCGGTGATGAACGAGGAGTTCTCCCGCGCTCGTGTTCCCCGTGTGACGCGCGGAATGGGGGAGTGGCTGGTCGGCCCGTCGATCATCGTGCACGGCACCGACGAACAGAAAGCGCGGTTCCTGCCCCGCATCATCGATGGCTCCGACCGTTACTGCCAGGGCTTCTCCGAACCCGACGCGGGCTCCGACCTCGCGGGGCTCAAGACGCGCGGCATCGTCGACGGCGACGAAGTGGTGATCACCGGCCAGAAGGTGTGGACCTCCGGCGCGCAGATGGCGAACATGATGTTCTGCCTGTGCCGCACCGACCCCGATGCGCCCAAGCACCGAGGCATCTCCTACGTACTTGTGCCCATGAAGCGGACCGACGGGTCGTCGAACGGCTTCGAGCTGCGCCCGATCAAACAGATCACGGGCACGAGCGGGTTTACCGAGACGTTCATCACCGCCGCTCGCGCGCCTGTCGCCAATGTGATCGGCGGGCTGCACAACGGGTGGCGCGTCACGATGACAACCCTCGGCAACGAGCGCGGCGGCAACGCCACGACGCAGCACGTGCAGTACCAGAAGCAGTTCTGGAAGATCGTCGACGAGGTGCGCCGCATCGACCGGGCCGATGACCCGCTCGTACGCCAGCGGCTCGCGTGGGCGTACACGCGCGCGGAGATCATGCGCTACGCGGGACTGCGCACGCTCTCGGAGGTCGTCGCCCGCAAGGAGCCGGGGCCGGGCGCGTCGATCAACAAGATGTTCTGGTCCGAGTACGCGCGCGATCTGGGCGAGTGGGTCATGAACCTGCGCGGCGCGCAGTCGATGGTGCGGCCCGACGGAGCTGACTACCCGCTCGACCGCTGGCAGAACGACTTCCTCACCAGCCGTTCGGGCACGATCTGGGGCGGCACCGCGCAGGTGCAACGCAACATCGCCGGCGAACGCGTCCTCGGCCTCCCCAAGGAGCCTGGTCAATGAACCCCATCTGCGAGGGACGCGTTGCCGTGGTGACCGGTGCGGGGCGGGGTATCGGGCGCGGCCACGCGCTCGAACTCGCGAGCCAGGGCGCCAAGGTCGTCGTCAACGACTTGGGCGCGACCGTCGACGGCACCGGTGCCGACGCGAGCCCGGCGCACGACGTCGTCGCCGAGATCACGGCGATGGGCGGCGAGGCGATCGCCAACGGCGACGACGTCTCCGACTGGAACGGCGCGCAACGGCTCGTGCGGTCGGCGATCGACACGTTCGGCACCATCGACGTGTTGGTCAACAACGCCGGCATCCTGCGTGACCGCATGCTCGTGAACATGACCGAGGAAGAGTGGGACGCGGTGGTGCGCGTGCACCTGAAGGGCACATTCGCACCGACCCGCTGGGCAGCGGCGTACTGGCGCGAACAAGCGAAGGCGGGTGCGACGGTCGACGCCCGCGTGATCAACACGTCGTCGACATCGGGACTGTTCGCGAACCCGGGCCAGTCCAACTACGGCGCGGCGAAGTCGGGCATCGCGACGTTCTCGATCATCGCGGCCAAGGAACTCGGCCGCTACGGAGTGACGGTCAACGCCATCGCCCCCGGTGCGCGCACCCGCATGACCGAGAACCTCGGCGGCGCGATGGCCGCGCCCGCGGAAGGTGAGTGGGACCCCCGCGCCCCGGAAAACATCGCACCGCTCGTCACCTGGCTCGCGAGCCCCGAGTCGGCCGCGGTCACCGGCCAGGTCTTCCTCGTCGGCGGCGGCCGCATCGCGATCGCGGAGCAATGGGGGAGAGGCCCGAGCGTCGACAACGCCGCCAAATGGGACCCCACCCAACTCGGCGAAGTCGTCACGACCCTCCTCAAAGACGCCTAGCCGGTTCTGGTCGCGCGTATGTGTTGTCAG
>JANNHK010000401.1:0-9047 GCA_031404355.1 Actinomycetes bacterium
CCAAGCTCGTCGACGCCGACGTCGTCGCGGCGTTCGACCAGGACGCCGAGCGGGCCGGCCGCCTGGCCGACCATCACGGCGCGGTCGTCGCCGATTCGCTCGACGCGCTCCTCGACCAGGTCGACGCGGTGTGGGTTTGCACGTGGACATCCGGGCATCTCGAAGCGGTCGAGGCTGCTGCCGACCTTGGCCTTGCCGTCTTCTGCGAGAAACCGCTCGCCCCCGATCTCGCCGCGTGCGAACGGGTCGCCGCCGCGCTCGCGCGCGTGCCGCACCAAGTCGGCCTCGTGTTGCGCTGGTCGCCGGTGTACGCGCGGGCGGCCGAACTGATCGCATCGGGAGCGTACGGGCGGGTCCTTGCGACCACGATGCGCGACGACCAGTACTTCCCGATCCAGGGGCAGTACGGCTCGACCTGGCGCAACGACGTCGACGTCGCGGCGGCGGGTGGCGGCACGCTCATCGAGCACTCGATCCACGACGTCGACGTCCTACGTTGGCTGCTCGGCGACCCGGTCTCGGTCCGCGCCGCGGTCGCCTCTCATTTCGGGTATCCGGGCATCGAGGACCTGGCCGCGGTGACGTTCACCTACCCGACCGGCTCGACCGCCCAGCTGACGAGTGTCTGGCACCAGGTACTCGCGCGGGAGTCGAGCCGCCGGATCGAGATCTTCTGCGAGTCGGCGCTGCTGTGGACCGAGGACGACTACCTCGGGCCCCTCCACGTCGAGGCCGGCGACGGCAGTCACGAGATCGTCGGGGTGATGCCCGAGTGGGCGGGGCAGCTTTCGGTGCCCGAGGTGTTCCACAAGGCCGTCGTGGCCTACGCGACCCCCTCGAAGTCGTTCCTCGACGGCCTCGTCAGCGGCGAGCAGCCCGGCCATCCGAGCGCGGCCGAAGCCCTCGCCGCGCACCGGCTGGTCGACCTCGCGTACCGATCCGCCGCCACCGGGGGCTCGCCCCTCCCGGCTCCGAGTTGAGGTCCGGAGGGATGCAGATCGGCTCGCGCGTTGTTGGCATGCTCCGGTCGCGCGAGAATGGCAGCGGTCCCGTGCCACCGCCCTGCAGCTCTGAACTGCCCGCCTGACCCGTAAGGACGGCTGATGCCGCTCTCCGAGGAAGAGCAAAAGATCCTCAAGGAGATAGAGGCTCAGCTCAACGCGACCGATCCCGATCTCGTCGAGCAAGTGTCGCGGACGACGCTGTATCGCCATTCGGCGCGGGTGATCCGCTGGGCGGCCTTCGGCTTCGTCGCCGGACTTGCCGTGACCGTCCTCACGTTCGCGAACAACCTGTTCCTCGGCGTCGTCGGCTGCGCGCTGATGTTGTTCTGCCTGCTCGTCATCGAGCGGAACGTGCGCAAGCTCGGCCGAGCCGGACTCGACACGCTCACGGGTGGGTGGCGCGCCGGCGGCGGCGCGCGCGGGTTTTTCGGCGAACGTTCGCGCGCGTGGCGCGACCGCTTCCGTCGCGACGATTCCTGACGCACGGTGTCGTACACCGCCGCGCAGGCGGCTCGGCTGACCGGGTGCACGGCGTCGCAGCTGCGGCACTGGTCGGCGAGCGGTCTCGTCGTCGGGGCGGGCAGCCCCCGCCGGTACGACTTTTGCGACCTCGTCGCCCTGCGCCTCGTCCGTTCCCTGCTCGACGCGGGTCTGCCGTCGGTGCGGGCGCGGCGTGCGCTTCAGGAACTCGTCGCCGCCGGTGACGATCTCGCGAGCCTGCGGCTCGTGACCGACGGGCGGACTGTGTGGTCCTGCCGTGACGACGGCGAGATCCTCGACGCGCTCGGCAACGGCCAACTTGCGCTGTTCATCGCGGTGGACCGGCTCGCGGCCGACGTCGAGGCCGAGGTCCGAACCTTCGACGCGGAACGGGCTGATTTCGTGCGTACCCTCACCGAGTCGGGTTAGGGAGTTCGCCTACTCGAGTTCGCCTACTCGGGGTCTGGCGTGCCGCGCCCGCGTGGATCGAGGCGGCGGAACCAACGGCGTACGCGCGACGACTTCGATGCCAGCGCGTGGTCGATCTCGGCGGCGTGGTGCCAGGCCTCGTCGGCGTCGGTGTCCGACGGTGCCTGCCGCGCGAACAACGCCGCGGTCTGCAGGCGCGCGAGTCTCACAAGCGGCGCGCCCGCGTCGCCCGCGCCCTGCGCGGGCGCGAACCGCAACGCGTACTCGTTCGCGGTCGCCGACGGCCGCGGGTCGATGCCGGCTTCCGCGAGATAGTCGAGCGCCTGCCGCCACGCTCCCAACACCCGGTCGCGCGGGTCGGCCGCATGCCGGCGCCGCCAGCCGCGTCGCCACGCCATCGTGAACAGGATCGTGAGGAAGACGGCCGCCACCAACAGCGCGAAGCCGAGGAGAGAGAGCACGCTCCTGAAGACGCGCTCGGCGGTGCTGCGCGGCTTCGACACCTCGGGCGCGCCACCGGCTTCGATGGCTCCGTCGTCGGGAACCTGGGGGTTCGTCGGGGGAACCGCGCCCGTTGCGCCGGTCGTCGCGGTCGTCGACGTCGTGGTCTCGCCGGTGGCCGGGTCGACGGGTCCGGTGCCCGTCGCGTCTTCGAGCGTCGGTTCGCGGAACCCGTCGCCCGGGGTGGGTTCGAACGGGTACCAGCCGAGCCCTTCGAAGTACACCTCGGGCCAGGCGTGGGCGTTCTTGTTCTGCACCCGCCAGCGTCCGCCGCCGACGTTCTCGCCGCTGCGGAATCCGACGGCAATGCGCGTCGGGATGCGAAGCGTGCGGGCCATCACGCCGAACGACGCGGCGAACTGCTCGCAGTAGCCGACGCGCACGTCGAACAGGAACTGCTCGAGCGTCTCGATGCTCTGACCCTCGGGGGCTTGCAGGTCGTACGTGAAGAGGCTGGGGTCGCGGAAGAATTCGCGCAGGGCGATGACCTGGTCGTACTGCGTCTCGGCATCGGCCGTGACTTCCACGGCAAGATCCCGCACCCGCTGGGGTACGTCGCCGGGAAGTTCGACGTACTTCTCGACGTCCTCGCTCGACGGTGCGTTCCTGAACTGTTCTTCGGTCGGCCGCGCGATGCGCGATTTCACCGTGTACGAGAGCTCGGTGATCGGTTCTTTGCTCTCGCGGTAGAGCGACAGCGACGATTCGATCACGCGTGCGCCGGCGAGGCTGATGTATTCGGGCCGGTACGCCGCGGGTAGCCAGTTCGCGTCGCTGTCGACGATCTCGTAGCGCTGCTCGAGGATCGGCGCCTCCTTCACGATGTCCTCGCGCGCCTTCGGGATGTCGCCGGCTTCGTCGGACTTGTCGGCCAACGTCCAGATCTCTTCGCCGTCCTCGGAGCCGTACTCGTCGAGGCCCGTGATGCGCCAGTACGCCTCCTGGTCCGACTGGACGACCATCACGACCTTCTCGGGGTCGACCAGAAGTTTCGACCGGAGCCCGATGATCGGCGTCGGCACGCTCAGCAGCCCGCGGCCGCCACCATCGCCGAGGGAGCGGTAGTCGAACAAAGCGTCGCTGCGCGCGCCCGGAATTTGCGGCGCGATGATCGCGGCGGCGACGACGATCGCCACCGCGGCGACACTGCCGCCCGCAATCGTGCGCGACGGGCGGGTGTGGCTGGAATGAAACCAACTGCGCCGGTCCGCGAGTTCGGAGGCGTGCAGCGCGAGCAGGTAGGCGGCTACGGCGAGCGCGTACACCGCGGTCGTGACCGCCCACGGACCGTCGCCGAGCGCGGCGACGGCGACGAAGACGACCAGGCTGGGTCCGACCGCGCCGAGGGTGACGTCGAGCCGGCGCGCCGACCACTCGGCGACCGCGCCCGCGACGAACAGCGAGAGCAATGCCAGGAGCAGCGCGCTGCCGACGGGCGCGACGGGAACCACGGCGGCGCGTAAGATATCGGGGGCATCGACCAAGTGGTCGCGGTACATGCGGAACGTGTCGCCGGTCGGCAGGACGCCTCGCAACGTGTCGACCTCGGCGACGTAGAGCGTGAGTCCGAGACCCGCGCCGACGAGCGCGAGCAACAGCAGGAGCGCGCTCCAACGGCGGCGATCGCCGTAGCCGATGATCGCGTGGGGGAGCGCGGCCGCACAGACGACCGCGAACGGCCACGCGCCGTCAGCGAAGACGCGGCTCAGCCCGGCCGCGACCGCGACGGTCAGGCCGGCGCGTGTGAGTCCGACGAATGGTGACGGGCGCTGCGTTGCCAACGGAGTACTGCCGTGTTCCAGGCCGAGACGAACGGCTGGTTGGGACCGAACGGGATGAATACAGGACGGAGGCGCCGGGTCCGCATCGGCGCGACCGCCCAGTCGTCGAAGGTCGCGACAACCGTGAGGGAACCGCCGTTGCGGACGAGGACACTGAGTGCGCCCCCGTCTTCACCCTGCACGCGGCCCATGACCGCGAGGAGGGCACTGGTGCGGCGCCGCGTCATGGCGGCGACGATACGGTCGGGCCCGTGCGGCTGCACGACCGCGAGTTCGTCCATCACGCTGACGATGTGACGGCGGCCGGGCGCGCCGACCGTGACGCCGGTGCTGAGGACCAGCTCCCACGGGCGGGCAGCGCGTTCGAGGGAGGTCGCGATCGACGCGCACGCCTCGACGGCGCGTTCGAACGACGGGCGATCGTGCGCGCCGGGGCGCACGTCGAGCATCAGCAGCATCGGTGACCGGTGCCGCGCTTCGTTCTGGCGCATCATCAGGCGGTCGCGCCGGGCCGTGGAACGCCAGTGCACCCGGCGGAGGTCGTCGCCCGGGACGTACTCGCGCAGGGTCATGAACTCGCCGCCCGAATCGAGCCGGCCGTGGGCGCGGGGCTGGTCGCGGTCGAGCTCCGTGCCGGAGCGCTCGGGTGGAGGCAACACGTCGTGCACGCGCGGGTACACGATGACCTCCTCGGAAGACAGCACGCGCCGGGTACGGCTCGCGAGACCGAACGGGTCGGAGACAGTCGCCCGCAGCGGGCCGAGCTCGTAACGGCCCCGACGATCGGTCGGGATGCGGTACGCCGCACGCGCCGTCTCGCCACCCGCGAGTGGCGCGAGGAGAAAGCGCGCCGACCGCCGGCCGCGGTCGAACGCATCGGAAATCGCAATCGTCACCGTGCGCGGCGCCCGCGCCTCGACGACGAGATCGACACGCCCGTCGACACCGACCTGAAGTCGTTCGCGCAGATGCCGCTCCGCTTTCAGCTGCGGCGGATGCAGCCGGACCCATGTCCACGCCCCGGCGAGCGCGAGCAAACCCGATGCCGCGAGGACCACGAGCTGGACGAGGCCGAGGACTCGCGACCCGACGACCAAACCAATTGAGGCCCCGAGGACCGACCAACCGCGCCGGGTGAGCACGAGTCGACCTAGACGGTCCGCGCCGCGGGCACCGCTACGGATTCGAGGACACCGGTCAGCACGTCGGCCGCGCTCACGCCCCGCATCATCGCCTCGGGCGACAACACGAGCCGGTGCTCGAGCACCACTGGGGCCAGGGCTTTGATGTCGTCGGGAATGACGTATTCACGACCGACGCTCGCGGCCAGGGCTCTCGCCGCACGCTGCATCGCGAGCGCGCCGCGGGGGCTGACGCCGAGCAGCAGGTCGCGGTGGCGGCGGGTCGCGTCGGCGAGGTCGACGACGTAGCCCTGGAGCTCCGGAGCCATGTGCACGCTCGCCAATTCCTTTGCCCACATCGCAACGGTGTCGGAATCGGTGACCGGTTCGAGGTCTTCGGCCGATACCGCGGCGACGCCGTGCGATTCGAGAATCGATAGCTCCGCATCGCGGTCGGGGTAGCCGATACGCAGCCGCATGAGGAAACGGTCGAGCTGCGCCTCGGGCAGGGGATAGGTGCCTTCGAGCTCGATCGGGTTCTGCGTCGCGATGACCATGAACGGCGACGGCAGCATGTGCGTCGTCGTGTCGACCGTGACCTGACGCTCCTCCATCGCCTCCAGCAGAGACGACTGCGTCTTGGGCGACGCCCGGTTGATCTCGTCGGCGAGGACGATGTTGGCGAACACGGCGCCGGGGCGGAACTCGAAGTCGCTGCGACCGCGGTCCCAGACCGACGCGCCGGTGACGTCGGACGGCAACAGGTCGGGCGTGAACTGGATACGCCGCCAGCTGCCCCCGATCGTGTGCGCGATGGCCTTGGCCAACGAGGTCTTGCCGACGCCGGGCACGTCTTCGATCAGGAGGTGACCTTCGGCGAACAGCGACACGAGCGAGAGATGCACCGCCCGGTGCTTGCCACGAAGCACTCGGTCGATCTGGCGCGCGGCCTCGTCGAAGAGGTCCTTGAACCCTGCCTCGGGGCCGTGCGACTCGGCGCGGGGAGCAGCATGCAATGCGGTTGTCCTCCGTCGGGGGCCCGCCTCGCGCCTTTGCAGGTGCGGTCAGCCCCCGGGACGGACGACCTGCGGTGCCAACGCTACCGTGCGCCGGACATGGTGACTGATCGGCCGAACGAGCGCCCAATGAACAAAGATCAGGCCGACGACGACGTGCTCGGTCAGACGCTCGAGCCCAGGTTTTGGCTCCATGCCTCGGTCGCCGTCCTGCGGCGCCCGCACCTGTGGTGGACGGCGCTGCGCCAGATTCTTGCCGTCGCCCGCCCCGGGTGGTGGCGCCACCGGCCGTTCGTGCCCCGTCCCGATCCGGGATACCTGCGATTCCGGTTCGACACCGCGTACGGCCCCGACGGCGTTGCCACCGCCCGCGATTTCGTCGCGTATCTCGAATGGTTGCACCGATAGACTTTTTCGCAACCTTTGGTGAGCCTGGGGAGGTGACGGGACGACCGTGGCTCGGGCACTCTTGCTGAACGCGAGCTTCGAACCGCTGTGCGTGGTTTCGTCCCGACGCGCCGTCGTACTGGTGCTCAAGGACAAGGCCGAGATCGTCCACCGCAACGGGGCCGAGTTCCGGTCGGAACGGCGGTCCGTACCCGTGCCGTCGGTGATACGCCTTGTGCACTTCGTTCGGGTCCCGTACCGAGCCACCGCACCGCTCTCGCGCCGCGCCGTGTTCGCCCGCGACAACCATCGCTGCCAGTACTGCTCGGCCTCGGCCGAGAACCTCGATCACGTCGTGCCCCGATCGCGCGGTGGCCCGCATACCTGGGAGAACGTCGTCGCGTCGTGCCGTGCGTGCAATGCTCGCAAGGAAGACCGGCTGCCGTCGGAGTGCGGCATGAAATTGCGTCGCTCGCCGACCGCGCCGCACGCGACCACGTCGCTGATCGCGTCGGCCGGGCCGATCGCCGACGACTGGCAGCCCTACCTGTCGCGCATCGAGCGCGTCCCCGCGTAACTTCTTAACGGGCGCGTTTTTTCAGGAGCTTCCGGTGGCGGTCGAGCGCGCGCTCGAGCTTTCGGATGCGTTCCGGGAGATCGGTCGTTGTACCGAAAACCTCGACGGTTTCCCGAAGCTGGCGGGCGTCCTCGCGCGCGATCTCGCGGATGCCGTGCGCGGTGACGTGCGCCTCGCGGCGGACGAGGTCGGCTTCGACGTCGGCGCGCGCGACGACCTCGCTCGCGAATGCGGCCGCTTCGTCGCGCAGCCGGATCGCTTCGTCGAGGAGTGCGCGCCGTTCGACTCGGTCGTGGGCGAGCACAGCCCGGGCGTCGTCGCGTTCACGCGTCCGGACGCGTATCGACTCCTCGAGCGCGCTCACCATCGCTTCGAGTTCGTCGGTGCGATTTCGTTTCGCCGCTCGCGTGAGCTCCTCGGCGAGTTCGACGCGCACGAACTCGAGCTCGGCGCCCCGCGCGTCGAGCAGCACCTCGAGCTCGGC
Source organism: Actinomycetes bacterium (assembly GCA_031404355.1). GTDB lineage: Bacteria > Actinomycetota > Acidimicrobiia > IMCC26256 > PALSA-610 > JANNHK01. Next base: position 7,781 of record JANNHK010000401.1, read on the forward strand.
GACCCGCCCGTTCAGGAGGAGGGCCGGGTCGGGCTCGGGGGCGACGGCCGCTTCGGCTGCAACTTCGGTCGTGCCCGCGACTCGACGGGCGGTGGAGCGGCGGCGTATTCGCGGCCTGCGACGGGAGGGGCTGGTGTCGAGCACTGTCACATTGTGGTGCCAATGGGTTGACGATGTGGGGGATAGGGGCATAAGGTGGTGCTCGGTGGTGGAAAGGGGTGGGCACGCATGTTCTTGGGGGAGCACCAACACTCCCTCGATGCGAAAGGGAGGGTCATCCTCCCGGCTCGCTTTCGGGATCAGCTGGAGGGGGGGGCAGTGATGGCTCGGGCGCTCGACGGATGCCTCGCCGTGTACCCCGTGTCCGAGTTCGACCGGGTCGCGCAGAAACTGCGCGATGCCCGCGAGCGCGGCACCCTCGAACGCCAGGCCGCCCGGGCCTTCTTCTCCGGCGCGGTCGAGATCACGCCCGACAAGCAGGGGCGGGTCGCGATCCCGCAGCACCTGCGCGACCACGCGGCCCTCGACCGCGACGCGATCGTCGCCGGCAACTTCGACCACATCGAGATCTGGGACACCGCGCGGTTCCGCGAACGAGATCGACAGGGAACGGCATCAATCGTCGAAGGGGAAGGTATCGACGACTTCGTATGAGTGCATGCGTTTGACATAGACGGGCCCGGTTCGCCGGGCCCGTTTGCAGCCCCCCGGCTGGTGCGGTTGTTGGCCCCTACTCCGCCCGCTTTCAGCCGAGCCGACCGGGACAACACATCCCCGGCGGCGCTTTCCGACCGGGGGGCTGCAAACGGGCCGGGCGGCGCTGACGGTTCCGACGACACGGTCGACACGATGTGGTCGAAGGGTCGAGGAGGACGACGTGGAGGCGGAGTTCTCGCATCTCCCGGTGATGGCTCGGGAGGTGGTGGAGCTTCTCCTGCCGGTTCCGCCCGGCCTGGTTGTGGACTGCACGGTGGGAGGCGGCGGGCACGCAGCGCTGCTTCTCGACGCGCGCCCCGACATTCGGCTCCTCGGAGTCGACCGTGACCCGGACGCCGTACGCGCCGCGACATCTCGTCTGGCGAGCTTCGGCTCGCGCGTGAAGGTGGTGCACGGAAGGTTTGAGACACTCGGCGCGGTGGTCGCCGAGCACGGCGAGGGGGAACACGTCATGGGGATCCTGATGGACCTCGGGGTCAGCAGTCCGCAGCTCGACCGGCCCGAACGCGGGTTCTCCTATCGCTACGACGCGCCCCTCGACATGCGTATG